>NZ_CP070982.1:5272327-5616659 GCF_018417595.1 Pseudomonas entomophila
GCCGTTGAAGCCCTCGTAGCGAAACTGCGCGCCTGCGGGATCGTGCAGGTTGGCGGTCAGGTGGCCATCGGTGGAATAGACCGGGGTGTCCGGCAGGGTCACACCGGTCAGCGGGTAGAGATTGCCCAGGCTGCTGCCGGAGAGCGCCAGGCGCAGGTCCAGGGCGCCCAGGTTACGGGGATCGGTCAGGGTGCCCGCCAGGACCACGCGGGTATCGCCGATGCGTGCGTCGGCCTGCAGCGGGAAGGGCTGGCTGGCGTCCTGCAGCGCCAGCAACCCGCCGATCTTGCCGGTTGCGGCCACCGCCTTGCCCTTGTAGCGACCCTGGGCCTTGAAGCCAAAGGCATAGTCCTGGGCCTTGCCGACCTGCTCGGCGCGCTCCTTGCCGACGATTTCGCTGAACGGGATCGGCTTGCCCAGCGGGTCGACCTGCACCTTCATGCTGGTCTTCAGGGTCTGGTCATCGAAGCTGACATTGCCCTGGTCGAAGCCGATGGCGCCGATGTCCAGCTCCCATTTCGAGGGCGGGGCGTTCTCATCCTTGGGCCCGAAGTCGAAGACCCAGTTGGCGCGGCCATCGGCCAGGCGCGCAAGGCTGGCGCTGGGCTTGACCAGGTCGATGCGCGGGATGCTGATGCGCTGGACGATCAGCGGCAGTGGCGACAGGCGGAACTCCACGCGCTCCAGCCCGACCATTCGCGGTTCCTTGAGCCAGTCGGGGTTGCCGAGCGTCAGGTCTTCGGCGGTGAAATGCGGCCAGGGCACGAAGGCCCGCCAGCCGCCCTCCTCAGGCTCGGTACGCCAGTTCACGGCGAGGTTGCCATTGATCGCGAAGGGGCGATGCAGGGCTTCGGAAACCTTCTCGTTGAGCAGTGGCTTGACCCGGTTCCAGTCGAAGGTGGCGATCACCACCACCAGGATCGCCAGCAGGGTGGCCAGGGTGGCGAGGGTCCAGAGGAGGATTCTGGCAGGGCGCGTCATGCAGGGTTCTCCTGACTGCAGGGCTCGAAGCGGGTGTCGCAATGGCACCTAGTATGTCGGACTGATGAAAAACCGTCGGGTTTGATCCGGACGGCCATGATAGCGAAGTTTTTTCTGACGCTTTTCTCAGCTTTTGGTCGACGAGCGGCCACTGTGTTACCAGGCCGAAGGCTCGCACGCAGATTGATCGAGCAGCCACAAGTACTGCCCTAGAGCCATTGCAACTCAGTATCAATCCCGTCGATTGTCACCATTATCCCGATGAACTTCTCTCTGGCGTTACCGGGCGTAGCATTGGCTCCGTACCCACTTTCCCAGCCCCCCAGAGGAGCACCGAAATCATGAAACGCCATCTGCTGCTGAGCCTGACCCTGTCCGTCCTTGCCGCCAACGCCTTCGCCCTGCCGGCCGAAGACCAGCACCTTAGCGCCGAATCGCGTTCCAGTGCCGCGACCGTCGCCCAACCGCTGAACACCCTGGCCGAAGGCGGCGCCGAACGCCTGCAAGAACGTGCCGGACGCTTGGCCGAGGGAGGGGCTGACCGCCTGATCGAACGTACTGGTCGCGTCGCCGAAGGTGGCTCGGATCGCCTGATCGAACGCACCGGTCGCGTCGCCGAAGGTGGCTCGGATCGCCTGATCGAACGCACTGGCCGCGTCGCCGAAGGTGGCTCGGATCGCCTGATCGAACGCACTGGCCGCGTCGCTGAAGGTGGCTCGGATCGCCTGATCGAACGCACTGGCCGCGTCGCCGAAGGTGGCTCGGATCGCCTCAACGAACGCAACAACCGTGTAGCCGAAGGTGGCTCGGATCGTCTGGTCGAACTCAGCCGTGTGAGCTGATCGCCATGGCCGAGAACAACAACCCGCCCCACTGCGCCTGCTCCCCTCCAAGCCCGGTCCATTGACCGGGCTTTGTTTTTTTATCCAGAATGCCCAGCCGTACCGTCAAAGAATCCTGCCCCATGCTGCCGCGCGCCGAACAGAAGCTACAGACCCGCCAGGCCCTGCTGGATGCCGCCTGCCTGCTCATGGAGAGCGGCCGTGGCTTCGGCAGCATCAGCCTGCGCGAGGTGGCCAAGGCCGCCGGCATCGTGCCCACCGGTTTCTACCGCCACTTCCCCGACATGGACGCCCTGGGCCTGGCCCTGGTCGCCGAGGTCGATACCACCTTCCGCCAGACCATCCGCCTGGTGCGGCACAACGAGTTCGAGCTCGGTGGCATCACCGACGCCTCGGTGCGCATCTTCCTCGACGTGGTGATCGCCCATCGCGCACAGTTCCTGTTCCTCGCCCGCGAGCAGTACGGTGGCTCGCAGCCAGTGCGCCAGGCCATCGCCCGCCTGCGCCAGGACATCAGCAGCGACTTGGCCACCGACCTTGCGCGCATGCCGCGCTGGCAGCACCTGGACGGCGCGGCGCTGGCGGTGATGGCCGACCTGGTGGTCAAGACCGTGTTCGCCACCCTGCCCGAGCTGATCGACAGCCCCGAGCCGGGTTATCCACAGGCGCTGTCACCCCAGGAAAAAATCACCCAGCAGCTGCGCTTCATCTTCGTGGGTGCTCGGCATTGGCAGGGTCTGGGAAATCCAGGCTAGCCACACCGGCCTCTTCGCGGGCAAGCCCGCTCCCGCAGGGTCCCGCCGCCCCCGTGGGAGCCGGCTTTGCCAGCGAATGGGCCAGTGCATTCAGCACAAGACAGTAGCCCCCACAGACAGGGCAGTGCCTGGGGAACCCGGGTCTGCCAGATGACCGCGCCTCCTGTGGGAGCGGGTTTACCCGCGAAAGGGCCGGCACGAACAACCCACAACCTCACTTCTGCTACCATGGCGCCCTGCCCGACCGTCACGAGCGCCACCATGTCCGACCCCCGCCCTGCACTGACCCGTTTCCACCAGCACTTCGCCGAACGCATCGTGCCGCTGTGGCAGGGCCCTGGCTGGAACGCCGACATGGCCCTGCCCTACGAAGCCCTCGACGCCCAGCACCGGCCACTGCCCGTGCAGCGCTACCGGGCCATGGCCTGCGCCCGCCAGCTCTACCTCTTCAGCAGCCGCATCGAGCAGCCCGGCGCGGCCGAGCGCGCAGCGGCGCTGTTCCGCTCGCTGCAACGGCACTTCCACGACGCCGAGCACGGCGGCTGGTTCTACAGCATCGATGCCGAAGGCAAGCCGCTGGATCGGCGCAAGGACCTCTACACCCACGCCTTCATCGTCTTCGCCTGCGCCCATTACTGGGGCAAGGTGCGCGAAGGTCTGGTGGAGTCGGCCCTGAACGCGGCATTGGAAATCGTTGCCGAGCAGTTCGCCCGCGATGATGGCCTGTATGAAGCCAGCCTGGGTGAAGACTGGTCGGACCTGGGCAGCGGCCCGCTACAGAACCCGCAGATGCACCTGGCCGAAGCCTTCCTCCAGGTACTGGCCGTGCGCGAGGACGACGAGGTTCGCCAGTCGCTGCTGCAGTTGTGCGACGCACTGCAGGCTCAGTTCATCGAACCGAGCCACGGCTTGATGCTGGAGAAGCCACGCGGCGCTGTGGATAACTGGTTCGAGCCAGGCCACCAGTTCGAATGGTTCTACCTGCTGGACACCTCGCCGCTGCTGCGCGGGACGGCGCTGCACGCCTCCATCACCCGCGCCTTCGCCTACGCCGAGCAGTGCGGTGTGAAGGATACGGCGGTGCTGGCGATGCTCGATGTGGACGGCAAGGTCATCGATGCCACCCAACGGATCTGGGCCCAGGCCGAGTACCTGCGGGCACTGGCCTTGCGGCCAGGCAGCGAGGCGAGGTTGCTGGCGCAGCTGCAGGCGCTGGCGTCACGATTCCTGCATGACGGTGGCTGGCATGAGTGCCGTGATGGTGACGGTGCGGTGAGCCGGCATGATATGCCTTCGACCACCCCTTATCATTTGGCTACTTGCCTCGAAGAGATGGCACGTTACGCCTAAGGGTACGCTTTCCTGCTGCATCTGAAACGCTCTGCCTCCTACCCTCGACATTCCTTCATGTGCCGGGTTCAAACCAGTGAACAAGCAGACTTTTGCAGCGTATCTCCAGCAGGAAATCAACAAAGCAGCGCAAGACATCGTCAACCGATCCGACAATGTCGATTACTTCGCTCATGGCAAGCTGAGTTATCTGCTCAGTCTCCGCCGTATTACCAGTGGCAACGCAGTGCGTGAGGATTTCGGTCGGCATGACGGAATCAATGACGTCCTGCAACTGCTTGAGATCATCCCGCAAGATCGTACCTACCTCTCTTACATACCGAAGTGATCTCAGCACCATGGGCGAACCGGTAATCATCGGTTCGCCCATGTCTATTCCTTGTATTACTCGGTCGACCGGTGGATCGAGAACCCAGCCCAGTCCTGGCTCACCGGCATCAGCTCGAGGCTGTTGATGTTGATGTGCGCCGGCTGGTTGAGGATCCAGAAGATGGTCTCGGCGATGTCCTGCGGCTGGATCGGGTCAGCCCCGGCGTAGGTGGCATCGTACTTCGCCTGGTCACCACCAAAGCGTACCAGCGAGAACTCGCTCTCGCACAACCCCGGCTCGATATTGCTCACCCGCACACCGGTACCGCGCAGATCGCAGCGCAGGCTCAACGAGAACTGCCCGACGAAGGCCTTGGTGCCGCCATATACGTTGGCGCCCGGGTACGGATAGTTGCCCGCCACCGAACCGACGTTGAGAATCGACGCCCCACGCCCGTGGGCGATCAGCCGTGGCAGCAGCAGGCGGGTGGTGTACATCAGGCCCTTGATGTTGGTGTCGACCATGGTTTCCCAGTCGTCCAGGCTGCAGTTCTGCGCGGCATCCACACCCAGCGCCAGGCCCGCGTTGTTGACCAGGCCCTGGAGCTTGTCGAAGCTCGGCGGCAGGCTGGCGATGGCCGCCTCCATCGCCCGGCGATCCCGTACATCGACCACCAGGCCATGCACCTCGGTCTTAGCCGACAGTTCGGCGCACAGCGCGTCCAGGCGCTCCTGGCGACGGCCGGTCAGCACCAGCTTCCAGCCGGCATCGGCGAAACGGCGGGCGGTGGCCTCACCGAAACCGGAAGTCGCGCCAGTGATGAATACGGTGGACGTCATGCTCTTCTCCTTGGGGTGTGATCGGCAGGTTTTGCAGCATGCCCGGCGCAAGCGTTGTCGACAACCGTTTCAGCAGCTGGTCAAAAAACGAACAACACCGTGAAAGGCCTGTAATAGCGGGCTTCCGTCAGGCTATGCGCATCTTATCCACAAGGCTTTCCCCACAGATTGGGGGCAACTCGTCGGACGAAGGGAACCAAATGGATGGAAAAGGTCCTGTGGACATCTCCCTATGATGGCGCAACGCTTTCAATTCTGCCGTCTACAGCAGTCTGTCCAAGGGTTTTTCACAGAGTTATCCACAGAAATGCATGGCGCTTGCCTTCCGCTTCGGACGAGCAGAAAAGTGCAATGAAATCATGCACAACCTTGATTTGATCAAAAAACAGACAAGCATTTGCAGGCCACGAAAATAAAGGGCTTGAGCGAGGTGCCACCATGTTTTCCACAGGCGGTTCCACACAATCCGTGGAAAGTTTTCAGCTTGTGCAAACAAGGGTTTGCGCTGGGATTGTGGAGTGTTTCAAGAAAGATATGCGACAAGTTGTCCACATCCATCAAACGCATCGCGGGGCAAGCCCGCTCCCACGACCTGTGGGAGCGGGCTTGCCCCGCGATGTCTGCACAATGTGATTCAGTGCCCGCCCAGATAGGCGTTACGCACCTCCTCATTGACCAACAACTCCTGCCCCGTCCCGGTCATGCGAATCTGCCCGTTGACCATCACGTACGCCCGGTCCGACAGCTTCAGCGCATGGTTGGCGTTCTGCTCCACCAGGAAGATGGTCATCCCCGTCTGCGCAAGCTCGCGCAGCGTGGCGAAGATCTGCTTGACCACGATAGGCGCCAACCCCAGCGACGGTTCATCGAGCAACAGCAGCTTGGGCCGGCTCATCAGCGCCCGGGCGATGGCGAGCATCTGCTGCTCGCCCCCGGACATGGTCATGGCGCGCTGGTTGCGCCGCTCCTTAAGGCGCGGGAACAGTTCGTACATGCGCTGCATGTCTTCGGCGGCATGCTGGTCGCCGATGGGGATGGTGCCCATCATCAGGTTCTCCTCGACGGTCATGTCGGGGAATACCCGGCGCCCTTCCGGCGACTGGGCGATACCGTTGGAGGCAATGTAGTGCGACGACTTGCGGGTGATGTCGGTGCCGCGATAGATGATATGCCCCGACGCCGCCCGCGGCTGGCCGAAGATCGACATCAGCAGCGTGGACTTGCCCGCGCCGTTGGCGCCGATCAGGCTCACCGTCTCGCCTTCGTTGATGTGCATCGAGACTTTCTTCAGGGCCTGGATCGGCCCGTAGAACACGTCCAGGTCCTTCAGTTCGAGAATGGGTGCACTCATACCAGCTCCTCTTCGTCGGCACCCAGGTAGGCGGCGATCACCGTCGGGTTGTGGCGGATGTCCTGCGGCGCGCCTTCGGCGATCACGTTGCCGTGGTCGAGCACGACGATGTGGTCGGAAATGCTCATGACCATGCCCATGTCGTGCTCGATCAGCACCACGGTGATGTCATGCTCGTCGCGCAGCACGCGGATCATGCGGCTCAGGGCCTCGGTTTCCTGCGGGTTGAGGCCCGCGGCCGGCTCGTCCAGGCAGATGATCTTCGGCCGCGTGCACATGGCCCGGGCGATTTCCAGGCGGCGCTGCTGGCCATACGAAAGCTCACCGGCCAGGCGGTTGGCGCAGTCGACCAGGTCGACCACCTCCAGCCAGTAGAAGGCATGATCCAGCGCGTCGCTCTCGGCCTGGCGATAGGCTTTGGTGTTGAGCACCCCGGCCAGCAGGTTGCGGTTGACCCACATGTGCTGGGCCACCAGCAGGTTCTCCACCACGGACATTTCCCTGAACAGGCGAATGTTCTGGAACGTCCGCGCCAGCCCGGCGCGGTTGACCAGGTGGGTGCCGCCGAACATCTTGTAGTACATGCGGTTGGCAAAGCGCGCAGGCGAGACGAAGTCGGCCGGTTGGAAGCGCTCGCCCAGCAGTTGGATGACGTTGGTGCTGCTGCCGCGCACGTTCAGCTCGATGCGCCCGCCGCTGGCTTTGTAGAAGCCGGTCAGGCAGTTGAACACGGTGGTCTTGCCGGCGCCGTTGGGGCCGATCAGAGCGAAGATCTGGTTGCGCTTCACTTTCAGGCTGACATCGCTAAGCGCCTTGATCCCACCGAACTGCATCATCAGGTTGTCGACCGACAGAATGATATCGTCGCTCATGGCGCCACTCCTTTACGCGGGACCACGCCGGTACGGCTGATACGGATCAGCCCGCGCGGTCGCCAGATCATCATCAGCACCATCAGCACACCAAACAGCAGCACCCGGTACTCGGAGAAGCTGCGCAGCAGCTCCGGCGCCACGGTCAGCACGAAGGCCGCGATCACCACGCCCACGGTCGAGCCCATGCCGCCCAGCACGACGATAGCCAGGATCAGCGCCGACTCGAAGAAGGTGAACGACGACGGGTTGACGAAACCCTGGTAAGACGCGAAGAACACGCCCGCCAGGCCGGCAGTGGATGCACCAAGGGTGAACGCCGAGAGCTTGACCAGCACATGGTTCAGGCCCATGGAGCGGCAGGCGATCTCGTCTTCACGCAGTGCTTCCCAGGCGCGGCCCACTGGCATGCGGGTCAGCCGGTGCTTGATGTACAACACCGCCAGCACCACCAGGAACAGCACGACATAGATGAACACGAACTTGAGGTTGGCGTTGTACTCGAAGCCGAAGAACTCGTGGATCGGCACGCCACCGTCTTTGGCCCGGCGGCCGAACTCCAGGCCCATGAAGGTCGGCGACGGCACCGGCATGCCATTCGGGCCACCGGTGAACGACAACCAGTTGTTCAGCACCAGGCGAATGATCTCACCGAAGCCCAGGGTGACGATGGCCAGGTAGTCGCCGTGCATTCGCAATACCGGGAAACCGAGGATGCACCCCGCCAGCGCCGCAGCAATCGCCGCCAGCGGCAGCACGCTCCAGAAACCCAGGCCGAGATACTGGTAGCCCAGCGCCAGGCCGTAGGCGCCGATGGCGTAGAAGGCCACGTAGCCCAGGTCGAGCAGGCCGGCCAGACCGACCACGATATTCAGCCCCAAGCCCAACAACACGTAGATCAACCCGAGGATGACCACCGTCAGCAAGTACTTGTTGGCGAACACCGGGAACACGATGGCGATCACGATCAGCGCCGGGATGATGTAGCGCAACCGCGACTTGTAGTCCGGCGCCAGCACATGCACGCCCGAGCCACCGCTGTCGAAGCCCTGCAGCATGCGCAGGCCGGTGCCGGTCTGCAGGAACAGGCTGAGCAGGAAGCGCCCGACCATCACCCCGCCGACCAGCCAGGCGACACGGGCGGGCTCGGCGTTGAAGCTGTAGCCGTCGAGCACCACGCCGACGACCGGGCCAAACACGATAAGGGCCAGCAAGCCGGCGACGATGGTCTCCAGCAGGCTGCGTTTGAGGTCGAAACCCTTGGTTTCGGGTACAGAGGCAGTTTTGGCAGAGGACATGTTCACACCTTAGCCACGAGCGGGCGACCCAGCAGGCCTTGCGGACGGAAGATAAGGATCATCACCAGCAGCGAGAAGCTGAACACATCCTTGTAGTCGGAGTTGATCAAACCGGAGAACAGCGATTCGGAGATGCCCAGGATGATCCCGCCGAGCATCGCGCCCGGCAGCGAGCCGATCCCCCCGAGCACCGCGGCGGTGAACGCCTTGATGCCGATGATGAAGCCGGCGTAGAAGTCAAAGGTGCCGTAGTTCATGGTGATCAGCACGCCGGCCAGCGCCGCCATCACCGCGCCGATGACGAACACGTAGGAGATCACCCGGTCGGTGTTGATCCCCAGGATCGAGGCCATCTTGCGGTCCTGTTGCGTGGCGCGGCACATGCGGCCGAGCTTGGTGTACTTGATCACGTAGGTGAGCAGGCCCATGCCGACGAACGCGGCCACCAGGATGAAGATCTTGGTGTAGGTGAGTTGCACGAAACCACTGCCCACCTCGACGCGCCAGGCGCCTTCGAGCAGGGTCGGTACACCTTGCTGGCGCGCGCCCTGGCTGATCTGCGCATAGTTCTGCAGGATCAGCGAGATACCAATGGCACTGATCAGCGGCGCCAGGCGGGTGGAGTTGCGCAGGGGCTTGTAGGCGATGCGCTCGATGGTGAAGCCATAGACGCCGGTGACGACCACGGTGAACAACAGCGTGCCCAGCATCAGCAGGGGGAAGGACTCGACGCCGAAGTAAGCCAGCAATGCCAGGCTGATCGCCGCGAGGTACGCGGAGATCATGTACACCTCGCCGTGCGCGAAGTTGATCATGCCGATGATGCCATAGACCATTGTGTAGCCGATGGCGATCAGGCCATAGACCGACCCGAGGGTCAGGCCGTTGACCAGTTGCTGCAGGAAAATACCATCCATAACGCAATCTCACCTGATTGAGATTGCACGAGCGCCGACCACGGCAGGCCACGGATGAAGCGGCCCTCGCAGCGCAGAACTGTGCAGATCTACGGATAAAGACGGGTACCGCGGGGCAGCGGCCCGGGCGCACAGGCGCCCAGGCCGGATGCCGTTGTTATTTTTGTTTTTCCAGCTGGTGGTACTTGCCGTCCTTGTCCCACTGGTAGACCACATAGTCCGATACCGTCAGGTCACCCTTGCTGTCCCACTTCTTCTCGCCCATGACGGTCTTGACCGGGTTGGCCTTGAGCCACTTGGCGGCGTCCTCGCCCTTGTTCGACTTGGCGCCGTTGAACGCGGCGGCCAGGGCCTGTACCGAGGCGTAGGCGTACAGGGTGTAGCCTTCGGGCTCGGTACCGGACTTGCGGAACTCTTCCACCACCGCCTTGCTGTCAGGCAGCAGGCGCGGGTCGGCACCGAAGGTCATGTACACGCCGTCGACGTACTGGGCGCCGCCCGCAGTGGCTACCAGTTCGTCGGTGACGATGCCGTCGTCGGACATGAACTTGACGTCCTTCAGGCCCTGCTCGCGCAGCTGGCGCACCAGCGGGCCGGCTTCCGGGTGCAGGCCGCCAAAGTAGACGACGTCGGCACCGGCGGCGCGGATCTTGGTGACCACGGCGCTGAAGTCCTTCTCGCCACGGGTCAGGCCTTCGTACAGCACCGGCGTGACACCGCGTTTGGTCAGCTGCGCCTTGGTCGCATCGGCCAGGCCCTGGCCGTAGGTGTCCTTGTCGTGCAGCACCGCCACTTTCTTGCCCTTGAGCACGTCGACGATGTAGTCGCCGGCGACGATGCCCTGCTGGTCGTCGCGGCCGCACATGCGGAACATCGCGCCCAGACCGCGCTCGGTGACCTGCGGGTTGGTCGAGCCCGGGGTGATGGCGATCACGCCGGCTTCGTCGTACACCTCGGAGGCGGGGATGGTGTTGGAGGAGCAGAAGTGACCGACCACGCCGATGACCTTGTCCTGGTCGACCAGGCGGTTGGCCACGGCCACGGCCTGCTTGGGTTCACAGGCGTCATCGCCCTTGACCAGAATGATCTTCTCGCCGTTCACCCCTCCGGCGGCGTTGATCTTGTCGGCTGCCGCCTGGGCACCTTTCATGTACTGCTCGCCAAACGCTGCGTTGGCCCCGGTCATGGGGCCCGCGACGCCGATCTTGACGTCGGCCTGAACATACGAAGAAACACCCAGTGCCGTGGCCACGGCCAGTGCCAGGAAACCTTTCTTGTAAAACGTCTGCGACATGAGGTGGTGCTCCTAGAGTATTTTTTTGGTTGGCACTACAACTTCTCAGCCCTGTGCTCCGAGCAAGGGCCGTGCCAGTGGTTTTGTCTTCCGGGAAAACACGCGAAGGGGTGTTGTGACAGGCGACCGACGGCCTTTTCTTTATTGAGCGTGCAACCGTCTACCTCGTAGCAAGCGCTACCGACACGCCTAGACAAGGAGCAACCTGCGAGCGCCATCATTGCAACCCTTGCGAGTGTTAACGTGCAACCGACCTGTAACAGCGGACGTCACCGAAGTGCACACCGCTGGTGCGCGACTGCTACAGGGGGCACCGTTTAAAGGCTAGCCGGTGCACGGAAAAACACCTGCTTTGGCCAGGCCATCCTCTTCGCGGGCAAGCCCGCCCCCACAGGAGCGCAGCCAGCCTGTAGGAGCGGGTTTACCCGCGAAGACGCCAGCACAGGCGCAACAACACCTCAAAGGCTGGCACAATAGCCACCATTCGACGCCCTGGAGCCCCACCTGATGAGCGAGAGCGCATTCGCCGAGCGCATCGTGCACAACCTGCTCGACACCGACTTCTACAAGCTGACGATGATGCAGGCGGTGCTGCACAACTACCCGGACGCCGACGTCGAATGGGAATTCCGCTGCCGCAACGGCGAGGACCTGCGCCCCTACCTGGGCGAGATCCGCAACCAGCTCGAGCTGCTCAGCGAACTGACCCTGGAAGACGAGCAACTGGCCTTCCTCGAACGCATCAGCTTCCTCAAGCCCGACTTCCTGCGTTTCCTGCGCCTGTTCCGTTTCAACCTGCGCTACGTGCGCGTCGGCATCGAGCATGACCAGCTGTGCTTGCGCATCCGTGGCCCCTGGCTGCACGTGATTCTCTTCGAAGTGCCGCTGCTGGCGATCATCAGCGAAGTACGCAACCGCCACCTGCACCCGCGCATGCGCCTCTCTGAAGCGCGCGACCAGCTGCATCGCAAGTTCGACTGGTTGAGTGCCCATGCCAGCGACGACGAGCTGGCCCAGCTGCAGGTGGCCGACTTCGGCACCCGGCGGCGTTTCTCCAGCCGCGTCCAGGAAGAAGTGGTGCGCGTGCTGCGCGATGACTTCCCGGCCCGTTTCGTTGGTACCAGCAACGTCGACCTAGCATGGAAACTGGATATCAAGCCCCTGGGCACCATGGCCCACGAATGGGTCATGGCCCACCAGCAGCTCGGCCCGCGGCTGATCGACAGCCAGATCGCCGCGCTCGACTGCTGGGTGCGTGAATACCGCGGCCTGCTGGGCATCGCCCTGACCGACTGCATCACCATGGATGCGTTCCTGAAGGATTTCGACCTGTACTTCGCCAAGCTCTTCGATGGTTTGCGCCACGACTCGGGCGAGCCGGTGGCCTGGGCCGAGAAGGCGATTGCCCACTACCAGAAGCTGGGCATCGACCCGATGACCAAGACCCTGGTGTTCTCCGATGGCCTGAACCTCACCCGCTCACTGGAAATTTTCCGTGCCCTGCGCGGGCGCATCAACGTCAGTTTCGGTATCGGCACCAACCTGACCTGCGACATCCCCGGTGTGGCGCCCATGAACATCGTGCTTAAAATGACCGACTGCAACGGCTCGCCGGTGGCGAAGATCTCCGACGAAGCCGCCAAGACCCAGTGCCGCGACGAGAACTTCGTCACCTACCTGCGTCATGTCTTCAAAGTCCTTAGCAAGGAGTAACCCATGCAAGCCGTTCAGCAAGAGATTGCCCAGGCGCTCAAGGTGCAGCCGCCGTTCGAAGGCGCCGCCGCGCTCGAGCAGGAAGTCGCCCGGCGCGTGGCCTTCATCAAGGGGTGCCTGAATAACGCCCGGCTCAAGACCCTGGTGCTGGGCATCAGCGGCGGTGTCGATTCGCTGACCGCCGCCCTGCTCGCCCAGCGCGCCATCAACGAGCTGCGCAGCGAAACCGGCGACAAGGCCTACACCTTCATCGCCGTGCGCCTGCCGTACCATGTACAGCACGACGAGCACGACGCCCAGGCCTGCCTGGAGGTGATCAAGCCCGACGAAGTGCACACCATCGACATCGCCCCGGCAGTGAAGGCCCTGGCCGCGGAAGTCAAGGAACTGAAGAACGGCTCGCCGACTTTGGTGGACTTCGTCGTCGGCAACATCAAGGCCCGCACCCGCATGGTCGCCCAGTACACGGTCGCCGGCGCCCGCGCGGGCCTGGTGATCGGCACCGACCACGCCGCAGAGGCGGTGATGGGGTTCTTTACCAAATTCGGTGATGGGGCTTGCGACCTGGCGCCGTTGAGCGGGCTGGTGAAGAACCAGGTGCGGGCGATTGCGCGCAGTTTCGGTGCGCCGGAATCGCTGGTGGAGAAGGTGCCGACCGCAGACCTCGAAGACCTCGAGCCTGGCAAGCCGGACGAAGCGTCCCACGGCGTGACCTACCAGCAGATCGATGCCTTCCTGCATGGCCAGTCGGTGAGCCAGGAGGCGTTTGACATCATCGTCGCCACCTACCGCAAGACCCAGCACAAGCGCGAGCTGCCGTTCGCGCCTTGAGCGGGCGCTAGAAGGACCTGTGGGAGCGGGTTCACCCGCGAATGCAGCGGTGGCTTCACCATTGCATTCGCGGGTAAACCCGCTCCCACAGGGTACTGCGTCAGGTTTTGATTACTTGACGATGACCTTGCCCTTCATCATCGAGATATGGCCCGGGAAGGTGCAGAAGAAGCTGTAGTCGCCACCGGCTTCCAGCTTGCTCGCATCGAATTTCACTTCGGTTTCTTTCTCAGGCGCGCCGATCATCTTGGTGTGGGCGATGATCGCGGCGTTGTCGGCCTTGATATAGTCCTTTTCCAGGCCCTGGGACATGCCTTCGGTGGCGATGCCCTGCATGTCGGCGGTCTTGCTGATCACCAGGTTGTGGCCCATGACGTTCTTCGGCAGGTTGCCGGAGTGGGTCAGTTTGACGGTGAACTCCTTGCAGCTCTTGTCGACCGTGATTTCCTTGGTGTTGAACGACATCTGGTCGGTCGAGTCGACAGTCACCGAACACTCGGCTGCGAAGACAGAGGCGCTGGCGAGGGTCAGCAGGGATACCGCTACAGCTTTCGCAAACATCATGAATCTCCTTGGCAGGGGTTTATCAATTGCGAGTCTGCCTGAAACCGGAACGCCCGTCCCTGATATGGGTCAAGGGGTGTCAAGTGGCCAGACAGTAGATTTGTTCAATGGATTGTATACAACCAATCAAAGTGCACATCATGCCCTCTTACTGGACGATGGGACAACCTCTCATTTAGGAGTAATTGCCATGACCTTGAACAGCCTGATGTGCAGCCTGCTGGCTGCCTATGCCAGCGGTGCCAGTGGCGCGGCCGTCTGCGAGTTCGCCCGCCCCGAGTAATCAGCCCTTGGAAGCGACAGGCATGGGCCTTACCCTGTGCGCGCATGTAAAGGGAGATAAGCAATGCCTGTACGTTCCGTTTGTGTCTTCTGTGGCGCCAGCATCGGTGCCAACCCCGCCTACCGCGAAGCCGCCGTCGCCCTGGGCCAGGCCATCGCCCGCCGTGGCCTGACGCTGGTATACGGCGGCGGCGCGGTGGGGCTGATGGGCACTGTCGCCGACGCCGCCCTGGCGGCCGGTGGCGAGGTCATCGGCATCATTCCCGAAAGCCTGATGAACGCCGAGATCGGCCACAAGGGCCTGACCCGCCTGGAAGTGGTGGATGGCATGCACGCGCGCAAGGCGCGCATGGCCGAGCTCAGCGATGCCTTCATCGCCCTGCCGGGTGGTCTGGGGACGCTGGAGGAACTGTTCGAGGTGTGGACCTGGGGGCAACTGGGCTATCACGCCAAGCCGCTGGGGTTGCTGGATGTGAACGGCTTCTACGAAAAACTGGGCGGGTTCCTCGACCACATCGTCGAGGAAGGTTTCGTGCGGCCGCAGCATCGGGCGATGCTGTTGCTCGGCCAGCAACCGGAGGCGCTGCTGGAGGGGATGGACCGGTTCGAGTCGCCGGTGTTGCCGAAGTGGGTCGACAAGCAGCCGGATTGATCTTTTAAAGGCATGAATGAACCTGTGGGAGCGGGCTCGCCCGCGAATGCTGTAGTGGCTTCACTATTGCATTCGCGGGCAAGCCCGCTCCCACAGGGTTCTCTGCAGCCTTGAAGGTCAACGCGGGATGACAGGCTGGCGCGGCTTCTTGCCCTTGCCACCTTTGGCTGCTTCCTTGCGCTCCTTGGCCGCCTGCTGGTTGCGGGCGAACGCCTCGGCCTTGGCCTTCTCGCGCTTGTCCCACGGCTTGCTGCCATCGCTGGCACGCGGCGGCAGGCCGGTGTGCTGGGTGAGGATCTTCTGGTCCTTGCCCACCTTGTGGCTGCCGGCCGGGGTCGAGTTCTTGCGGCGCGCGCTCTGGTAGCTGTCGGTCTGCGGCTGGTGCAGCGGGATCAGCTGGTGCTTGCCCGGCCCGATCAGGTCGGCGCGGCCCATGCGCTGCAGCGCTTCGCGCAGCATTGGCCAGCCTTTCGGGTCGTGGTAGCGCAGGAACGCCTTGTGCAACCGGCGCTGCTCCTCGCTCTTGACGATCTCCACCCCTTCGCTCTTGTAGGTGACCTTGCGCAGCGGGTTCTTGCCCGAGTGGTACATCGCGGTGGCCGAGGCCATCGGCGACGGGTAGAACGCCTGCACCTGGTCGGCGCGGAAACCGTTGCCCTTGAGCCACAGGGCCAGGTTCATCATGTCTTCATCGGTGGTGCCCGGGTGGGCGGCGATGAAGTACGGGATCAGGTACTGTTCCTTGCCCGCCTCTTTCGAGAACTTCTCGAACATGCGCTTGAAGCGGTCGTAGGTACCGATGCCCGGCTTCATCATCTTGTCCAGCGGGCCACGCTCGGTGTGCTCCGGGGCAATCTTCAAGTAGCCGCCGACATGGTGGGTGACCAGTTCACGCACGTACTCCGGCGATTCGACCGCCAGGTCGTAGCGCAGGCCCGAGGCGATCAGGATCTTCTTCACCCCCGGCAGTGCTCGGGCCTTGCGATACAGCTCGATCAACGAGCTGTGGTCGGTGTTGAGGTTCTCGCAGATGCCCGGGAACACGCACGACGGCTTGCGGCAATGCTTCTCGATGTCGTGGCTCTTGCAGGCGATGCGGTACATGTTGGCAGTGGGGCCGCCGAGGTCGGAGACCACGCCGGTGAAGCCCGGCACCTTGTCGCGCATCTCCTCGATCTCGCGAATGATCGAGTCGTGGGAGCGGTTCTGGATGATCCGGCCTTCGTGCTCGGTGATCGAGCAGAAGGTGCAGCCACCGAAGCAGCCACGCATGATGTTCACCGAGAAGCGGATCATCTCGTAGGCCGGGATGCGCTCCTTGCCATAGGCCGGGTGCGGGACCCGCGCATAGGGCATGCCGAACACGTAGTCCATCTCTTCGGTGGTCATGGGGATGGGTGGCGGGTTGAACCACACATCCACTTCGCCATGTTTCTGCACCAGGGCGCGGGCGTTGCCCGGGTTGGTTTCCAGGTGCAGCACACGGTTGGCGTGGGCGTAGAGCACCGGGTCATTGCGTACTTTCTCGAACGATGGCAGGCGGATCACCGACTTCTCGCGGGTGACGCTCGGGCTGTCGAGAATCTGCACGACCTTGGCTTCGTTCGGGTCTTCCTGGTCGCCCTTGGCCTGCTCGATGGCACAGGCCTGGGTGTCTTGCGTATTCACATACGGGTTGATGATCTTGTCGACCCGGCCTGGGCGGTCGATGCGGGTGGAGTCGATCTCGAACCAGCCCTGCGGCGTGTCGCGGCGAATGAACGCGGTGCCGCGCACGTCGGTGATGTGCTCGATGCTCTCGCCTTGAGAGAGGCGCTGGGCGACTTCGACGATCGCACGCTCGGCGTTGCCATACAGCAGGATGTCGGCGCTGGCATCGACCAGGATCGAGTGGCGGACCTTGTCCTGCCAGTAGTCATAGTGGGCGATGCGGCGCAGCGAGGCCTCGATGCCACCCAGCACGATCGGCACGTGCTTGTAGGCTTCCTTGCAGCGCTGGCTATATACCAGGCTGGCGCGGTCCGGGCGTTTGCCGGCCAAGCCGCCGGGGGTGTAGGCGTCGTCGGAGCGGATCTTCTTGTCCGCGGTGTAGCGGTTGATCATCGAGTCCATGTTGCCGGCCGCGACACCGAAGAACAGGTTCGGCTCGCCGAGCTTCATGAAGTCGTCTTTCGACTGCCAGTTCGGCTGGGCGATGATGCCCACACGGAAGCCCTGGGCCTCCAGCAAGCGGCCGATGATCGCCATGCCGAACGAGGCATGGTCGACGTAGGCGTCGCCGGTCACGATGATGATGTCGCAGGAATCCCAGCCGAGCTGATCCATCTCCTCCCTGCTCATGGGCAGGAACGGTGCCGGCCCGAAGCATTCGGCCCAGTACTTGGGATAGTCGTAGAGTGGTTTGGCTGCTTGCATGTCAGTGACCGGTTCTAATGTGCAGGAAAATCGCGGGCGCGGAATATAGCACAAATTTTGACCAAATCCGACGGTGATGGTCGGATTCATCGAGAGCATGGAGATCCCTGCAGGGGCGGGCTTGCCCGCGCCTGCAGGGTCCCCGGCCAGGTCTTATTCGTCGTCGTCGAAGTTGTACATGCCCGGCGCGAGGTTCTCGAAGCGGGTGTACTTGCCGATGAACGCCAGGCGCACGAAGCCGATGGGGCCGTTACGCTGCTTGCCAATGATGATTTCGGCCACGCCCTTGTGCTCGGTCTCGGGGTGATACACCTCGTCGCGATACACGAACATGATCACGTCGGCGTCCTGCTCGATCGCACCGGATTCACGCAGGTCGGAGTTGACCGGGCGCTTGTTGGGGCGCTGCTCCAGGGAGCGGTTGAGCTGCGACAGGGCGATCACCGGGCAGTTGAACTCCTTCGCCAGCGCCTTGAGCGAGCGGGAGATCTCGGAAATCTCGTTGGTCCGGTTGTCACCGGCCGAACCCGGGATCTGCATCAACTGCAAGTAGTCGACCATGATCATGGCGATCTCGCCATGCTCACGGGCCAGTCGGCGGGTCCGCGCACGCATCTCCGAAGGGCTGATACCGGCCGTGTCGTCGATGAACAGCTTGCGATCATTGAGCAAGTTGACCGCCGACGTCAGGCGCGGCCAGTCATCGTCGTCCAGCTGACCGGAACGCACCTTGGTCTGGTCGATGCGGCCGAGGGACGAGAGCATACGCATGATCAGCGATTCACCGGGCATCTCGAGGGAGAACACCAGCACCACCTTGTCGCTGCGCAACACGGCGTTTTCCACCAGGTTCATGGCGAAGGTGGTCTTGCCCATCGACGGACGGCCCGCAACGATGATCAGGTCGGCCGCCTGCAGGCCGCTGGTCTTTTCGTCCAGGTCGGTGAAACCGGTGGAAACACCGGTAATGTCGCTGTCGGAGTTGAACAGTGTGTCAATGCGGTCGATGGCCATGGTCAACAGCTCGTTGACCCCCACCGGACCACCGGTCTTCGGCCGCGCCTCGGCGATCTGGAAGATCTGCCGCTCGGCGTCGTCGAGGATTTCCTCGGCGTTGCGCCCCTGCGGGTTGAAGGCGTTGTCGGCGATGTCGGTACTGATGCTGATCAGTTGGCGCAATGTGGCACGCTCGCGAATGATCGCAGCGTAGGCCTTGATGTTGGCCACCGACGGGGTGTTCTTGGCCAGTTCGGCGAGGTAGGCCAGGCCGCCTACTTGCGTGGACACGCCTTCCTTGTCCAACTGCTCGTGCAGGGTCACCACATCGAACGGCTGGTTCGCATCCACCAGCTTGTGGATGGCGCGGAAGATCAGGCGGTGGTCATGCCGGTAGAAATCGCCATCCGACACCTGGTCCAGCACCCGCTCCCAGGCGTTGTTGTCCAGCATCAGGCCACCGAGCACGGCCTGTTCGGCCTCGATGGAATGCGGCGGCACCTTCAGGGCGGCGGTTTGCAGGTCGAGCTGTTCGGGATGGGTGATCTCGTTCATGGCCACGAAAAAATTCTGGAAGATGAAAAAGACAAAGGGCACGGCCTGTTCAGAACAGGACCGTGCCCGATGTTAACCGCCCGGCCCCCGAGGGGCCAGCCGATCAGCGCAGCTTAGGCAGCTACGACAACCACGCGTACGGTGGCTTCAACATCGCTGTGCAGGTGCACGGCTACGTCGTATTCGCCAACCTGACGGATGGTGCCGTTCGGCAGACGAACTTCAGCCTTGGCCACTTCAACGCCGGAGGCGGTCAGGGCGTCAGCGATGTCGTGGGTGCCGATCGAACCGAACAGCTTGCCTTCGTCGCCAGCGGTGGCAGTGATGGTCACTTCCAGCTCGGCCAGTTGGGCAGCGCGGCTTTCAGCCGAAGCTTTCTTCTCGGCTGCTGCTTTTTCCAGCTCGGCGCGGCGCTCTTCGAACGCGGCCAGGTTGGCGGCGTTGGCAACGGTGGCCTTGCCGAACGGCAGCAGGTAGTTACGGCCGTAACCGGCCTTAACGTTTACTTTGTCGCCCAGGTTGCCCAGGTTGGCGACTTTTTCCAGCAGGATCAGTTCCATTTGGTAAAACCTCTTAACTTTTAACCTTCACCGTTCGCGGAGTCGTCACCCTGTGAAGGGGACTTGCGACCGCGAAAATCAAACAGGCTGTCGACAATGGCCAAAACCACGAGCAACGGATAAATCAGCTGCATGAGCAGCGGCAGCGTCACGTACAGCCCCACCAGCCAGAAACCGGCCAGTCGCCCTTGTGCCACCAGCCCATGAACCAGGGCGAGGGCAGCGAGCAGCAGTACCAGGCTTGATGCCGATGCCAGCACGATGAACTGCGACCCGAGGAACGGGCCCAGCACCATCAGCGACACCAGCGCCAGCATCGATACTGGCGGCAGCCTCACGTCGCGGAACTCGCGACCGAAACCACCGGGGTTGTACAACTCGGCTTGCCAGTAGCGCGCCAGCATCAAAGCCACCACGCTGAACAACTGCAGCATCACCGCACTGGAAGCGACCAGCAAAGGGCCGATCAGCTCACCAGGCAACACTGGCTTACCCTCGAACTGCGGCAGGGCTTTTTCAAGCGCCTTGGCCAGCACCTCGAAAGTCTCGCGCAGCGCCACGTCCAGGATCAGGCCGTAGACCAGGCCTAATACGATGCTGGACAGCAGCACCCGGTTCCAGGAATGCCCGGCACGCAACAAAGCGGCCAGCCCCAGCGTCCCCAACAGCACCAGCAAGGTGCTCGGTTCGCCGAAGAACCACATGGCCAGCGCCGGCAAAAGGCCCCAGGCGATGACCGATGACGCGTCCTTGAACCCACGCCGCAGGAACACCAGGCTCCCGGCGGCTGCACTCAACCAGAACAGCAGCGGCAGTACCGCGCTGATGACCACCACGAGGGTGGCCTGCACACGACCGCGCATGATGAAACCCGCTAACGCTCGCATGCTTATCCCTTGCTACTTAAGTCGACGACCCGGTCTCAGCGGCCGTGGCTGTCGGTGTAGGGCAGCAGGGCCAGGAAGCGGGCGCGCTTGATAGCGGTGGCCAGCTGACGCTGATAACGAGCTTTGGTACCGGTGATGCGGCTTGGAACGATCTTGCCGGTTTCGGATACGTAAGCTTTCAGGGTGTTGAGATCTTTGAAGTCGATCTCTTTCACGTCTTCAGCAGTGAAGCGGCAGAATTTACGACGACGGAAGAAACGTGCCATGTGATTGGCTCCTCAAAAGGTCCGTGGATTACTCGTCAGCGTTATCGCTGTTGTCGCTGTCATTGCTGTCGTCGCCTTCGGCGCCATCAGCATGCTCAGGACGTTCGCGACGCTCACGGCGCTCGCTGCGGTTCTCTTCGGCCTTGAGCATCTCGGACGGGCCGGTAACGGCTTCGTCGCGACGGATGACCAGGTTACGGATCACGGCATCGTTGTAGCGGAAGTTGTCTTCCAGCTCGGCCAGGGCCTTGCCGGTGCACTCAACGTTCAGCATCACGTAGTGAGCCTTGTGAACATTGTTGATTGCGTAGGCCAGTTGACGACGGCCCCAGTCTTCCAGGCGGTGGATCTTGCCACCGTCTTCTTCGATCAGCTTGGTGTAACGCTCAACCATGCCGCCGACTTGCTCGCTCTGGTCCGGGTGAACCAGGAAGATGATTTCGTAATGACGCATGAATGCTCCTTACGGGTTAGTAGTCTGCCAGCAACCTGGTCAGACAAGGAGTGAATGACACTGTATGACTTGCCCTAGCGAGAAGGCACATGCGCGCCTGCCTGCTCGGCAAGGGGCGCAATTGTAGAGAAGGCCGGAGGGACAAGCAAGGAGATTGGCGAATATTTGAACAATCAAGCATAGGGCATTCATGTAGGAGCGGCTTTAGCCGCGATCACCCGCAAAGCGGGTGCCAGACACCGCGATGCCTGAATCGCGGCTAAAGCCGCTCCTACACGAGTCAACGCCAGCTCTCAGATTTTCTGGCGCTGGCGCACGGCCTCGAACAAGCACACCCCGGTTGCCACCGAGACGTTGAGGCTGCTGACGCTGCCCGCCATCGGCAGCTTGACCAGGAAGTCGCAGTGCTCGCGGGTCAGGCGACGCATGCCCTTGCCTTCGGCACCCATGATCATCACCAGCGGGCCGGTCAGGTCCTGCTGGTAGATCTCCTGCTCGGCCTCGCCCGCGGTACCTACCACCCAAAGGCCACGCTGCTGGAGCTTTTCCAGGGTGCGGGACAGGTTGGTCACGGCCACCAGCGGAATCACTTCCGCGGCGCCGCAGGCCACCTTGCGCACCACGGCGGTCAGGCTCGCGGACTTATCCTTGGGGATCACCACGGCGGTGGCACCGGCAGCATCGGCAGTGCGCAGGCAAGCGCCGAGATTGTGCGGATCGGTGACACCATCGAGCACCAGGATCAGCGGCGGCGTTTCGGTGCGTTCGAGCAATTCCTCGAGCATCAATTCGCCCCACACCTGGCTCGGGCTCACCTCGGCGACCACTCCCTGGTGCACGCCCTCGACCCAGGCGTCGAGCTCACGGCGCTCGGCCTGCCCGACCTGGACGCGGTTTTCCGCGGCCAGGGCCAGCAAAGCCTGGATGCGAGGCTCGCTGCGCCCCTCGGACAGCCAGATCTGCTTCACGCGCTTGGGATGGTGCTGCAGCAGTGCCTGCACGGCATGCACACCGTAGATCTTTTCCAGCTGACTCATGACTTGCTCTTGCCCTTACGTGGCGCGCCGGACTTCGACGGCCCCTTGCGATGCTTGGTCTTGCCCGAAGCCTTGGCGCCCTTCTCGGCTTTGCCGCCAGCGTGGGCACTGTGCTTGGCATCGCTCATCAGGGCCTTTTTCATCTCGCGGCTCTTGCGCACCTCGGCGTTACGCTGAACGGCGTCTTTCGGGAAGTATGCCTCGGCGGTTTCGCCCTTGCGGCTGCGCGGCTTGGGCGAGATCTTCGCTTCGGTCGCGGGCGCGGCCTGTGCCGCTGGTTCCGCCGACGCTGCGCGCGGCTTGCGGCCGACCGGCGCATTGACGGCGGCTTCGGACATTTCGAAATCGATCTTGCGCTGCTCGAGGTCGACGCGCATGACCTTGACCTCGACCGTGTCGCCCAGGCGGAAGCTGCGCCCGCTGCGCTCGCCGGACAGGCGGTGGTGCACAGGGTCGAAATGGTAGTAGTCGCCCGGCAGGGCGCTGACGTGCACCAGGCCTTCGACGTAGATGTCGGTCAGTTCGATGAACAGGCCGAAACCGGTCACCGCGGTGATCACGCCCGGGAAGGTCTCGCCCACACGATCACGCATGTACTCGCACTTGAGCCAGTTGACCACGTCGCGGGTGGCCTCGTCGGCACGGCGTTCGGTCATCGAGCACTGCTCGCCCATCTGGTCGAGGGTGTTCTCGTCGTAAGGGTAGATGCGCGCCTTGGGGATGCTCATGGCGCCGGCGCGCTTGACGTGCGGCGTGTCGATCTTCGAGCGAATCACGCTGCGGATGGCGCGGTGCACCAGCAGGTCCGGATAGCGACGGATCGGCGAGGTGAAGTGGGTGTAGGCCTCGTAGTTCAGGCCGAAGTGGCCATTGTTCTCGACGCTGTACACCGCCTGGCTCAGCGAGCGCAGCATGACGGTCTGGATCAGGTGGAAGTCCGGGCGACCGGCGATGCTCGCCAGCAGCTGCTGGTAGTCCTTGGGCGATGGATCCTTGCCCTTGTGCAGGGTCAGGCCCAGCTCGCCGAGGAAGGCGCGCAGCTTTTCCAGGCGCTCAGGCGGCGGGCCGTCGTGCACGCGGTACAGCGAAGGCACGTTGTGCTTCTGCAGGAACTCGGCGGTGGCGACGTTGGCCGCCAGCATGCATTCCTCGATCAGCTTGTGGGCGTCGTTGCGCACGGTCGGGCGAATTTCGTCGATCTTGCGGTCTTCGCCGAAGATGATGCGGGTTTCCTGAGTCTCGAAATCGATGGCGCCACGGGTGTGACGGGCATCGACCAGCACCTTGTACAGGTTGTACAGGTTCTTCAGGTCCGGCAGGACCTCCTTGTACTCCTCGCGCAGCGCCTTGCCCTCACGGGTGCGGGCGTGCTCGAGCATGCTGCTGACCTTGTTGTAGGTCAGGCGGGCATGGGAATGGATCACCCCTTCGTAGAACTGGTAGTCGACCATCTGGCCGGCCTTGTTCATGGTCATCTCGCAGACCATGGCCAGGCGATCGACGTGCGGGTTCAGCGAGCACAGGCCGTTGGACAGCTCCTCGGGCAGCATGGGTACCACGCGCTCGGGGAAGTACACCGAGTTGCCGCGCTGCTGGGCCTCGACGTCCAGGGCCGAGCCCAGGCGCACGTAGCTGGACACGTCGGCGATCGCCACGTACAGGCGCCAGCCGCCGGAGAACAGGCGCAGCTTGCCCAGGGGTTCGCAGTAGACCGCGTCGTCGAAGTCGCGGGCGTCCTCGCCGTCGATGGTGACGAAGGGCAGGTGGCGCAGGTCGATGCGCTTCTCTTTGTCCTTCTCCTCGACTTCGGAGCGGAACTTGCGCGCTTCCTTGATCACCTCCTGCGGCCAGACATGCGGGATGTCATAGCTGCGCAGGGCGATGTCGATTTCCATGCCCGGCGCCATGTAGTTGCCGATGACCTCGACCACGTCGCCCTGGGGCTGGAAGCGTGGGGTCGGCCAATGGGTGATCTTGATCGACACGAACTGGCCGATCTTGGCGCCGCCATTGCGACCGGCAGTCACCAGCACTTCCTGCTGGATCTTCGGATTGTCCGGGGTCACATAGCCGATGCCGCCCTCTTCGAAGTAGCGGCCGACCACGCTTTCGTGGGCACGGGAGATGATTTCGACCAGCACGCCTTCGCGGCGGCCGCGGCGATCGACGCCGGACACCCGGGCCAGGCCGCGGTCACCGTCGAACACCAGGCGCATCTGTGCCGGGCTGAGGAACAGGTCTTCACTGCCGTCGTCGGGAATCAGGAAGCCGAAGCCGTCACGGTGGCCGGACACGCGGCCGCAGATCAGGTCGAGCTTGTCTACCGGGGCATAGGTGCCGCGCCGGGTATAGATAAGCTGGCCATCGCGCTCCATGGCACGCAGGCGGCGGCGCAGGGCTTCGATCTGGTCTTCTTCATAAAGACCGAACTCTTCAGCCAGCTGTTCGCGTGCGGCCGGTTCGCCACGGTCGGCGAGGCGCTGCAGGATCAGCTCACGGCTGGGGATAGGGTTGTCGTATTTTTCCGCTTCGCGAGCGGCCTCGGGATCGAGGGATTGCCAATCGGCCATCAGAAGGGGTTCACCTTGGGGTATATAGATATGAATTCTGGCATAGGCGTATTGAAACCGGAAATGTCAGCCTTGGACAGCCCCGGCAGCACGTCCATCGCGCGGCAATAGGCCCACGGAATCAACAAGTTGAATTTTTTGAAATTTTTTTCGTTCGGGGGCTTTACAGCCATCAGGAGCGTCCGTATAGTGCGCACCACAACGACGGACAACCCCGAAGTTGTAGTAGAGATGAACGGCGCTGTAAAGCATCTTGTAATCTCGAATGTGTGCCCAGGTGGCGGAATTGGTAGACGCGCTGGTTTCAGGTATCAGTGACTTAACGGTCGTGGAAGTTCGAGTCTTCTCCTGGGCACCAAGATTTTCAAGTAATAGATGACCAAGGATCTGTTACTACTGTGTGAAAGCGAACGTTGATCGCCTTCAGCAGATGATTCAAAGCTTTGCCCAGGTGGCGGAATTGGTAGACGCGCTGGTTTCAGGTATCAGTGACTTAACGGTCGTGGAAGTTCGAGTCTTCTCCTGGGCACCATACAAAAACCCACTAGCTTGCTAGTGGGTTTTTTCTTGCCTGCGATTTTTATCACCCCCTCGCCCGCCGATGATTCTCGTGCGTATTCAAGATCGAGCGCCGCGCGGGCGCCGCTCGATCTCGCAGGCCAGACAGCGTCAAGCGAACGCTCATGAATTTCCCGTAACGCGCCCATTTGAGAAACAATTTCGTTTACCATTGTTTCCAAATATGTAGCCGTAAGCGAGGAAGTACCCGCATGACGATCCGCCCGCAACCGCTGATGCGCACCCTGGCCGCTGCACTCCTGAGCCTGGTGATTGGCGCCCCGGCCGCCCTGGCAGACGAACCTGTCACGTTGACGATGTACAACGGCCAGCACAAGGAAATCGGCGACGCCATCGCCAAGGCCTACGAGGCCAAGACCGGTATCCATATCAATATTCGCAAGGGCAGCAGCAACCAGCTGGCCAGCCAGATCATCGAGGAAGGCGAGCGCTCGCCGGCCGATATCATCTACACCGAAGAGTCCCCCCCCCTGAACAACCTGGGTGAACTGGGCCTGCTGGCGAAGATCGACGATGCCACCGCAAACATGATGCCCAAGGAGTACGTGGGCGCCAACGGCACCTGGATGGGCATCACCGCGCGCACCCGCATCGTGGTGTTCAACCCGAAGAAGATCGAAGAGAAAGACCTGCCGACGACCGTCATGGACTTCGCCAATCCTGAATGGGAAGGGCGCGTCGGCTACGTCCCCACCAGCGGCGCCTTCCAGGAACAGGCCGTGGCCATCCTCAAGATGCACGGGCGCGAGGCCACCGAAGAATGGCTGACGGGCCTGAAAGCCTTCGGCAAGGCCTACACCAACAACATGGTCGCGCTGAAGGCCGTGGAAAAGGGCGAAGTGGCCGCCGTGCTGGTCAACAACTACTACTGGTATGCCCTGGAACGCGAGCGCGGCAAGCTCGACTCCAAGCTGTACTACCTGGCCGACGGCGATGCCGGCAACCTGGTGACCATCTCCGGCGCCGCCGTGGTCAAGGCCAGCAAGCACCCGAAAGAAGCCCAGGCCCTGCTCAACTGGATGGCCAGCGAAGAAGGCCAGCGCGTGATCACTCAGACCACCGCCGAGTATCCGCTGCACAAGGGCATGGTCTCGGATCGCGGCCTGAAGCCGTTCGAGGATCTGCGCCCGCCGAAGATCTCGCCGGCCGACCTGGGCAATGCCGAGGAAGCCATCGAGCTCGAACGTGAGGTTGGCCTGCTCTGATGACCGCCGCCCTGCCCTCGCCCACCTTGTCGCGCTTTGTCCCGAAACGCAGGCGCCCGTCCATCTGGGTGGTACTGCCCGTGCTGTTCCTGGTGGCGATGAGCTTGTTGCCGCTGCTGTACGTCGGGCTCAAAGCCTGGGAAGCGGGCTGGCACGAAGCCCTGCGCCTACTCTGGCGCCCCTTCGTCTGGGGGCTGCTGCGCAACACCTTGCTGCTGATGGTCGGCGTCACCGTGCTGTGCCTGCTGGCGGGCGTGGCCCTGGCCTGGCTGCTGGAGCGCAGCGACCTGCCAGGGCGCCGGCTGTGGGGCGTGGTGCTATGCCTGCCGTTCGCCGTGCCATCGTTCATCAGCAGCTTCACCTGGGTGTCGCTGAGCTCGGATTTCGAAGGGTTGGGCGGGGCAATCCTGGTCATGGCGCTGTCGAAGTACCCGTTGGTATTCCTCCCGGTGGCCGCCACCCTGCGCAACCTCGACACTTCGCTCGAAGAGTCGGCGCGCACCCTGGGCTGCACCCGCTGGGGCGTGTTCCACAAGATCACCTTGCCGCTACTGTGGCCGTCGATGCTCGGCGGCGCGCTGTTGATCGCCCTGCACATGCTGGTGGAGTTCGGCGCCTTGTCGATCCTTGGGCTGCAGACATTCACCACGGCGATCTACCAGCAGTTCGAGCTGGAGTTCAGCAACGCCAACGCAGCCATGCTCTCCGCGGTGCTGCTGGCGCTTTGCCTGGTGATGCTGTGGCTGGAGTTGCGAGTACGCGGCAAGGCACGGCATGTGCGTATTGGCCAAGGCGTGGCGCGTCGTGCGCAGCCAGTACGCCTGCGTGCCTGGATGCCACTCGGGCAGCTGTTCTGCCTGGCGCTGGCAGTACTGGGCAGCGGCATTCCACTGGCCATGCTGGGCTACTGGCTGAGCGTGGGTTCGTCGGCGGCCTTCCCGGTGGCGGCGATCAGCAAAGCGTTGCTGACCTCGCTGTCGGTGTCGCTGGGCGGCGCCGGATTCTGCGTGCTGCTGGCCTTGCCGATCAGCTTCCTGGTGGTGCGCTACAAAGGTCGCCTGGCGATCTGGGCCGAACGCCTGCCATACCTGCTGCATGCCCTGCCCGGCCTGGTGATCGCGCTGACGCTGGTGTTCTTCGCACTGCACTATGTGCCGGCGCTGTACCAGACCACCGCGCTGCTGATCCTGGCCTATGCCCTGTTGTTCCTGCCGTTGGCGCAGTCGCCGGTGCGTACCGCGCTGAACAAGGCCTCGCCGACCTTGGAGGAAGCTGCGCGCACCCTGGGCGCCAGCAGCTTCGCGGCGTTCTGTCGGGTGACCTTGCCCATCATCTTCCCGGCGATGGCGGCGGCCTTTGCCCTGGTGTTCCTGGATGCGATGAAGGAGCTGACCGCCACCCTGCTGCTCAGCCCAACCGGCATGACCACCCTGGCCACCGAGGTGTGGGCGCACACCGCCAATGTCGAATTCGCGGCGGCGGCGCCTTATGCGGCGCTACTGATCGTGGTGTCGGGGTTGCCGGTATACCTGCTGACCACGCGAATGTACCTGAACAAGGCTTGACCAGGCGACACCGCACGGTAGGAGCGGCCTTGTGCCGCTCCTACAGGTAACCGCATCCCACCCTCAGGCCCGGAACTGCCCCAGGCTGGCCCGCAACTGCGCCGCCAGGTCATCCAGCACCTTGCTGCTGGCCGTCGTCTGCATCACCACCTCGGCTGAACGCTCGGCCTGGGCATGGATGGTCTCCACCCGCCCACGCACCGCCTGCGCGCCACTGGCCTGTTGCTCGGCCGCACGGGTGGCCAGGCCGATCGCCGCATGCACCTGCTCCACCGCCGCCTGCACCGATTGCTGGCGCCGCTCGTTGTCACGCAGCACCAGCAAGCCTTCACTGGCCTGGCGCCCGGCCTGGCTGATGGTGGCCACGGCCTCCTTCGCGCCCTGCTGCAACGCGACGATGTGCGACTGGATATCGCCGGTGGAACTCTGGGTCTTGCTCGCCAGCGCCCGCACCTCATCGGCCACCACGGCGAATCCACGCCCGGTCTCACCCGCGCGCGCCGCCTCGATGGCGGCGTTGAGCGCCAGCAGGTTGGTCTGCTCGGCAATACCGTGGATCACCGTCAGCACGACTTCGATCTGCTCGCTCTGCTTGGCCAACCGCTCGATCACTTGCGAGCCGGTTTCCACCTCACCCGCCAGGTTCTCGATCAATCGCGCCAGCTGAGTGGAGGCGCGGCTGTTCTCATCGGTGGCCTGACGAATGTCCACCACCTGCTGCAGCGCGGCCTGCATCGCATGGCTCTCGGCCTGCGCTTCGTCCGCCATGCTCGACAGGTCGCGCAGGCTGGCGGCCACCTCATCACGCTGCAAGGCCGCAGCAGCATCGGCGCCGGCATTGCGCTGAGCCATACTGCCGATCTCCACGCCAGTGCGCTGCGCCACTTCACCGGCCTCACGGACTATAGGCTGCAGTTTGTCGACGAAACGGTTCACCGCAGAGGCCATGTCACCGATCTCGTCACGGCTGTCCAGCTTGACGCGCTTGGTCAGGTCGCCCTCCCCGGCGGCCAGGTCATTCAGCGCGGCGATCAGCAGCCGCAACTTGTTCACCACCCGATGGCCCAGCACCACCGCCACCACCAGCAGCACACCCAGCCCGACCAGTACCAAGCCCAGGCCGATGCGCCAGCGCAGCTCGCCGGCCGCATCACGCACGGTCTGCGCGGTGTTGGCCTGCATGGCCGTGGCGCTGTTCTGCGCGGTTTCCAGGCGTGCCCGCAACGCTTTGCCGCTGTCGGCGGCGGCGGCCACCAGGCTGTCGCCGACCAGCTGTTCACCACTGGCGATCAGTGCCGCGAAACGCTGGTCGAGGGCCTTCAGTTCCTGGTCGACACCGGCCGTGGAAACACCCATCAGCACCTTGCCGATCTCGGCACCGTTGGGGCTGATCGAGGCTTCGACGAAGTACACCGAAGGGTCCTTGCGCGCCGCGTCCAGCACCTTGTCCAGCGCCCGCTCGCCCTGGCCCTTGTCCATCAGTGCCTGGTTGATCGGGTTCTGCCGGTTGAGGTAGCGGGTCAGGTGCTGGCCCTGCGCATCGTCGTAGATCACGAACAGTACGTTGGGGTTGCGCTGGGCGCGCCGGGCGAAGTCCGAGAGCGTCGGCACATCGTTGTCCCAGATGGCACGCGGCGCCACGGAGGCGAGCAACTCGGCCATGTCGTTGGCCGAATCCTTCAGGTTCTTCTCCAGGGTCGCGCGCAGTTGCTGCTGCTCGCTCTGCAACCGCTCGGAAAGACCGGCGCTCAAACGCTGACGGGTGCTGGCCGACAGGCTGTCGAGCCCGGTGCGCACATCTTGCCCGGCTTGCTCAAGCTCCGTGGCCAGTTTGCGACTGTCATTGCCCAGCCGCTCCCCCAGATCGGCCTCCAGGGCCGTCACCGTGCTCCGCGTCAGTGCAACGGCAACCAGCACCTGCACCAGAAGAGCGATACCAAGCGCAACAAACACAGGCCGCAAGAGGCGGCTTCGTAACAGTGAAAGGATGGCAGACACGTTGTAACCCTCGTGTTTCTGGCGCCATTGCTTTGATGGCATCTTCAGAAATTTCTTACAGCAAGGGTTGTGCCGAAGGCAGCAGGTAAAAATGCCAGGATCAGTGGCGTCAATACCGACCCTTCCGCGGGCAAGCCCGCTCCCACAGGTTTAGCGCTGCCTCTGTGGGAGCGGGCTTGCCCGCGAAAGGACCGATACAGGTATGGCACAGAAAAGAAAAACGCCGCGCCCCTTGCGGGAGCGCGGCGTTCAATCAGCTACCGAAGCGGCCGATCAGGCGAACGGATGACGCAGCACGATGGTCTCGTTGCGGTCCGGGCCGGTCGAGATGATGTCGATCGGCGCGCCAACCAGTTCCTCGATGCGCTTGATGTAAGCGCGCGCGGCTTCTGGCAGCTCTTCCAGGGTTTTCACGCCCAGGGTCGATTCGCTCCAGCCTGGCATCTGCTCGTATACCGGCTCCAGGCCGATGTAGCTGTCGGCATCGGAAGGCGCGTCGATAACGGCGCCGTTCTCGTTCTTGTAGCCCACGCAGATGTTGATGGTTTCCAGGCCGTCCAGTACGTCCAGCTTGGTCAGGCAGATACCCGAGATGCTGTTGACGTCGATGGCGCGACGCAGGATCACGGCGTCGAACCAGCCGCAACGGCGGGCACGGCCGGTGGTCGAACCGAACTCGTGGCCGCGCTTGGCCAGGGTGGCGCCGGTCTCGTCGAACAGTTCGGTCGGGAACGGACCGGAACCGACGCGAGTGGTGTAGGCCTTGGTGATACCCAGGATGTAGTCGAGGTACATCGGGCCAACGCCGGAACCGGTGGAAATGCCGCCAGCGGTGGTGTTCGAGCTGGTGACGTACGGGTAGGTACCGTGGTCGATGTCCAGCAGCGAGCCCTGGGCACCTTCGAACATGATGTCCTTGCCGGCGCGGCGCAGGTTGTGCAGTTCGGCGGTGACGTCGAGCATCATCGGCTTGAGCTGCTCGGCATAGGCCATGCACTCGTCCAGGGTTTGCTGGAAGTCGATGGCCGGCTCTTTGTAGTAGTTCACCAGCTGGAAGTTGTGGTAGTCCAGCAGCTCACCGAGCTTGGCGGCGAAACGCTCGCGGTGGAACAGGTCGCCGACGCGCAGGCCGCGACGCGCAACCTTGTCTTCGTAGGCTGGGCCGATGCCGCGGCCGGTGGTGCCGATCTTGGCTTCGCCACGGGCTTTCTCACGGGCCTGGTCGAGGGCCACGTGGTACGACAGGATCAGCGGGGCAGCCGGGCTGATGCGCAGGCGCTCGCGCACCGGCACGCCCTTCTCTTCCAGCTTGGTGATTTCACGCATCAAGGCGTCCGGCGCAACGACCACACCATTGCCGATCAGGCACTGCACGCCTTCACGCAGGATGCCCGAGGGAATCAGGTGCAGAACGGTCTTCTCACCGTTGATCACCAGGGTGTGGCCCGCGTTGTGGCCACCCTGGTAGCGCACTACGGCGGCAGCATGTTCGGTCAGCAGATCGACGATCTTGCCTTTGCCCTCATCACCCCACTGGGTGCCCAGGACGACGACATTCTTACCCATAACACTTGTCCTCATTCACGCAAACTTGGTTGCCGGCCCACTGCCGGCGAAGAATCTCAATGGGTCAGCGGCAGAACCTGCCAGCGCCCGTCTTGCTGAATCAATTGCCGATCACAATCCGCCTCGAGAGCAGCACTCAGCGGTTGGCCAGGCAGGGCCTGGACCACACGCTGGCCCTCGTTGCGCAACTGGCAGACCTGCTGCCAGAGGGCCGCATCGCTGCTGTCGGGCATCCAGATGCCGCCAGCAGGCAATACGACCTCCGCTCGCCCCAGTGTGACCAGGGTCTTCAAATCCGTGGAGAAACCGGTGGCCGGGCGCGCCCGGCCAAAATCAGCGCCGATGTCGTCGTAGCGGCCACCCTGGGCGATCGATTGCCCCTCGCCCGGCACGAACACGGCGAACACCACGCCGGTGTGATAGTGGTAGCCGCGCAGCTCGCCGAGGTCGAAGTACAGTGGCAGGTCCGGGTAGCGCGACGCCAGGCGATCGGCGATCGCCAGCAGGTCGTCCAGCGCCGCCAGCACGCTGGCCGGGGCACGGCCCAGGCGCACGCGGGCCTCGGCCAGCACTTCACGGCCACCGCACAGCTCGCACAGCGCACGCAGCATGTTGCCCAGGTCTTTCGGCAGGTCGGCGGTCAGTGCCTGCACTTCGTCGACCGCCTTGCGCTGCAGGGCGTCGAACAACTGTTGCTCAACCGCACCGGACAGGCCAGCGGCACGGGCCAGGCCGCGGTAGATACCGACATGGCCGAGGTCCATGTGCACATCCGGCACATCGGTCAGTTGCAGCGTGGCGAGCATCAGGCTGATGACTTCGACATCGCTGGTGGGGCTGGCATCGCCGTACAGCTCGGCGCCCAGTTGGATCGGGCTGCGCGAGGTGGACAGGGCACGCGGTTGCGCGTGCAGCACGCTACCGGCATAGCACAGGCGGCTAGGGCCTTCACGGCGCAGGGTGTGGGCATCGATGCGCGCCACCTGCGGGGTGAAGTCGGCACGGAAGCCCATCAGACGCCCGGATTGTGGGTCGACGACCTTGAAGGTGCGCTGGTCCAGGTCCTGGCCGGCGCCGGTGAGCAGCGACTCCAGGTACTCGATATGGGGTGTGACAACCAGCTCGTATCCCCAGCTCTGGAACAGGTCCAACACCTGCCGACGCGCGATCTCGATGCGCGCAGCCTCAGGTGGCAGTACTTCCTCGATGCCATCTGGCAAAAGCCAGCGGTCTACCGTTGCCATTACGCCATTTCCCCTTTGGTCCGGGCGGCCTGCCTGGCGGCGAGCCTTGAGTGAAACGGATCCTGGCGGACAGCAGCGGGCAGGACCGAGCCCAGCGCAGCCACCGTTACCAACATCCTCGAATACCTTGCGCCGGGGCCGCTCTCGGGCCAATGAACCTTACAGACGCAAAAAAGCCGGGAATTTCCCGGCTGACTCATCATACACCCCTTTTCGCTCGGGATGCACCCCGCCTGGCATTTTAGCAGCCGGGCGGGGGCACTCATCGCGTCAGGGCTTGCTCTTGTCCAGGTAGCGGAAGAACTCGTTCTTCGCATCCAGGACCAGCACGTCGCTCTTGCTGGAGAAGCTTTCGCGGTACGCCTGCAGGCTACGGTAGAACGCGTAGAAATCAGCGTCCTGCGTATAGGCTTTAGCATAGATGGCAGCCGACTGGGCATCGCCATCACCGCGGGTCTCTTCCGCCTCACGATATGCCTCGGCCAGCAGCACACGGCGCTGACGATCAGCGTCGGCACGAATACCTTCGGCCAGCTCGTTACCCTTGGCGCGGTGCTCGCGGGCCTCACGTTCACGCTCGGTGCTCATACGGTCGAACACGCTGCGGTTGACTTCCTTGGGCAGGTCGATGGCCTTGACGCGAACGTCGACCACTTCGATACCCAGCTCCTTGCTGGCCATGCGGTTCAGCGAAGCAGTGATGTCGCTCATCAGCGCGTCACGCTCACCGGAAACCACTTCGTGCAGGGTGCGCTTACCGAACTGGTCACGCAGGCCGCTTTCCAGACGACGCGACAGACGCTCGTCAGCGATCTGCTTCATGCCCGAGGTGGCGGTATAGAAGCGCTCGGCGTCCTTGACCCGCCACTTGGCGTAGGCGTCGACCATCACTGCTTTCTTCTCCAGCGTCAGGAAACGCTGGGTCGGGGCATCGAGGGTCATCAGGCGGGCGTCGAACTTGCGCACCTGGTTCACGTACGGGACCTTCACGTGCAGGCCAGGTTGGACGTCAGCCTTGACCACGCGACCGAACTGCAGCAATACCGCGCGTTCGGTTTGCGAGACGATATAGAAGCAGTTCCAGGCGACAACCCCAAGTACCACGGCGCCGATCAGGGCGAACAGCGATTTATTGCTCATCAGCGGCTCTCCCTGGAACGCAGCGGCGGTTGTTGTTGCAGGTCTTGCGCGCTACGCGCGGCGGCGTCGTTGACCGACGGCGATACACTGCTGACCGGCGCTGCACTGCTGCGGCTGCCTTCGACCATCTTGTCCAGTGGCAAGTAGAGCAGATTGTTCTGCCCGTCCTTGGCGGTTACCAGGACCTTGCTGGAGTTGCTGTAGACCTCCTGCATGGTTTCCAGGTAGAGGCGCTGGCGAGTGACCTCGGGTGCCTTGCGGTATTCGGCGACCAGTTTGGTGAAGCGGTCAGCCTCACCCTTGGCACGGGCGATGACTTCGTCGCGGTAGCCGTTGGCGTCCTCGATGATGCGCTGGGCCTGACCACGGGCCTCGGGCACCACGCCATTGGCGTAGGATTCGGCCTGGTTGCGGGCACGCTGCTCGTCTTCACGGGCGCGGATCACGTCGTCGAAGGCTTCCTGCACTTCACGCGGGGCTGCCGCGCTCTGTACGTTGACCTGGGTGACGGTGATACCGGTGCGGTACGTGTCGAGGAAGCGCTGCAGACGCTCGCGGATGTCCACGGCCATCTGCTCGCGACCTTCGGTCAGCACCTGGTCCATCGAAGTGGAGCCCACCACGTGGCGCAGGGCGCTGTCGGTGGCATGCTGCAGACTGACTTCCGGCTGGTCGACGTTGAGCACGAAGTCCTGCAGATTGCTGATGCGGTATTGCACGGTCAGCGGCACCTCGACGATGTTCTCGTCCTCGGTGAGCATCTGCCCCTGCTTGGTGTAGGCCCGCTCGCGGGTCACGTTTTCCATGTACTTGCGGTCGATCGGCGGGAAATAGATATTCAGGCCGGGGCCGACGGTCTCGTAGTACTTGCCGAAGCGCAGCACCACGGCCTGCTCCTGCTCGTCCACCACGTACACGGCGCTGTACAGCCAGATCGCCGCCAGCACCGCCAGGCCAACGCCCAGCAGGCCGAAGCCGCCACCCTTGCCGATATTGCGGTCACCGCCGCTGCGTTTCTTGCCACTGCCGAACATGCCGTTCAGGCTGTCCTGCAGCTTGCGGAAGGCCTCGTCGAGATCCGGTGGACCTTTCTTGTCGCCACCACCGCCGCCGCCATTACGGCGACCGCCCCAGGGATCCTGATTGTTCGAGTTGCCACCCGGCTCGTTCCAAGCCATAGCGCTCTCCATCTGATAAAGCAAAGACGCGCCCACGGCGCGCCGTCCAATGCTACAGAATGCCTGTCACCGCTGCCCGCCGACCTCGACGGGCATTTATTGCAAAGTGTGTTGCTCGACAAACACTTGCGGCTCCATGCCTTCGCGGCTGACCAGGCGATTCAACTCGATCCTGGGCAGTCGCACGCTCAGCAGGCTGCGCCCTTCTTCATCATGCTCTTCACTCTGCACAGCGCCCAAGGCAAAGAATTGCGCGCGCAGGCGGGCAAATCGTTGCTCCAGGCACAGGGTTCCGACATACAGGTCGTCCCCCAGCAACTCGGCAATCGCCTGGCCAACCAACTCCAGGCCACGTCCATCACGTGCCGATACCCAGACTCGCTGCGGCTTGCCATCGGCATCGCGCTGGATCTGCGGCTCGACATCTTCAAGCAGGTCGAGTTTGTTATAGACCTCGAGGATCGGCAAGCTCTCGGCCCCGATCTCGCCCAGCACCGCCAGTACCTGCTCGATCTGCTCCATACGATCAGGCTCATGGGCATCGATCACATGCAGCAGCAGGTCGGAGTTGCTCGACTCTTCGAGCGTAGCCCGAAATGCCTCGACCAGCTTGTGCGGCAGGTGGCGGATGAAGCCCACGGTGTCGGCCAGCACGATCGGCCCCAGGTCGGCCAGCTCAAGCCGGCGCAGGGTGGGGTCGAGGGTGGCGAACAACTGGTCCGCGGCATAGACCTCGGACTGGGTCAGGGCATTGAACAGGGTCGATTTGCCGGCGTTGGTGTAGCCCACCAGCGACACCGACGGGATGTCCGCGCGCTTGCGCCCGCGACGGGCCTGTTCACGCTGGCTGCGTACCTTCTCAAGGCGTGCCTTGATCTGGCGCAGGCGCACCCGCAGCAGGCGGCGGTCGGTTTCGAGCTGGGTTTCACCCGGGCCGCGCAGGCCGATACCACCCTTCTGGCGTTCAAGGTGGGTCCAGCCGCGCACCAGCCGCGTGCTCATGTGCTCGAGCTGGGCCAGTTCGACCTGCAGCTTGCCTTCGTGAGTGCGCGCCCGCTGGGCGAAGATGTCGAGAATCAGCCCGGTGCGGTCCAGCACGCGACACTCGAAGACGCGTTCGAGGTTGCGTTCCTGGCTGGGCGTGAGGGTGTGATTGAAAATCACCAGGTCGGCTTCGGCGGACTTGACCAGGTCGCGCAACTCCTCGACCTTGCCGCTGCCGATCAGAAACTTGGCGGTGGGCTGATGCCGCGCCACTGTTACCAGCGAAACGATATCGGCGCCGGCCGACAGCGCCAGCTCCTGAAACTCCTGCGGGTCTTCGCGCGCCTCAGGGTTCTGACCTTCCAAGTGAACGAGCAGCGCTCGCTCACCACCACCGTGGCGCTCAAAGAACAATGCAGGCTCCTACTTTTTTCAAGCGTTGCCTGGCTCGCTGTCGCCGTGCTCGGCATCGGACGGGCTTGGCAGACGAACCGGACGGGCAGGTACGACGGTCGAAATGGCGTGCTTGTAGACCATCTGGCTGACGGTGTTCTTCAGCAGCACGACGAACTGGTCGAAAGATTCAATCTGACCCTGCAGCTTGATCCCGTTGACCAGATAGATCGAAACCGGGACTTTTTCTTTTCTCAAGGTGTTCAAGTAAGGGTCTTGTAGCGAATGCCCTTTTGACATATGCCGCACTCCTGTAAGGATCAATAGTAGAAAAACAAGAAATTCGATGATTCATGCCGCCTTTCGTAAGAATAGACGGCTATAAGCAGGGACTCAGCTCAATATGGAGACGGCCCCAAGGTATTTCAAGGTGCGGGACAGATTGTCGCAGGCCAGGCTATCCAGCCAGTGCACGCCATCCCAGCCGCGCAACCAGGTGAACTGCCGCTTGGCCAGCTGGCGGGTGGCAATGATACCGCGTTCTTGCATCTCATTCTCAGTCAACTGACCGTCGAGATAGTCCCAGACCTGTCGGTAACCCACTGCTCGTATAGACGGCAGCCCCGCGTGCAAGTCACTTCTGGCTCGCAGCGATCGGACCTCGTCGACGAAGCCCTGTTCCAGCATCTGCGAAAATCGTAGCGCAATTCGCTGATGCAAAATGTGACGATCTGTAGGAGCAATCGCCAAACTCGCGACAGTATAGGGCAAATGCCCGCTCGCGCCTGCGTCTGCGCCGCGACTTTCCGCGAATTGACGCTGGCGGTGGGCGGTCATGCTCTCGCCACTCACCCGGTATACCTCAAGCGCGCGAATCAGGCGCTGCGGGTCATTCGGGTGGATACGCGCAGCCGATTCCGGGTCAACTTCAGCCAGCTGCCTATGCAGTTCGGCCAAGCCCAGCATACTTGCCTGCGCCTCGAGTTCGGCGCGCACTGCGGCGTCGGCCGGCGGCATGTCAGCCAGGCCATCGACCAATGCCTTGTAATAAAGCATGGTGCCGCCCACCAGCAGCGGGATCTTGCCGCGCGCGGTGATCTCGGCCATGGCTTCGAGGGCGTCGGTGCAGAACTGCTTGGCCGAATAGCTCTCGACCGGATCGAGGATGTCGATCAGCCGATGCGGGTAGGCGGCCAGGATCTCTTTCGAGGGCTTGGCGGTGCCGATGTCCATGCCGCGATAGACCAGCGCCGAATCGACGCTGATCAGTTCGCACGGCAACACCTTGGTCAATTCGATGGCCAGGTCGGTCTTGCCGGCCGCGGTCGGCCCCATGAGAAATATCGCCGGGGGTTTGCCACTCATTTCATCGCCCCCGCAGGAACAGCTTGTCCAAGTCGTCCAGGCCCATCTGGGTCCAGGTCGGCCGGCCGTGGTTGCATTGGCCGCTGCGCTCGGTGTTTTCCATGTCGCGCAGCAGCGCGTTCATTTCCGGGATGGCCAGGCGCCGGTTGGCGCGCACGGCGCCGTGGCAGGCCATGGTCCCGAGTAGTTCGTTCAGGTGCGCCTGGATGCGGTCGCTGGTGCCGTACTCCATGAGGTCGGCCAGCACGTCCTGCACCAGGCGGTTGGCCTCGGCTTGCTTGAGCAGTGCCGGAATCTGGCGAATCGCCACGGTTTCCGGGCCCAGGCGCTGCAGTTCGAAGCCCAGGCGCTGGAACCACTGGGCGTGCTCCTCGGCGCAGTCCGCCTCGCGCTGGCTCAGCGCCAATGACTCAGGCACCAGCAGTGGTTGGCCGCTCAGCCCCTCGCTGGCCATGGCCACCTTGAGGCGCTCGTACATGATCCGTTCGTGAGCGGCATGCATGTCCACCAGCACCAGGCCGACGGCGTTCTCGGCGAGGATGTAGATGCCCTTGAGCTGGGCCAGGGCGTAGCCCAGCGGCGGAATATCGCCTTGGCTCTCTGGCAAGGAAGCAGGCGCGGCGCCGTCCAGCGGCGCGTAGAACTCGCGGTACACCGCCTGGGTCTCGGCGACCGGCAGCGCCTGCGATGGACGCGGCGTGTATTGATACTGGTAACCCGATCCAGCGCCACTGCCCGCAGCGAACGACGGGCGCGGCTCGGCCTGCGCCTGCTCGAGCACAGGCGAAGCCAGGCGCATTTCACCCTGTGGACCGAACTCGCCAACCTGCTGCCCGCTGGGGCGGACGATCTCGCTGGCAGCGGCAGGCGCCGCCAGCTGGTCTTCCGGGCGCACGTCGGCCAAGGCGCGGTGCAAGGTGCCATAGAGGAAGTCATGGACCATCCGCCCTTCGCGGAAGCGCACTTCGTGCTTGGTCGGGTGCACGTTGACATCGACGCCGGTCGGGTCGCATTCGAGGAACAGCACGAAGGTCGGGTGCCGGCCGTTGAACAGCACGTCGCGGTATGCCTGGCGCACCGCGTGGGCCACCAGCTTGTCGCGCACGGCGCGGCCGTTGACGAAGAAGTACTGCAGGTCGGCCTGGCTGCGCGAGAAGGTCGGCAGGCCAACCCAGCCCCACAGGCGCAGGCCATTGCGCTCGACATCGATCGGCAGCGCCTGCTCGAGGAAGCCCGGCCCGCAGATGGTCCCAACGCGCCGGGCGCGAGCCATCTCGTCGGTAGCTTCGTGCAGGCTGAAGATGGTCTTGCCGTTATGGCGCAGGTGGAAGCCCACGTCGAAGCGCGCCAGCGCCAGGCGCCGGATCACTTCCTGCAGGTGATCGAATTCGGTCTTCTCGGCCTTGAGGAACTTGCGCCGGGCCGGCGTGTTGAAGAACAGGTCGCGCACTTCGACAGAGGTGCCGACCGGGTGCGCGGCTGGCTGCACGCGTGGGGTCATGTCACGGCCTTCGGTTTCCACCTGCCAGGCTTCGCTGGCGTCGGCGGTGCGCGAAGTCAGGGTGAGCCGTGCCACCGAGCTGATCGAGGCCAGGGCTTCACCACGAAAGCCCAGGCTGAGCACGCCTTCGAGGTCTTCCAGCTCGCGGATCTTGCTGGTGGCGTGGCGCGCCAGTGCCAGCGGCAGGTCGTCCGGCGCGATACCGCCGCCGTTGTCACGCACGCGCAGCAGCTTCACACCGCCCTGCTCGACTTCGACCTCGATACGCCGGGCGCCGGAGTCCAGGCTGTTTTCCAGCAGCTCCTTGGCCACCGAAGCCGGGCGCTCGACCACCTCGCCGGCGGCGATCTGGTTGGCCAGCCGCGGGCTGAGCAGCTGGATACGCGAACCGCCGCTCATTGCTGGGACGCCAGGGTGGTGGCCGGGATGTCGAGGTGCTGGCCGACCTTCAGCTCGTCAGTCTTCAGGTTGTTGCTGCTGCGCAGGGCCGTGACGCTGACCTGGTAGCGCACGGCGATCATCGCCAGCGTCTCGCCCGGGCGCACGGTGTGATCACGCGGCCCCTGGGCGATCTTGCCACTGTCGCGCAGCCAGGCAATGTAGGTGCCTGGTGGCGGGTTCTGCTGGAAGAACTGGCGCACACCGGTGTGAATCGAACGCGCCAACGCCTGCTGGTGGCTCTTGGTTGCCAGCTTGGAAGCTTCGTTGGCGTTGGAGATGAATCCGGTTTCAACGAGGATCGACGGAATGTCAGGCGACTTCAGCACCATGAATCCGGCCTGCTCCACCCGCTGCTTGTGCAGCGGCGTCACCCGGCCCATGTTGCCCAGCACTTTCTGCCCGACATTGAGGCTGGAGCTGAGGGTGGCAGTCATCGACAGGTCGAGCAGCACGCCGGCAAGCATGCGGTCCTTGTCGTCGAGGCTGACGTTGCCGGCACCGCCGATCAGGTCGGAACGGTTTTCCGTGTCGGCCAACCAGCGCGCGGTTTCGGAGGTCGCGCCACGATCGGACAGAGCGAATACCGAGGCACCGAAAGCGGCCGTGGACGGCGCGGCGTCGGCATGGATCGAGACGAACAGGTCGGCGCCCTTCTTGCGAGCGATCTCGGTGCGCTTGCGCAGTGGGATGAAGTAGTCGCCGGTGCGGGTCAGCTCGGCGCGGTAGCCCTTCTCGGTGTTGATCTGGCGCTGCAGCTCCCGGGCGATTTCCAGCACGATGTCTTTCTCGTGCTGGCCACGCGAGCCCGAGGCACCCGGGTCTTCACCACCGTGGCCGGCGTCGATGGCGACGACGATGTCACGCTTGCCAGCGGGGGCCGGCGGCAGCTTGATGGCCGGCTGCGCCGGCGTCACCGGCACCGCGGGCGTGGTAGCCGGCGGCTGCGGCGCGGGCGGCGGCGTAGGGTTACTGGCGGCGATGGCGTCGGCTTCCTGGTCGTACAGGTCGACCACCAGGCGGTTGCCGTACTGGGCGTTGGGTGCCAGGACGAAGCTTTTCGGTGAAACGGCCTTTTTCAGGTCGACCACCACGCGCAGGTCGGTAGGTGTGCGCTGGGCCGAACGCACGCTGGTGATCGGCGTGTTCGAAGTGGAAACGTTCAGCGGCGCGCCCAATGTGGCGCCATTGATGTCGATCACCAGGCGATCGGGTGCGGTCAGGGTGAAGACGCTGTGCTGCACAGGCCCGGACAGGTCGAAGACCAGCCGCGTGTTGTCCGGAGCGCGCCACAGGCGCATGCTCTTGACTTGAGTGACGGCCAGCGCGTCGACGGCCACCGCGGTCAGCAGCAGCCCAACGACGGCGACCAGTGCGCGTATGCGCATACCTTTCCCCACTTACTGTTTGAATGCTTCGGCCAGAACGGCACACCAGGATTCGCCGCGAGCCCCCTGCGGCGACAGGTTCAGCGAACGTCCGCCCGCTTGCGGGCTTATGGTAATGGTCAGGTCGGGCTTTGGCAAAACGCCCGCGCCTTTATCGGGCCACTCGAACAGGCACAGCGGATCGCCCTCGAAATAGTCACGGATGCCCATGAACTCGAGCTCTTCCGGGTCGACCAGGCGGTACAGGTCGAAGTGGAAGGCGCGAATGTCGCCGATTTCATAGGGTTCTACGACAGTAAAGGTCGGACTTTTCACCGGCCCGGTGTGACCAAGGCCACGAATCAGACCACGGGAAAGCGTGGTCTTGCCCGCGCCAAGATTGCCCTCGAGAAAGATCACGCCATGACCGCCGGTCACTTCAGCCAGCTTCGCGCCAAACGCGACGGTGGCCGGCTCGTCGGCCAGAAACAGGGTTAAACCTGACACGCTGAATGCTCCTCCAATAACGCTCTAATGACCGGGACCAGATCGCTGGCCGCCAGCCCTCTACCTTTTACTCCCAGGCGCTCGCCGGCACAGGCGTGCAGCCATACCCCCAGGCATGCGGCCTGCCACGCATCCAGCCCTTGGGCCAGCAACGCCGCCAAGACGCCGGTCAGCACATCGCCCAGGCCTGCTCCAGCCATGGCAGGATGCCCACGCCCGCACAGCGCCAGTTGTCCGGCAGGGTCGGCCACCAGCGTGCCGGCGCCCTTGAGCACGCAGACGCTGGCATGGCGGCGCGCCAGCTTGCGCGCCGCCCCGGGCCGATCAGCCTGCACGGCCTCGGTGGATATGCCCAGCAGGCGTGCCGCCTCACCCGGATGCGGCGTCAGGATGCTGCCGCTGGGCAAAGCCAGTGGCGCACCCGCCAGCAGGTTGAGCGCATCGGCGTCCCAGACCTGCGGCACGTGCACATGACTCACCGCCGACAACAGGCTGCGCCCCCAGGATGCTTGTCCCAGGCCTGGGCCGACCACCAGGACCGAGGCTCTTGCGAGCGGGCCCATCAATTCATTGGCCGAGGTCACGCCCAGCCACATGACTTCCGGCAGGCGGGCCAGTCCGGCACCGACATGTTCGGGGCGGGTGGCCACGCTGACCAGGCCGGCACCACAACGCAGCGCCGCCTCGCTGCTGAGCATCACCGCGCCACCGGTGCCCAGGTCACCGCCCACCACCAGCACATGGCCAAAATCGCTCTTGTGGGCGTCGGCGGCGCGTGGCGGCAACCTGGCCAAGGTCAGGCTGCTGAGCGGCATTGTGGGGTGTTTGGTCTGAGGCATGGGGTCAAAGGCTCCGATGTCTGGCAGAATTATACGCACCTGTGCCTGTAATGCCTTATCCATCCATGCCTGCCAATACTCCAGACATCGCCACACTGGCCCAATCGATCAAGGATTGGGGCCTCGAACTCGGTTTTGCCCATGTCGGCATCGCCGGGGTCGACCTTGGCGAGCACGAACAACACCTGCAGCGTTGGCTCGCTGCGGGCTACAACGGTGAAATGGAGTACATGGGCGACCATGGCCACAAGCGCTCGCGCCCGGCCGAGCTGATCCCCGGGACCTTGCGGGTGATCTCGCTGCGCATGGACTACCTGCCCGGCGACACGCAGATGGCCAAGCGCCTGGCGGAGCCGGAAAAGGCTTATATCTCGCGCTACGCCCTGGGCCGCGACTACCACAAGCTGGTGCGCAAGCGCGTGCAGCACTTCGCCGACCGTATCCAGGAAGCCATCGGCCCGTTCGGCTACCGCGCCTTCGTCGACAGTGCCCCGGTGCTGGAGAAGGCCCTGGCGCAAGAGGCCGGCCTGGGCTGGATCGGCAAGAACACCTTGCTGCTCAACCGCAAGGCCGGCAGCTACTTCTTCCTCGCCGAACTGTTCGTCGACCTGCCGCTGCCGATCGATGGCATACAGGGGAGCGATCATTGCGGGCGCTGCCAGGCGTGCCTGGATATCTGCCCGACCCAGGCCTTCGTCGGGCCCTACCAGCTCGACGCGCGGCGCTGCATCTCGTACCTGACCATCGAGTTGCGCCATGCCATCCCGGTCGAACTGCGGCCGCTGATCGGCAACCGGGTGTTCGGTTGCGACGACTGCCAGATCGTCTGCCCGTGGAACCGCTTTGCCAAGACCACGACCGAGGATGACTTCATGCCGCGGCGTGGCCTGGACAACATCGAGCTGGCCGAGCTGTTCCTGTGGGACGAGCCGCGCTTCCTCGCCCGCACCGAAGGTTCGCCGTTGCGGCGGGCGGGGTATGAGCGGTTCCTGCGCAACCTGGCGGTGGGGTTGGGCAATGCGCCGTCAACCATTCCGGTGCTGGAGGCGCTGAATGCGCGGCGGGATGATCCTTCTGATCTGGTGCGTGAGCATGTGGAGTGGGCGCTGGCGCGACACGGCGCGCTCTGACCATCTCGCTCTGCTTCTGCTTCTGCTTCTGCTTCTGCTTCTGCTTCTGCTTCTGCGATCGAATGATTAACCAACAAGCAAGCTAGCGACAGCTACGCCCGTCCAGGCGCCGCCCGTAACTTCGCGACTTCAGGAGGCTGAGCGCAGGCGTCTGGAGGGCCAGGTGCGCAGCACCCTTCGGCGTAGCCGAAGGCGCGAGATGTAGACTTGCGCAGCAAGTCGTAGGCCGCGCGGGCCTGGAAGGCGCCGGAGCGAAGGGACCCGGAGCGTAGCGGAGGGCCGTATGAATGGAGCGCAGCGTTTTTTGGTTACTTTTTGTCGCGTTTGACAAAAAGTGACCCGCCGTAAGGGCGGAAAGGTGACTTCGAGTCGCTATAGCAAATGGATATACATATAGCTGTAGAGACCTACTTAGCTTTGACTTTGACTTTGACTTTGACTTTGACTTTGACTTCCAGAGTATTGGTCTGAAGTCTGCGAGCATATCCATTGACGATAGAGACGCGGACTCACCTTTTCGCCTTTACGGCGACCTTCTTTTGCTCGCGGGCAAAAGAAGGCAAAAACCGCTGGCTCCGTTCATACGGCCCCTGCGCTTCGCTCCGGGGTCCCCTCACTCCGGCCTTGCTCCCGCGTGGACGCACTGAAGGGCCATCCATGGCCCATCAGTGCTCGACGGGCATCCATGCCCGTCGCCCCGCTACGCAAGTCCTACGTTCGGCCTCCTGAAGTCGCATTTGGCGGTGCCTGAACTATTGCGCACTTAGAAGCAAGATCAAGATCAAGATCAAGATCAAGATATATGAGCTAGTTATGTGGTGGCAGCTTCGCTGGCAAGCCGGCTCCTACAGATTTAGCAATAGGCCGATAGCATACGACCCCAACGTGAATCAATGCTGATCGTTGTAGTGGAACTTGGGCATTTCCCAGTGAAACCTGATCGCCAGTAGCCGCACCAGGAACCCACCGAACAAGGTCAGCAACATCGCCTGCTCCGCCGGCACCTTGAAATACACGCACCCCAGATAGAACCACGCCGCGGCGAACGACACGCTGGCATACAGCTCACGCCGGAACACCAGCGGAATGTCGTTGCAGAAGATATCCCGCAGGATCCCGCCGAACACCCCGGTGATCACCCCGCTGATCGAAGCGACCAGGAACCCCTGCCCCATCTCCAGCGCGGTCATGCAGCCGATCAACGTGAAAGCCACCAACCCCAGCGCATCGAGCACCAGGAACAGCGAGCGCAAGTGGCGCATCAACGGGGCGATGAAGATGGTCAGCAACGCCGCGAAACTGGTCAGCACCAGGTACTCCGGGTGTTTCACCCAGGTCAGCGGATAGTGCCCGAGCAGTACGTCACGCACCGAGCCACCACCCAGCGCGGTGACACAGGCGATCAGCACCACGCCGAACCAGTCCATGCCTCGGCGGCCGGCGGACAGGGCGCCGGTCATGGCTTCGGCGGTGATGGCGACGAGGTAGAGCATCAGCAACATGGTGCAGGTCCGTGCGGGAAAGGCGCGCAGTCTAACCAGTCAGGCGGGGCACCAAAAGGGGGCGCGCCGACGATCGCCGGCGCACGGCAGGCTCAGAACTTGATGAAATGCTCGCGGTAGTGACGCAACTCGGCAATGGACTCACGGATATCGTCCAGCGCAAGGTGGGTGCTGCCCTTCTTGAAGCTGTCACGTACATCCGGCGCCCAGCGGGCCGCAAGCTCCTTGAGGGTGGAGACGTCGAGGTTGCGGTAGTGGAAGTAGTTTTCCAGCCCGCGCATGTGACGGTAGAGGAAGCGGCGATCCTGGCAGATGCTGTTGCCGCAGATCGGCGACTTGCCCTTCGGTACCCACTGCTCGAGGAAGGCGATGGTCTGCGCCTCGGCCTCGGCCATGCTCACCTTGCTCTCTCGCACCCGCTGGGTGAGGCCCGAGTTGCCATGGGTGCGGGTGTTCCATTCGTCCATGCGCGCCAGCACTTCGTCGCTGTGGTGGATGGCGATCACCGGGCCTTCGGCCAGGGTGTTCAGGTCGCTGTCGGTGACGATGGTGGCCATCTCGATGATGACGTCGCTGTCCGGATCCAGGCCGGTCATTTCCAGATCGATCCAGATCAGGTTCTGTGGGTTCTGCATGAAAAGGCTCCTCTGATAGGCCGTCATATTAGCCTAGTGTCCTGCCTCGGAAATACGTTCTCTTTTGGCGAGTGGCTTGGGTGTTCGGCCAAGGCGCCACGACGAGTCATGGCAGGGCTATGGCGAGGAGTGGCAACGCCGGCCGGGCGCCCAAGACGCCGCCAAAAGTGAACAGCTTATTTCCGAGGCAGGACACTCGCGAGGTTGGTCGTGGGCGGGCCGTGCTAAACTGCCTGCCGTTTTCTTTCTGCCTCGCCGACACGGAACCTTCATGGCCAAACGCCAGCTCAACCGCCGCCAGAACTGGCGCATCGAAAAGATCCAGGGCGAGCGCGCCGCCCGCGCCGCCAAACGCGAGCAGCATGTGCTGCAAGAGCTGGAGGGTGGTGACCTGGGGCCGGAGCAACTGGGCCTGGTGATCGCCCACTTCGGTGTGCAGGTCGAGGTCGAGGCCCAGGACGGCGAAGCGGCCGGCCAGGTCTTCCGCTGCCACCTGCGCGCCAACCTGCCGGCGCTGGTCACCGGAGACCGCGTGGTGTGGCGCGCCGGCAACCAGGGCATCGGCGTGATCGTCGCGCAGATGCCACGCACCACCGAACTGTGCCGACCAAACAACCATGGCCAGCTCAAGCCGGTGGCGGCCAACGTCGACTTGATCGTCATCGTCTTCGCCCCGGCCCCCGAGCCGCACCCCAACCTGATCGACCGCTACCTGGTGGCCGCCGAGCACGCCGGCATTCGTCCATTGCTGCTGCTGAACAAGGCCGACCTGATCAACGAAGAGAACGCACAAACCCTCAACGCCATGCTGGAGGTGTACCGCAACCTCGGCTATCCGTTGCTGGAAGTCTCCGCGCATCAGGGCGACGGCATGCAACGCTTGCAACAAACGCTGGATGGCCATATCAGCGTGTTCGTCGGCCAGTCGGGCGTGGGCAAGTCGTCGCTGGTCAACAGCCTGCTGCCCGACGCTGGCACCCGTGTCGGCGACCTGTCGGAATGGTCGGGCCAAGGCACCCACACCACCACTACCGCGCGGCTGTACCACTTCCCCAACGGCGGCGACCTGATCGACTCGCCGGGTATCCGCGAATTCGGCCTGGGCCACGTCAGCCGTGACGACGTGGAAGATGGCTTCATCGAGTTCCGCGAGCTGATCGGCAACTGCCGCTTCCGCGACTGCAAGCACGACCGCGAACCGGGCTGTGCGTTGCTCAAGGCACTGGAAGGCGGCCAGGTATCGCAGCAGCGCATGAACAGCTATCGCTCGATCATCGCCAGCCTGCCAGAAGATAGCTATTAAGGCTTTTCTGTAGGATGTTTTACCGGGAGCCGTAGGAAGGCTCCCGTTTTTTCGTCATCCCTTGTTGATTGCCCGACCTTTCACCGATTGTTCAGCCCAGGATCCGTCGCCAACCCGCGACGCCCCTGCACGGCTCAAGGAAGGTCACACAATGACAAAATCAGCACGCAACCTGCACTGCGCCTACCTCCCACAAGGAGAGCAGGACTGATGCCGGTCTTCATCAGCTACCCCCACGGCGACCGTCTGGACGCCTTTATCCTCAACGAGCGCATGTTGCTCGAAGGCATCCCCACCCAACTGGTACTGTTCGATTGCAACGGGCAGACCTTCGACGACCTGCATGGCAATTTTTGCCAGCAGATGAGCGACGCCACCCACTGGATCGGCCTCGTGTCCGACAGCAACGGTGAAGATTGGTGGACTGCCTGGCTACTCGGGGCCGCGGCCATTTCCAACCGGCGAATAAGCTTCTACCACACCGGCGAGGGAAGCCCGCCGGAGCGATTGGGCAAATGGCCGGTAATGCGCGAACGCAGCCATATCGATCTGTTTGTATTGGCGTATCACGATGAACTGACGTTCGGGCGGGGGATGTCGTCGTCCACGGGACAAAGGGGCTTCAGCGATCGGGACAACGCCGACTTCTTCCATGCCGATCTCAAGGCCAAGATCCGGCGGGGGTTCTGAGCGGCAGGGGCGGTAATCCTGGCTGCACTGTCGCGTAGGGAACAGGGCCCTCTGTAGGAGCGGCTTCAGCCGCGATGCAGCCGACGCGGTGCCTGCACCCGCTTCGCGGGTGATCGCGGCTAAAGCCGCTCCTACAGGGGCCGCATTGCGGCCCTTATCGGTTACTGGCCCTTGGCCTCGTCCATCTTCAACACACCATCCTCGAAGATGTTCAGCTTCTGGCGCAGCTCACGCGGCTGCATCGGCTCCTGCGCCGCTTCGCCCGCGGCACCTGGCGCAGCGGGGGCTGCGGCACCAGGTGTGCCACTGGCAGGTGGTGTCGCCGCAGGCGGCGCGTCCGGCGTGCCTTGCTCGCCCTCGATATTGCGCTGGGCCTTCTTGGTCAGCACGATGATGTCGATCCGCCGGTTGACCGGATTGAACGGATTCTCCCGGTCGAACAGCGACGACGACGCATAGCCGACCACCCGGGCCACCTGGCCATCCGGATAGCCACCGGCAACCAGTGCGCGGCGCGCGGCGTTGGCGCGGTTGGCCGACAGCTCCCAGTTGCCGAAGTCACCAGTGCCGGCATACGGCTTGGCGTCGGTGTGGCCGCTGATGCTGATCTTGTTCGGCACCGCCTTGATGGTGTCGGCCATGGCCAGCAGGATATCTTCGAAGTACGGCTGCAGGCGCGCGCTGCCCAGGTCGAACATCGGCCGGTTCTCGGCGTCCATGATCTGGATGCGCAGGCCGTCCTGGGTGATCTCGAACAGGATCTGGTCCTTGAACTTCTGCAGCTGCGGGTTTTCCTCGACCTTGTTCTGCAACTCCTGCAGCAGCAGTTCCAGGCGCTCGCGCTCGACCTGCTCGGCCATGGTCTCGACCTGGTCCTTGTCCAGCTGGATGCTGGTGTCAGGCGTAGGTTCGGACTTGGTTTCCGGGTTGATGGTCTTTTCCGGCGCCAGTTGCGGCGATCCACCCAGGTCGATGATGTACGGTGTGCCGCTCTCGGAGAAACCGATCGGGTCCTTGAAGTAGCCGGCGATCGCGATCTTCTGCTCGGGCGTGGCGGTAGACAGCAGCCACAGCACGAGGAAGAACGCCATCATCGCCGTGGCGAAGTCGGCAAAGGCAATCTTCCAGGCACCGCCATGGTGGCCGTCGCCAAAGCGCTTGACGCGCTTGACGATGATGGGCTGATTGTTCTCCATGGCTTAGCGACCGCGTACTGCTTGTTCCAGCTCGGCGAAGCTCGGGCGGTGGCCCGGGTACAGCACCTTGCGACCGAACTCGACCGCCAGCGACGGCGGCATGCCGGAGGCCGAGGCCACCAGCGAAGCCTTGATCGCCTCGTAGACGTTCAGCTCTTCCTTGGCATCATGGCGCAGGGCGTTGGCCAGAGGGCCGAAGAAGCCATAGGCGGCAAGAATACCGAAGAAGGTACCGACCAGTGCCGCACCCACGTGCAGGCCGATGGACTTCTGGTCGCCGTCACCCAGCGATGCCATGGTCACCACGATACCCAGTACCGCCGCGACGATACCGAAACCAGGCATGCCGTCAGCGATGCCGGTCACCGCGTGGGACGGGTGCTCCAGCTCTTCCTTCATGCTCAGCAGCTCCATGTCGAACAGGCCTTCGAGCTCATGGGGCGCCATGTTGCCGGTGGACATGATGCGCAGGTAGTCGCAGATGAACGCGGTCATGCGCTCATCGCCCATCACTGCGGGATACTTGGCGAAGATCGGGCTGGCCGCCGGGTCCTCGATGTCGCCCTCGATGGCCATCATGCCTTCACGACGGCTCTTGTTGAGGATCTCGTACACCAGGCCCAGCACTTCGAGATAGAAGGTGTGGGTGAAGCGGGTGCCGAACATCTTCAGCGACTTCTTGATCACATGCATGGTCATGTGACCAGGGTTGGCCTGGAGGAACGCACCGAAGGCCGCGCCGCCGATGATCAGCACCTCGAACGGTTGGATCAGTGCCGCGATCTTGCCGTGGGAAAGCACGTAGCCGCCGAGCACGCTCGCGAATACGACGATGATGCCGATAATTTTAGCCATAAGTTGAAAGCACTTGCTGTCGTGGTCAGGGTAAGGGGCGGGAGCTTGAAAACTCTTCTTCTACTTATCGGCAGAACTGCGCCAGACTATAGCCACTCAATGCGAAAAGCCAGTTCGGACTGATGTCAATATGCCAATTGAAACCAAGGTGCCAAGTCAGGTCCCGTCGAGTCTAGAGGCCTGGGTAAAGCTGCTCGACGGGATTCGCGTGCCGATTCCGAAGGACAGCCACGACCGTGTGCTGCAGGCCATCAACGACAACCGCCGCTCCCTGCGCGACATCGCCGAACTGATGCAGGACAGCCCCGCGCTGGTGCTCTGCGTGATGCGCGAAGCCAACCACCCGGCCAATGCCAGCCAGGCGGAACCCGCCGAAAGCCTGGAAATCGCCCTCAATCGCCTGGGCCTGGCGCGCACCAGCCAGCTGCTGGCCCGCCTGCCTGCCGTGCCCGACGACGAGATCCCGCCGGTGCTGCGCCAGTTCCTGCTGATCAGCCAGCACGCCACCCAGCAGGCCAACGGTTTGTTCGCCAGCCGCCTTGCACGCCTGTGGCAGGAAATCCACTGGGGCAGCCTGCTGTTCCTCTCGCCACTGTGGCCATTGGCCCTGGCCTACCCCAAGCTGCTCGATACCTGGGAGCTGCGTGTTATCCACAAGGGGGAGAACGCCGGTGAGGTCGAGCAGGAACTGTTCGGCGTGCGCATCATGCCGCTGTGTCAGGCCATGGCCCAACATTGGCGGTTGCCCGAGTGGGTGACCCAGGGTTACCGCCTGCTGATGGACGAGCGCGACCAGTTGGCGCAGGTGCTGAGCATCGCCCGCGAGCAGGATCCGCTGGTCCAGCAGCAACGCCTGGACGAGGAACCGGCCTTGCGCCGCTGGTTCAACCAGCCACCGAACACCGTGCTGCTGGCCAACGGCCTGGCCCTGGCCGCCCAGGTGGGTTGGGACAACCCGCACCTGCTGCGCTGGCAGTTGCTCACTGCGCTCTATCTGCAAACCACGCTTGACGACGTCCAGCAGCAGGTCCACCAGCAGGCTGCGGCCAGTGCCCGTCATCACGCCCAGCATGCCCTGTTCCATCCGGCCGAGGCGCTGATATGGCCCTGGCACCAGCGTCGCCCGCACCCGGACATGCTCACCCCACCGCCACCCGCGCACCAGGATCTCGAACGCTGGCGCAAGCTATGTGCCGAACTGCTGGCCCAACCAAGCCCGTTCAGCAACGCCGTGCACCTCGCCACCCAGGCCTGCGAAGCCCTGCTGGCCTGCGGCATGCAGCGGGTGATGCTGTTGATGCTGGACAAGCCCAATGAATGCCTGCGTGTACAGCAATTGGCCGGCCTGCCAAAGGAGGCTGCCGCTCAAGTGCTTCCGCTGGCCGGGAGCAAACTGCTTCAGCGCCTGCTTAGCCAAGCCACGCAACTGCGCCTGACCCCCGAAAACCACGCGCAGTTCGCCGCACTGATGCCCGCGCCACTGCGCGCCTTCTTCAAGGGCGAGCACCTGCTGCTGCGCTCGCTGGCGGTCAACGGCCAGCCTTTGATGCTGATGGTCGCCGACCAGGGCGGCAAACCGCTGGCCGATGTTGGCGTACAGGCCTTCGGCAAGACCGCGCAGTGTGTGGAACGTGCCCTGGCCACCTTTGGTGCCCGCCATTCATAACGACCTTGCGCTACAATCGCCCTCTTTCCACCCTGGAGATCGTGGATGACTGATTTTTCCGGCTTGCCCCTGGTGATCGAGCCTGCGGACCTGCTGCCGCGCCTGGATTCGCCACAGCTGATCCTGGTCGACCTGACCAGCGTCAACCGCTATGGCAGCGGGCATATCCCCGGGGCCCGCTTCGTCGACCCGAAACGCACCCAGCTGGGCCAACCGCCAGCGCCTGGGCTGCTGCCAGCCCGCGCCGACCTGGAAAAACTGTTCGGTGAACTCGGCCACCGCGACGACGCGGTCTATGTGGTCTACGACGACGAGGGTGGCGGCTGGGCCGGGCGCTTCATCTGGCTGCTCGACGTGATTGGTCACAAGGGCTACCACTATCTCAATGGTGGGATCCAGGCCTGGCCGGCAGACAAACTGTCCACCGAGGTGCCTGAAAACGCCGGCGGCCCGGTGAGCCTGCACCTGCATGCCGAACCCACCGCTACCCGCGAGTACCTGCAAAGCCGCCTGGGCGCCGCCGACCTGGTCATCTGGGACGCCCGCGGCCCGCTGGAATACAGTGGCGAGAAAGTCCTGGCGGCCAAAGGCGGGCACATCCCCGGCGCGATCAACTTCGAATGGACCGCCGGCATGGACCTCAACGATCACCTGCGTATCCGCAAGGACATCGCCGAAGTCCTGCAAAACCTGGGTATCACCCCGGACAAGGAAGTGATCACCCACTGCCAGACCCACCACCGCTCCGGCTTCACCTACCTCGTGGCCAAGGCCCTCGGCTATCCACGGGTCAAGGGTTATGCCGGTTCCTGGGGCGAATGGGGCAACCACCCCGACACGCCCGTCGAAGTTTAAGGACGCTCAATGAAATCCCGCTTGTTCATCATCAGCCAGTACCTGCTGCCGCACCACCTGCTGTCGCGCCTGGCCGGCTGCGTCGCCGAGTGCCGCGCGCGCTGGTTCAAGAATGCCTTCACCGCCTGGTTCGCCAAGCGCTACCAGGTGAACATGTCCGAGGCGCTGGTCGAAGACCTCAGCGCCTACGAGCACTTCAACGCATTCTTCACCCGCGCCCTCAAGCCGGGCGCCCGCCCGCTGGACGAGACCCCTGGCGCGATCCTCTGCCCGGCCGATGGCGCCGTCAGCCAGCTCGGTCCGATCGAACATGGCCGCATCTTCCAGGCCAAGGGCCACGGCTACAGCGCCCTGGAGCTGCTGGGTGGCGATCCGGCCCTGGCCGCGCCGTTCATGGGCGGCGAGTTCGCCACCATCTACCTGTCGCCCAAGGACTACCACCGCGTGCACATGCCGCTGGCCGGCACCCTGCGCGAGATGGTCTACGTGCCCGGCCGGCTGTTCTCGGTCAACCAGACCACTGCGGAAAACGTCCCGGAGCTGTTCGCCCGCAACGAGCGCGTGGTCTGCCTGTTCGACACCGAACGCGGCCCGATGGCCGTGGTACTGGTGGGCGCGATGATCGTCGCCTCGATCGAAACCGTCTGGGCTGGCCTGGTCACCCCGCCGAAGCGCGAACTGAAGACCTTCCGCTACGACGACGCCAGCCGCGCGCCGATCCACCTGGAAAAGGGTGCCGAGCTGGGTCGCTTCAAGCTGGGCTCCACTGCCATCGTGCTGTTCGGGCCCGAGCAGGTGAAGTGGGCCGAGAGCCTGGGTGCTGGTTCCCCGGTACGCATGGGTGAGCTGCTGGCGCAGCCGAGCCAGGCCTGACCACTCGGTAATAAAAAGCCCTGCATGATTCAAATCATGCAGGGCTTTTTTTGCCTTGGGATTGCTGGGAGGGCTTCGCCCTCCTTTCGCGGCCCCGGGGCTCAAGATCAACCGCGCGCTTCGCGATCACGCACGCCGAGCAGATACAGCACGCCGTCCAGGCCCAGGGTGGAAATCGCCTGCTTGGCCGACTGGCGTACCAGCGGTTTGGCGCGGAAGGCCACGCCCAAGCCGGCCAGCGACAGCATCGGCAGGTCATTGGCGCCATCACCGACGGCGATGGTCTGCTCGAGTTGCAGGCCCTCTTCACTGGCCAGCTGCTGCAGCAGGTCGGCCTTGCGCTGGGCGTCGACGATCGGCTCGACGGCCACGCCGGTCACCTTGCCGTCGACCACTTCGAGCTCGTTGGCGAACACATAGTCGATGCCCAGACGCGCCTGCACCTGCTTGGCGAAGTAGGTGAAACCGCCCGAGAGGATCGCAGTCTTGTAGCCCAGGCGCTTGAGCTCGGCGAACAGGTGCTCGGCACCCTCGGTCAGGCGCAGGGAGGCGCCGATCTGGTCGAGCACGCCCACGTCCAGGCCCTTGAGCAGCGCCATGCGCTCCTTGAAGCTGGCACGGAAATCCAGCTCGCCACGCATGGCGCGCTCGGTGATCGCCGCCACCTGCTCACCAACGCCCGCCGCCTTGGCCAACTCGTCGATCACTTCGGCCTCGATCAGCGTGGAGTCCATGTCGAACACCGCCAGGCGGCGGTTGCGGCGGAACAGGTCATCGCGCTGGAAGGCGATGTCGATGTTCAGTTCCTCGGACAGGGCGAAGAAGTCGGCGCGCAGGGCCTGGGCATCACTGGCCTCGCCCCGCACGGAAATCTCCAGCGCGGACTTGCCCTTCCCGGTCGGGGCGTCCAGCGCCACCCGTGCGGACAGGCGCTCGATGCGTTCGATGGTCAGGCCGTACTGGCTGATGATCGCGCTGACCCGCTGCAACTGCTGCGGAGTGACCCGACGGCTGAGCAAGGTGACGATATGGCGCGCTTCGCCCTGGCTGTCGGCCCAGTGCTGGTAGTCCGCCTCGGAGATCGGCGTGTAACGGGCCTGCAAGTCCAGCTCGTGGGCCTTGGACTGTACGCTCTGCAGCAGCGCGGTGGCCACTTCGTTGTCGGGAATATCGACCAGGATGCCGAACGACAGGGTGCCGTGCATCACCGCCAGGCCGATGTCGAGGATGTTCACACCGCCCTGGAGCAGGACGCCGGTGATGGCCGCGGTAAGACCCGGACGGTCTTCACCAGTGATGTTGATCAGGACGATTTCGCGCAAGACCGGGCTCCGACTTCGATGAAAAATGCGCATTCTACCGATTTTCCATGACCATCGGGCACCAACGATACTTTGCCGACAAAACGCGTATCGCTATACTGCGCAGCAACTTTCTCGCCATAAAGAGCCGCGCTCTGTGAACCGGCCCACGCCCGTCAAACCCGACAATTTCTTCCTGATGATCTACCGAGCCCTGAGCCAGCGCCGAATTCCCCTGGCCCTGCGCATTGCCAGCCACAACATCTTCCTGGTGGCCCTGGCCCTGGTGATCTATGCCTGCGTCATGGGCCTGCAGTTCAAGCAGGCCATGCATGAGCAGGCCGACGCCGTGGGACAGAGCCTGACCACCCAGACCGCCACGTCGGCGACCGAGCTGCTGGTGTCCAACGACATCCTCAGCCTCAACGTGCTGCTGGGCAACCTGGTGAAGAACCCGCTGGTGGCGCACGCGGCCATCTACAGCGTGGACAACCGCATCCTCGCCGAGGCCGGCCAGCGCCCGAAAAACAGCCTGCTGGGCGAGGCCGAGGGCCTGTACCAGACCAAGATCACCTTCCAGGACGTGACCGCCGGCCAGCTGCGCATCAGCCTGGACATGAACCAGTTCCAGCAGCCCATGCTGATCAGCCTGCAAAGCATGGGCATCCTCGCCGCCATCCTGCTGGCGCTGGCGCTTACCCTCAGCCTGCGCCTGGGCCGTTTCATTTCCACCCCGCTGTTGCAACTGCGCGTCTGGCTGCGTGACCCGCACCCCTACACGCCGGGTACCGACCGCCACGACGAGATCGGCGACCTGGCCCGCCAGCTGCACGCCCGCCTCGCCCCGCCGCCGCCTCCAGAGCCGGAGGTGGAAGACGAGGAAGACGACTTCGACGACGCGCCCGTCCCCAAGCCTGCCCCACGGGCGAAAGCAGTTGCGCAGGTGGCCGAGCACGATGACGACGACGACGCCTTCGCCGGCCTGATGGATGAAGAGAGTGCCCCGGCCAAACCTGTTGCCATCGAGTCTGACGAGCCGCAATACAGCGCGGTGCTGGCCGTGCAACTGGGCTCCCAGGAGCAACTGCGCCGCCTGCCACGCACGCGCCTGACCGAGCTGCTGGAGCGTTACCGCGACTGCCTGGACCAAGCCGCCTCGCTGTACGAAGGGGAAGTCCACACTTTGAACGATGGCAGCACCCTGCTGCTGTTCCACAGCCGCGACAGCGGCGAGGACTACCTGACCAACGCCATCTGCTGCGGCGAGCTGCTGCGCGCCCTGGGCCACGCCCTGCAGATCGAGGTGGCCGACAGCGGCATCACCTTGCAACTGCAGCTGGGCCTGGTGCTGGCCGACGACCTGCAAGGCATGGATCAGGTCGATCTGCTGATGACCGAGCAGGCCCAGGACGCCCTGGCCCTGTCGCAGCACAGCCGCAACCTGCTGCTGGTCGAGCGCCGGATCAGCGATGACACGCTGATCCGCCAGCGCGCGCGCATCCGTCCGATCGCCAGCCCCGAGGGGGCATGCTGCGTGGAGCGGCTGATGGAGCCATACCCATCGATGCTGGAGCGCCAGCTGGCGCGGATGCACGAACGCCGCGCCTGACACCTTATCGGGACCTGTAGGAGCGGCTTCAGCCGCGATCACCGGCACAGCCGGTGCCATGCACCGCGTCGCCTGGTTCGCGGCTGAAGCCGCTCCTACAAGAGATATGCAACGCTAAATCGGCCCCACAAAAAAGCCCGCATCGCTGCGGGCTTTTTCATGTCGGCTACATCAGAACCGAAACACTTCCATATCGGTGCGGATCGGCGAAGCCATCGGAATCTTAGGTTTCTCCGGCTCTTTCTTCACCTGTACCGGAGCCGCCTGCTTACGCGGCGCCTCCTCGACGATAGCCGGCTGGTTGGCCAACGGCTTGACCGCGACGCTGAGCTGTTCGGCCAGCTTCTGCAGCAATTGCCCTTGAGCCTGCACCTGCGCCGACTCGCTGCCCGCGTGGGGCTGCTCGAGGTGCACGATGCGGTTGTCACGCACCTGGCCACGACGGTCCAGCAAGCGCCATTGGGCGTCGAGAATGGCCGGCTGGTTCTTGCCCGAATCCAGGCGGGTGATCGACAACAGCACCTGCACATCCGGCGTGAACCCGGTACTCGCCGGGGCCAGCACCACGCGCTGGCTGTCCAGGCGCCAGGCCAGCTGACGAACCAGCAACTGATCGATATCCGACGAAAGGCTGCCCGCCCAACGGCCATCGGTCGCTGCAGTCAGGCTGCCATCGGTCTGGCGCTGCAGGAAGGTTTCGCGTTGCAGGTAGTCGGCCACCGAAACGGGGCCAAGCACCACCGCCATGCCCGCCGCCTGGGAAGGCTGGGCGGGATCACCGCTGTCGAGCTGGTACAGGGCGACCGGCTGGTGCATGCTGCACCCGCTCAGGCCCAGCAGGCCAGTCATCAGCAGCGCAAATGGAAGGCGCAGAAATTTCATTCATCCCATCCAGGCGGTCGTCACCAGACGGACCGCAGTGATACTCATGTAGATTCATACGGGCGCTCGGCCACGCCGGCGCCACAAGCGCACTATCATCCGCGAAATGGCCGCCAGACTCCAGCATTTCCGCCTGAAGCGGCGCCGAAAGCGCCGCAGCAGACAGCCCATGCACTCAGGCGGGTGTCTCCACCATCAAGCTATCCACGCGCTGGAAACCACGTGGCAATTTGCTACCGCGGCGACCACGCTCACCCTTGTAGTGCTCGAGATCATCCGGCTTCAGGGAAAGGGTACGCTTGCCAGCTTGCAATACAAGGGTCGAGCCCTCGCTGATCACTGCCAGGTCAGTGACGAATTCTTCACGACTGGCCACCCGGTCGCCCGGCACGCCGATGATCTTGTTGCCCTTGCCCTTGCCCAGCTGCGGCAGGTCGGCAACCTTGAACACCAGCAGGCGACCTTCGGTGGTGACGGCCGCCAGCCAATCCTGCTCGCGGCTGGCCACCGGGCGCGGGGTCATGACTTTGGCGCCGTTGGGCAGGCTGAGCAGGCCCTTGCCGGCCTTGTTCTTGGCCTGCAGGTCCTCGCCCTTGACCACGAAGCCGTAACCGGCGTCGGAGGCCACCACGTACAGGGCCTCATCCTCAGGTAACAGCACGCACTCGAAGGTGGCGCCCGGCGGCGGTGTCAGGCGACCGGTCAGCGGCTCACCCTGGCCACGGGCCGACGGCAGGCTGTGGGCAGCCAGCGAGTAGCTGCGGCCGGTGGAGTCGATGAGTACGGCGAATTGATTCGAACGACCAGCAGCCGCGGCCTTGAAGCCGTCACCCGCTTTGTACGAAAGCCCGGTGGCGTCGATGTCGTGGCCCTTGGCGCAACGCACCCAACCCTTCTCCGAGAGCACCACGGTGACCGGCTCGGTGGGCATCAGCTCGTTTTCCGACAGGGCCTTGGCCTCGGCACGCTCGACGATCGGCGAGCGACGGTCATCGCCATAGGTTTCGGCGTCTTCGAGCAGTTCGCTGCGCACCAGCTTGCGCAGCTTGGCATCGCTGCCCAGCAGGGTGGCCAGGCGCTTCTGCTCCTTGAGCAATTCGTCCTGCTCGCCACGGATCTTCATCTCTTCCAGGCGAGCCAATTGACGCAGGCGAGTCTCGAGAATGTAGTCGGCCTGGATCTCGGTGAGGTCGAAGCGGGCGATCAGCGCCTGCTTGGGGTGTTCCTCGGTGCGGATGATGTGGATCACTTCATCCAGGTTGAGGAACGCGGTGAGCAAACCGTCCAACAGGTGCAGGCGTTTCTCGACCTTGTCCAGGCGGTGCTGCAGGCGGCGGCGGACAGTGCCGATCCGGTACTCCAGCCACTCCAGCAGCAACGCGCGCAGGTTCTTCAACTGCGGACGGCCATCGAGGCCGATGATGTTGACGTTGACCCGGTAGGTGCTCTCCAGGTCGGTAGTGGCGAACAGGTGCTGCATCAGTTCGGCGGCATCCACGCGGTTGGAACGCGGGATGATCACGATGCGGCAAGGGTTCTCGTGGTCCGACTCGTCGCGCAGGTCAGCCACCATCGGCAGCTTCTTGGCCTGCATCTGCGCGGCGATCTGCTCCAGCACCTTGGCCCCGGAAACCTGGTGCGGCAGCGCGGTGACGATGATGTCGCCGTCCTCGACGCGGTACACGGCGCGCATGCGGATCGAGCCCTTACCCGTCTCGTAGAGCTTGAGGATGTCGGCGCGCGGGGTGACGATCTCGGCCTCGGTCGGGTAGTCCGGGCCCTGGATGTGCTCGCACAGCTGCTCGATGGTGGCCTTGGGCTCGTCGAGCAGGCGCACGCAGGCGCTGGCCACTTCGCGCAGGTTGTGCGGCGGTACGTCGGTGGCCATGCCCACGGCGATACCGGTGGTGCCGTTGAGCAGGATGTTGGGGAGCCGCGCCGGCAGTACCGCAGGCTCCTGCAGGGTACCGTCGAAGTTGGGTACCCAGTCGACCGTGCCCTGGCCTACTTCACTGAGCAGCACTTCGGAATAGCGCGACAGGCGCGCCTCGGTGTAACGCATGGCGGCGAACGACTTGGGATCGTCCGGCGCACCCCAGTTGCCCTGGCCGTCGATGAGGGTGTAGCGGTAGCTGAACGGCTGGGCCATCAGCACCATGGCCTCGTAGCACGCCGAGTCGCCGTGGGGGTGGAATTTACCGAGCACGTCGCCGACGGTACGCGCCGACTTCTTGTGCTTGGAATCGGCGTCGAGGCCCAATTCGCTCATGGCATAGACGATGCGGCGCTGGACCGGCTTGAGGCCGTCGCCGATATGCGGCAGGGCGCGGTCCATGATCACGTACATGGAGTAGTTGAGGTAGGCCTGTTCGGTGAAGTCCGCCAGGGAACGGCGTTCGACGCCTTCGAGACTGTCCAGTAAGTCGCTCATGCGAGCCTCGTCATTTCAGGTTCTGGCGCAGCAGCATGGTGCCGCCGCGCTGGGTGAATTCAAGTTGTTTCAGGGCACTCATGCCCAGCAGCACGGCCTGGCCATCCAGGCCGGGCACCACCAGCGCACGCACGTCGCGCAGGTGGATGTCGCCCAGCTGCAAGCTGTTGAGCCGGGTGCGGTAACCTTCGGTGCGACCGTTGGCCGTGCTCAACTGCACCGGCGGGCCTCGATCCAGATCCAGATCGCGGGCCAACGCCTCGGGGATTGCCACGTCGGTGGCGCCAGTGTCGAGCATGAAATGCACCACCCGGCCGTTGATCGCGCCGTCGGCGACGAAATGACCCTGGCCATTGCTCAGCAGGCGCACTTCAATGAAGCCGTCGCCCTGCTCGCTTTGCACCACGGCGTTGGGGTTCTGCTGGCGCTCCTCCCATTGGCCGAAAAAGCGCGTGGCCAGGAACATCGCGGCCGCCCAGGCGACGATCATCAGCACCCTGCCCGCGCGCTTGCCCGGTGGCTGGCTCATGGGTTGGCGCTCCAGCCGCCGGCCGGCGCGTCGAAGCGCCAGACGATCGGCCGCGCCTCGCCATCCACACGCGGACGATCATTGTTGTCGATACCGATCCAGGCACCGCGCTTGTCGATCACCAGCGCTTCGGCCAGGCCGTAGGGCTGCGTGTAGCGCCGCGACTCGACCAGGGCATCGGCGGCGAATGACCAGCAGCGTTCGACCTCACCCGTTTCAGTATCGCGGCGGCAAATCCGGTAGGCGTTGCGTTCGAGGGTGAACAGCTTGCCCTCGAACCAAGCCAGGTCGGCAAAGTCCCGCGATACCGGACGGGCCTCCGGAAATTGCGGCGGTTGCATCTCGACGCCGGCTTCACTGAGCAGCACGCAACTGCGCCCGCAGGTCCATACCGATTGCTGGCGCTGTACGGCAAGCAGGCCGCGACGCTCGCGCTCGGCGGCCAGCCACAGGCGGTCGCCCGCCGGGTTGATCGCCAGCCCTTCGAACAGTGCATTGAAGTGCAGCAGCATGCCGCTGCCCCGCGCCTGGCGGACCATGGCCTGGTCGATCCTCAGCCAGTTCGGCTCGCCGTCGACCGGCAATTGCAGCACGGCGGCATGGGCCTCGCTGACCACATAGAGGTTGTCGGCCTGGTCGCAGGTAATGCCCTCCAGATCCAGAGAGCCACCGCGGAGATACGACGCCGCCCAGTTGCGCGACTTCAAACCCCATGGCAAGCCGGTGTCCGGCACGTCCGGCGGGGTGAAGACCAGTGGCTGGGCGCTCCAGGTCGCATTGTCCTGATCCAGCCGATAGATGCGCTCGTCATCCCGGTCGGAGACCGCCCACAGCGCACCCCGGCACCAGGCCAGGCCCGACAGGTTGCCGCCGCGCATGCCATCGACGGCGTGCTCACTGGTGAGCTTGAGCTCCGGCCAGTTGCCCGCCTGGGCCTGCAGGGCGAACAACGCCAGGCAGGTTGCCAGGAGCAGCCGAATCAAACCGTGACCTCGGCCAGGTTGCCATTGGCTTCCAGCCAGCTCTTGCGGTCACCGGCGCGCTTCTTGGCCAGAAGCTTGTCCATCAGCTCGCAGGTCGCCTGCACGTCGTCCAGCGTGAGCTGGACCAGGCGACGGGTGTTCGGGTCCATGGTGGTCTCGCGCAGCTGCGGCGGGTTCATCTCACCCAGGCCCTTGAATCGGGTGACCTGGGGCTTGCCGCGCTTCTTCTCGGCGACCAGGCGATCGAGGATGCCATCGCGCTCGGCTTCGTCCAGGGCGTAGTAGATCTCCTTGCCCAGGTCGATGCGGTACAGCGGTGGCATGGCCACATAGACATGGCCGGCCTCGACCAGCGGGCGGAAATGCTGGACGAACAGCGCGCACAGCAACGTGGCGATGTGCAGGCCGTCGGAGTCGGCGTCGGCGAGGATGCAGACCTTGCCGTAGCGCAGTTGCGAGAGGTCGGTGGCGCCCGGGTCGACGCCGATGGCCACGGCAATATTGTGCACTTCCTGGCTGGCCAGGACTTCACCGCCATCGACTTCCCAGGTGTTGAGGATCTTGCCGCGCAGCGGCAGGATCGCCTGGAATTCCTTGTCCCGTGCCTGCTTGGCGGAGCCACCGGCCGAGTCACCCTCGACCAGGAACAGTTCGGCGCGCATTGGGTCCTGCCCTGCGCAGTCCGCCAGCTTGCCGGGCAGCGCCGGGCCCTGGGTGATGCGCTTGCGCTCGACCTTCTTGCTCGCTTTCAGGCGACGGCCGGCGTTACTGATGGCCAGCTCCGCCAGTTGCATGCCCAGCTCGGGGTGAGCGTTGAGCCACAGGCTGAAGGCGTCCTTGACCACGCCAGAGACGAACGCCGCCGCCTCGCGGGACGACAGGCGCTCCTTGGTCTGGCCGGAGAACTGCGGCTCCTGCATCTTCATCGACAGCACGAAGCTGATGCGTTCCCAGACGTCCTCGGGCGCCAGCTTCACCCCACGCGGCAGCAGGTTGCGGAACTCGCAGAACTCGCGCATGGCGTCCAGCAGGCCTTGGCGCAGGCCGTTGACGTGGGTACCACCTTGCGCGGTGGGAATCAGGTTGACGTAGCTTTCCTGGATGCTGTCGCCTCCTTCGGGCAGCCACAGCAGGGCCCAGTCGACGGCCTCCTTGTTGCCGGCCAGGCTGCCGCAGAACGGCTCGTCGGGCAGGCGCTGGAACTCACTGACCGAGTCGACGAGATACGAACGAAGGCCGTCCTCGTAATGCCACTCGACCTTCTCGCCAGTGCCCTTGTCCTCGAAGCTGATGGACAGCCCCGGACACAGCACGGCCTTGGCCTTGAGCACATGCTTGAGGCGGCTGATGGAGAACTTCGGCGAGTCGAAGTACTTCGGATCGGGGCTGAAGTACACGCTGGTGCCGGTGTTGCGCTTGCCGACGCTGCCGACCACTTCAAGCTCGCTGGCCTTGAAGCCATCGGCGAAGGTCATCTGGTATTCGTTGCCGTCGCGCTTCACGCGTACGCGCACCTGGCTCGACAGGGCGTTGACCACCGAGATGCCGACACCGTGCAAGCCGCCGGAGAACTGATAGTTCTTGTTGGAGAACTTGCCGCCGGCGTGCAGCTTGGTGAGGATCAGTTCGACACCGGAAACGCCCTCTTCGGGGTGGATGTCCACCGGCATGCCGCGGCCATCGTCGCTGACTTCCAGCGAGTGGTCGGCGTGAAGGATGACCTGCACCGAACGGGCATGACCGGCCAGGGCTTCGTCGACACTGTTGTCGATGACTTCCTGGGCCAGGTGGTTGGGCCGGCTGGTGTCGGTGTACATGCCCGGCCGCTTGCGGACCGGGTCAAGGCCCGAGAGGACTTCGATGGCGTCTGCGTTATAGGCGCTAGCGCTGGGATTGGCCATGGGGTCTCGTCGTCAGTCTGGTGAATGCGAAAAAATCAAAATACAGAAAAATCCAGCGCCGCATACTGCCCGCGGGCAATCCCGGCGAACGCCAGCAGGGCCGGCAGCTGTTCGGCGAAGCCCTGGTAGCTGTGGTCGCCGCCGGCCTGGATGCGCAGGGAGCAAGCACGGTAATAACGCTCGGCCTGGCGATAGTCCAGTGTTTCATCGGCGGTCTGCAACCACACTTGATAGCGGCTGGCGTCCTGTGGCGGCGGCACTTCCAGTTCGGCCAATGCCTCCACGTGGTCGTGGGTCAGCTCCCAGGCCTCGTCGGTATAGAGGTTGCGCTGGGTGCCGAGGTAGCCGTCGAACAGGCGATGCGGCGCGACCGCCGGGTTGACCAGCAAGGCCTTGAGCCCGTGGCGCTCGGCCAGATGGGTGGCATAGTAGCCGCCGAGGGAGCTGCCGACCAGCAGCGGCGCGCCCAGCTCACCGATGGCTGCCTCCAGCTGGGCGATAGCCTGGCGCGGATGGTGGTGCAGGGCCGGGACGCGCAGTTGGTCGGCCAGGCCGAGCTGCTGCATCACCGCCTCGAGCTGACGGGCCTTCTTCGACAGCGGCGAGCTGTTGAAGCCATGGATATAGAGGATGGAACCCGACATGCTGCCCCCGGACGCAAAGATGCGCAGTGTAGCGCGTTCGAAGGGCATTGGCGCAGCGTGGGGATTTTCGCGACGAAGACTGCAAATGGTGCATCGCGCTTCTGTAGGAGCGGGTTTACCCGCGAACACCGGCGCAGCCGGTGCCAAGCACCGCGGTGCCTTCTTCGCGGGTAAACCCGCTCCTACAAGCAGCCTCTCAATACCCCGGGCTGTCGAAATCCAGCTTCACCTCGAAATCGAGCGCCCGTTCCACCCCGGTTTCCAACCGCCCGTCGTCATGCAGCCGCAGCCAGCGATAACCTGGCTGTTCCTCGCTCACCTTGAAATCTTCGCTGCGGGGCGCGAACTGAATGCAGGTAGACGGTGTGGCGAGGTAACGGACGCCGTCGCATACCTCATCCCATTCCTGATGGATATGCCCCCAGAGCACGGCTTTCACCTGTGGATAACGTTTGAGCCGCCGCAACAGCTCATCGGCATTGCGCAAACCGATCGGCGCGATCCAGGCGCAACCGATATCCACCGGCTGGTGGTGGCAGCACACCAGGCAATGGCGTTCGCCGGCATCGGCCAGTGCCTGGTCCAGCACCGCCAGTTGATCGTCCGCCAACAACCCGAACGTGGCGCCGACCACCGCCGAATCGAGCATGACGATGCGCCATTGACCAATGTCGGTCACGGCCTGCACCAGTTCCGGCGCCACGGTCTGCATCACCTGGGCTTCGTCATGGTTGCCTGGCAACCAGCGCGAAGGGGCGCCGAACACCGCCGTCATCTGACGGAAAGCAGCGTAGGAAGCTTCGCTGGCGTCCTGGGAGAGGTCGCCCGTGCACAGCAGCAAGTCGATGCGAGGCTGCTCGCGCAAGACCTGGCCGACCACATGCCCCAGGCTGTTTCGGGTATTGAGGCCCAGCAGGCTGCCTGCCGGGTCGGCGAACAGGTGGGCGTCGGTCAGTTGCACCACGTGAACGGGTGACGGAGGCGAAAGTGATTGCGGCAACGGCCGTCTCCTCGAACGGATTCAGCACGGATTATGGCGGGGGATCGGTTGCGAGCAAATACTCGGAACCGACCTGCATCACATTTCAGCGCACGGCTTCCAGCTCATGGCCGCAAGCCAGGCAGTGGCTCAGCCATTCACCGAGGAACAGGTTGAGCTGGGCCTTTTCGTCCGGCTGGTGCATCGCCGTGTTGGGGTACGGGTAGATGCTGCGCAGGCGGCGAGTATGCTCGGCACTGACGACCTCGGCCATGCGCGCGTCGTGATACACCTGTACCTCCAGTGCCGGCACCGGCAGCCACGGCAGGCTGTGTTCCTGGCGCACCCGCAGCGTGGTGGTGTAGGGGCAGGCCAGCACCACATCGAGCACCAGCACACCGAGCATCTGGTCGCCCTGGGTCATGCCGATGCGCCGCGAGCTTTGCGTGGTGCGCATCTCCGGCAGCAGGCGCATCAGGCGGGCATAGTTGGCCTCGCAGGCGGTCTGCAGCCCGACCAGGTCGACCCGATAGCGCTCGCGCAGCAGGTTCACTTCCACATACCTCGGACTTCGTCGCGGTTCAGTGCCAGCCATTGCAGGGCGATGATCGTGGCCGCGTTGTGAATCTTGCCATCGCGCACAGCTTGCAATGCATCCTCGAATGCCCAGACGCGCACCCGGATATCTTCGCTCTCTTCTTCGAGACCATGCAGGCCGCCCGCACCTTCACTCTCGCAACGCCCCAGGTAGAGATGGACAAATTCGTCGCTGCCGCCGGGTGACGGGAAGTACTTGGTGATCGGCCAGAGCGCCTTGAACGTCAGGCCTGCTTCTTCCTCACCTTCGCGCCGGGCAACTTCTTCAGGGTCTTCCCCCTCCTTGTCGATCAGCCCAGCCACCATTTCGATGAGCCAAGGGTTGTCGACCTTGTCCAGGGCACCCACGCGGAACTGCTCGATCAGCACCACCTCGTCGCGCTGCGGATCGTAGGGCAGCACGCAGACGGCGTCATGCCGCACGAACAGCTCGCGGGTGAATTCACGGCTCATGCCACCTGCGAACAGTTCGTGACGCAGATGCAGCTTGTCCAGCTTGTAGAAGCCCTTGAACAACTGCTCGCGCCGGGCGATTTCGACTTTCTGGGGCGCTGAATTCAACGTGTCCGTCATGCAAACTCCTCATTACCTCGATTACCGCATCGCGCAATCCTACTCTGCGCGCCGCGCGGTTTCATCACTTTCCGCCGACCGTTCGGGCAGCCGGGACAGGCGCGCCACTCTCTGTTAGCTTAGTGGCGAACTGAAGGCCGCGCAGGCGGTCCAAGGCCGATCATCACCGTTGTGCAAGGATCAACATGAGGCTAGTCAAACTGACTTGCGTGGCCGCCCTGGCCCTGGCGCTCGGCGCCTGCCAGAGCCTGTTCACGCCCAACTACCGGGCGCCGCTGGAGGTCAAGCGCGAAGCCTGGGAACACCTCAAGCCCGGCTGCAGCGAAAGCGACTGCCCGCTGGTCAACATCGACGTGGTGCACTTCCCGGCCCTGCCCAAGCTCGACGCCATCGTCGAAAAGCGCTTGTTGCAGCTGACCGAGGACAACCAGCGCGGTACCCCGCCGACCTCGCTGCAGATGTATGAACAGCAGTACCTGGCCCAGGCCGACAAGCGCAACAGCAGCTACCTGCAAGCCAAGGTACGCGAACAGCATGACGGCCTGGTGATCATCGAGCTGTCCAGCTACCTCGACAGCGGCGGCGCCCACGGCATGCCCGGGCGCGGCTTCATCAACTACTCGCGCAAACTGGACAAGGTGCTGACGCTGCAGGACATGCTGGTGCCCGGCCAGGAAGCGACGTTCTGGAAGACCGCCGAGGAATCCCACCGCGCCTGGCTGATCAGTACCGGCATGGACAAGGACCCGGAGTTCGTCAAGACCTGGCCGTTCAAGCAGTCGCCGCACATCGCCCTGACCTACGGCGCGGTGGTGATCAAGTACGAGGTCTACGCCATCGCCCCGTATTCCATGGGCCACGTCGAGCTGAAGATCCCCTACCCGCGCCTCAACGGCGTGATCAAGCCTGAGCTGTTTCCCGGCCGCGGCTGAGCGCTAGCACCAGGTGCAGCCCCCCTGCCAGCAGCAATGCCGGCAGGGTCGCCCCCACCTCCGGCGCCATGTTCGCCATCAGGTGATAGGCTGCCACCCCCACCGCCCAGGCCAGCAGCGCCTGCCAGTGCAGCCCCTCCACCACTGCCGGCAGGCGGCGGCGACGGACCACGAAGTGGTCCACCAGCACCACGCCGAACAATGGCGCGAATACCGAGCCGATCAGCAGCAGGAAGTTCTGGTACTGGGCCAGCGGCGCCAGCAGGGCGATCAGCGTGCACAGCACGCCGATGGCCAAGGCCAGGTGCTCGACCTTCAGCTTGATCAACAGCCCAGTGGAAACCGCTGCGGAATGGATGTCGGCGAAGGCGTTCTCCGACTCGTCCAGCAGGATCAACAGCAACGGAATACCCAGCCCGGCACCAGCCAGCGCCAGCAACAACGCATTCACCTCACCGCTCGGCGCGAACGCCAGGGTGTAGGCCACGCCCAGGCTCATCAGCCAGGCATTGCCGATGAAAAAGCCCAGCGCCGTGCCGCCGAACACCCGGCTGGCGCGCTGGCCGAAGCGCGAATAGTCGGCGATCAGCGGCAACCACGACAACGGCATGGCGATGACGATGTCGAAGCCTACGGCCTGGGACAGCGAGCCATCCCCCGGGCGCTGCCACAGTCCGGCCAGGTCGGCCTTGGCGAACAGGTTCCAGGTCAGCCACAGGCAGGCGCCCAAGAGCAACCAGATGCCCCATTTGCGCAGCACCTTGCGCACGAACGCCAATGGCCCGCTGACCGCCAGCAAGGTGGCCAGGGCGCCAAAGCACAATGTCCACAACAACGGGCTGCTCCAACTGCTGCTTTCTCCGAATGCGCGTGTACCCAGCAGGCTGGCGGCGTCGCGCATGACGATGATTTCGAACGAACCCCAGCCGATCAATTGCAGCAGGTTGAGCAAGGCCGGCAGGCGCGCGCCATGGCGGCCCAGGGTCAAGCGCAGGCTGCCCATCGCCGACAGCCCGGTGTCGCTGCCGATCACACCGGCCGCCGCGAGCAATAGCACACCCACCGCCGTGCCAAGCGTGATCGCCAGGACCGAGCCGGCCAGGCCCAGGCCCGGCGCCAGCAGGCCGCCGACCTGCAGGACCATCAGGCCGATGCCAAGGGAAAACCACAGCGAGAACAAGTCGCGGGCGCCGAACTGGCGGTGGTGGGAGGGGACCGGGTGGTCGGGGGAGAAATGGCTGGGTGCTGTCATGGAAGGCTCGCCGGAATATTGGAGTTGTGGCTGGCGAGGACTGCGTCCTCGTATCGCGACACAAGGCCGCTCCCACAGGATCCGCGCATGACTTGGGCCATACACGGGACCTGTGGGAGCGGCCTTGTGCCGCGAAAGGGCCGCGACGCGGCCCCCAAGGTTTACTTACACCTTCTGGTACAGCTGGCTGCCTTCCTGGCGGAACCGCTCGGACTGCTCGCGCATGCCCTGCTCGACCGTCACGTCAACGGTTTCGATCTTGGCGGCGTACTCGCGCACTTCCTGGGTGATCTTCATCGAACAGAACTTCGGCCCGCACATCGAGCAGAAGTGCGCGACCTTGGCCGACTCCTTGGGCAACGTCTCGTCGTGGAACGAACGCGCGGTGTCCGGGTCCAGGCCCAGGTTGAACTGGTCTTCCCAGCGGAACTCGAAGCGCGCCTTGGACAGCGCGTTGTCACGAATCTGCGCGCCCGGGTGGCCCTTGGCAAGGTCGGCGGCATGGGCGGCGATCTTGTAGGTGATGATGCCGGTCTTCACGTCATCCTTGTTCGGCAGGCCCAGGTGTTCCTTGGGCGTGACGTAGCAGAGCATGGCGCAACCGAACCAGCCGATCATCGCCGCACCGATGCCCGAGGTGATGTGGTCGTAACCCGGGGCGATGTCGGTGGTCAGCGGACCCAGGGTGTAGAACGGCGCCTCGTCGCAGCACTCGAGCTGCTTGTCCATGTTCTCCTTGATCAGTTGCATCGGCACGTGGCCGGGGCCTTCGATCATGCACTGCACGTCATGCTTCCAGGCGATCTTGGTCAGCTCGCCAAGGGTTTCCAGTTCACCGAACTGGGCGGCGTCGTTGGCGTCGGCAATCGAGCCTGGGCGCAGGCCGTCGCCCAGCGAGAAGCTGACGTCGTAGGCCTTCATGATTTCGCAGATCTCGTCGAAGTGCGTGTACAGGAAGTTCTCTTTATGGTGCGCCAGGCACCACTTGGCCATGATCGAACCGCCGCGGCTGACGATGCCGGTCACGCGCTTGGCCGTCAGCGGCACATAGCGCAGCAGCACGCCGGCATGGATGGTGAAGTAGTCCACGCCCTGTTCGGCCTGTTCGATCAGGGTGTCGCGGAACAGCTCCCAGGTCAGGTCCTCGGCGACGCCATTGACCTTCTCCAGGGCCTGGTAGATCGGCACGGTGCCGATCGGTACCGGCGAGTTACGGATGATCCATTCGCGGGTTTCGTGGATGTGCTTGCCGGTGGACAGGTCCATGACCGTGTCCGAACCCCAACGGATGCCCCAGGTCAGCTTGGCCACTTCTTCCTCGATCGAGGAGCCCAGGGCGCTGTTACCGATGTTGCCGTTGATCTTCACCAGGAAGTTGCGGCCGATGATCATCGGCTCCAGTTCCGTGTGGTTGATGTTGGCCGGGATGATCGCGCGGCCACGGGCGATCTCCTCGCGAACGAACTCGGGAGTGATCTCTTTCGGGATGCTGGCGCCGAAGCTGTGGCCGGCGTGCTGCTGGTCCAGCAGGCCGGCGGCGCGAGCTTCCTGCAGTTTCATGTTCTCGCGGATGGCGACGTATTCCATCTCGGCGGTGATGATGCCCTGACGCGCGTAGTGCATCTGCGAGACGTTGGCGCCGGCCTTGGCGCGGCGGGGGTTGCGCACGTGGGCGAAACGCAGCTTGGCAAGCTCCGCGTCGTTCAGGCGCTGCTGGCCGAAGTTCGAGCTCAGGCCCTCCAGGCGTTCGGTGTCGCCACGGGCGTCGATCCACGCCGAGCGCACATCGCCCAGGCCCTTGCGCACGTCAATGACGACGTTGGGGTCGGTGTACGGGCCGGAGGTGTCATACACCAGCACCGGGGCGTTCTTCTCGCCGCCGAAGTCGGTGGGGGTGTCGTGCAGGCTGATCTCGCGCATGGGCACGCGGATGTCGGGGCGCGAACCTTCGACATAGACCTTGCGCGAATTGGGCAGGGGTTGCACGGACTGTTGGTCGACTTGGGCCGACTCGCTCAGACTGATCGCTTTTTCTTGTTTGCTCATCACAGGCTCTCCAGACAGCTCCCTTGCGGGCGGAATGTCGGGGTGAACCTGAAAGGCGCGGACGCACCCGTAGTGACGAGTGCAGTGCCGGATATGGGGTGCCGTGAGCTGCATGCAGCTGTGACGATCCCGGACCTGGCACAAGAGGCTCCCGGGATAATGAGAGCAATCTTGTTCCCTACGCAGGCGCTAACCTGATCAGGTTCAACGGGATCCGCAACTTTGCGATCTCAGCCTTTGCTTCAAGGCACCCCGACAAGAACATGCGCAGTCTAGACTGGAGTGGCCGGCAAAGCCAAGCGGGTAGATCCGGGGGTGATAAATGGCACAAGCGGCGGATTGTTGAGGACGGCGTGCGGCACTACACTGGCGCATCGCTCGATACCCGACAGTACAGTAAATAAAATTTGATCAAGGATTGCCCTATGCTGCGCAAACTCTCACTGGCAATTGCCGTGTCTTGTGCGTCCCACGGAGTGGCCTGGGCAGTGGATACGCCCACGACGGTGAAGACCGACCTGGTCAGCGTCTACCAGGAAGCGGTCGACAACAACGCCGACCTGGCCGCCGCCCGCGCCGACTATGGCGCCCGCCGTGAAGTGGTGCCCCAGGCCCGCGCCGGCCTGCTGCCCAACCTCTCGGCCGGTGCCGAGATGATGAACACCCGGACCAAGCTCGACGAGCCGTCGATCACCTCCAACCGCAGCGGCAACGCCTGGAGCGCCACCCTGGCGCAACCGATCTTCCGCGCCGACCGCTGGTTCCAGCTGCAGGCCGCCGAGTCCGTCAACGAGCAGGCCGCGCTGGAACTGTCGGCCACCGAGCAGAACCTGATCCTGCAGACTGCCGAGAACTACTTCGCCGTGCTCCGCGCCCAGGACAACCTGGCCTCGACCAAAGCTGAAGAAGCGGCCTTCAAGCGCCAGCTCGACCAGTCCAACGAACGCTTCGACGTCGGCCTTTCGGACAAGACCGACGTGCTGCAATCGCAGGCCAGCTACGACACCGCCCGGGCCAACCGGATCATCGCCGAACGCCAGGTGCAGGATGCCTTCGAAGCCCTGATCACCCTGACCAACCGCCAGTACAGCGCGATCCAGGGCGTGGTCCACACCCTGCCGGTGCAGGTGCCGACCCCCAACGATGCCAAGGCCTGGGTCGAGACCGCCGGGCGGCAGAACCTCAACCTGCTGGCGACCAACCACGCCGTGACGGCCGCTGAAGAGACCGTGCGCCAGCGCAAGGCCGGCCATGCGCCGACCCTCGATGCCGTGGCGAAATACCAGAAGGGTGACAACGACAATCTCGGCTTCACCAACTCGCAACTGCAACCGAACGTGCATTACGGTCGTGATGTCGAGCAGACCAGCATCGGCCTGCAACTGAACATTCCGATCTACAGTGGCGGCCTGACCAGCTCGCAGGTTCGCGAAGCCTACGCGCGCCTCACGCAGACCGAACAGCAGCGCGAAAGCCTGCGCCGCCAGGTGGTGGAGAACACCCGCAACCTGCACCGCGCGGTGAACACCGACGTCGAGCAGGTGCAGGCGCGCAAGCAGTCGATCATCTCCAACCAAAGCGCACTGGAAGCCACCGAGATCGGCTACCAGGTGGGTACGCGCAATATCGTCGATGTGCTCGACGCCCAGCGCCAGCTGTACACCTCGGTGCGCGACTACAACAACAGCCGCTATGACTACATTCTCGACAACCTGCGCCTGAAGCAGGCCGCCGGCACGTTGAGCCCGCAGGACCTGCAGGATCTTGGACGCTACCTGAAAGCCGACTACAACCCGGACAAGGACTTCCTGCCACCGGACCTGGCAGCGGCGGCGGCGAAGAACTTCGAACGCCGGCCCTGAGAATCTGGGGCAGCTTCGCTGTCCGTTCGCGGCACAAGGCCGCTCCTACAGGGTTCGCGCAATCTGCTGTAGGAGCGGCCTTGTGCCGCGAACGGAGCGCAAAGCGCTGCCAAAACGCCTCTATTTCAACAGTCTTGCCAGCCCATCCAGCAAACGCTGCAAAGCGCCCTGGTTAGCCTGCATCACAGCCCTGCCCGCCTCGCCCATGCGCCGGGCATCCTGGGGCAACTCCACCAGTCGGCGCACCGCCCCCGCCAGCCCTTCGGCGTCATCCACCTGCTGCAACGCTCCCGCCTCGCGCAGCATCGCGCTGATCTCGAGGAAGTTGAACACGTGCGGCCCCATGAGCACCGGCAAAGCCAACGCCGCTGGCTCCAGCGGGTTGTGCCCGCCCGTGGGCACCAGGCTGCCGCCGACGAAGGCGATGTCGGCCAGGGCATAGAGGAACAGCAACTCGCCCATGGTGTCACCCAGCAACACCTGGGTCTGCGCCGCCACCGGCTCGCCTAGCGAGCGGCGCACCGTGGCGAACTGCTCGGCGCACAGAGTATGCACCGCGTTGAACCGCTCCGGATGGCGCGGCACCAGGATCAGCAGCGCATCACTGTGCACCTGCAACAATTGCTGGTGGGCAGCGAGAATCAGCGCATCCTCACCGTCATGGGTACTGGCGGCGATCCACACCGGGCGCTGGGTCGCGCCCCACTGTCCACGCAGCTCACGGGCACGCGGCAACAACTGCTCGTCGACCTTCAGGTCGAACTTGATCGAACCGGTCACTTGCACGCACTCGGCGCGGGCACCAAGGCTGCGAAAACGCTCGGCCTCGGTCTCGGTCTGCACCGCGATCAGGCTCATTTCCTCGAGCATCGGTCGGGTCAGGCCGGCAAAACGGGCATAACCCCGCGCCGAACGCTCGGACAGTCGCGCATTGGCCAACGCCACCGGAATGCCACGTTTCGCGCACTGGTGGATATGGTTGGGCCACAGCTCGGTTTCCATGATAACGCCCAGCTTCGGCCGCACATGGTCGAGGAAGCGCCCCGCCGCCCACGGCAGGTCATAGGGCAGGTAGCAGTGTTGCACCCGCGGCTCGTTGGCGAACATCGCGTGGATCCGCTCCGAGCCAGTCGGGGTCATGCAGGTGAGCGTGATGGGCAGGTCCGGATACTGCGCGAGCAGGGCGCGCACCATTGGCGCGGCGGCGATGCTCTCGCCCACCGAGACCGCATGCACCCAGATGCCCCCCTGTTGCAACGGCGGCAACTGCCAGGCGAAACGCTCGGTGATGCGCGCACGATAGGCCGGCGCCTTGCGCCCGCGCAGGAACAGGCGCAGCGCGACCAGCGGCAGGCCCAGGTGAAACAGCAGGGTATAGAGGGTTCTGTTCATGGCGGCGGAGTTTACTAGGAACCGTACGAAAAGGCCTGTCAGCCAATCGCTCGCAAGTGCACGGCGAAGCGCTCGGCCAGCCATTGGGCGGCCGGGCCCAGCGGTTCGTCACGGCGCCAGGCCAGCTCCGCAACCAGGGCCGGTGGGCGCCATTCGCTGTCCAGTTCGACCATCTGCGCCTGGTAGGTGGGGTACTGCACCACATGCCGGGGCAGCCAGGCCCACCCCAGGCCGCGCATCAGCAGCTCGGCCATGGCGTAGAAACTGTCGGCGCGCCAGACCTGCGGGCTGATCGCCTCGCCACCCGGGTAGCCGCTTTGCTGGGGAGTGATCAGCAACTGGCGATGGCGGGCCAGTTGCTGGCGGCTGACCTTGGCCAGGCTCGCCAGCGGATGGTCGACGGCACATACCGTGACCATCTCGACACTGCCCAACGCGCGCCGCTCGAGCGAAGCCGGAATGCTTTCGTGATGGAAGAACAGGCCAAGGTCGGCGCGCCGCTCCACCAACTTGCGCGCCACATCCCCTTGGGCACCGCTGGCCAGTTGGACCTCCAGGTAGGGATAGCGCGCCGCCAGCTCGTCCAGGCTGTCGATTACCGGCTGGTACGGCATGGCCTCGTCCTGGGCCACCCGCAGCAAGGCTTCCTGGCCACGCATCAACGCCAGGGCTCGACCGTCGAGGCGTTCGCACTGGCGCAGCAGTTCGCGGGCATCCTCCAACAGCGCGGCGCCGCTTTCGGTCAGCCTGGGCTGGCGCCCGCTGCTGCGCTCGAACAGCGCCACACCCAGGTCCGCCTCCAACAGGGCGATGGCGTTGCTGACCGCCGACTGTGCCCTGCGCTGCTCACGCGCCACGGCGGAAAACGAACGCAGTTCCGCCGTGCGCACGAACAACCGCAGTTGTTCCAGGTTCCAGTGCTCGGCCATGGCCAACCCATCTCCAGATCAGATAGGTAATGACTTTACCGCATCTGGGCATCCTCTAGAATGCACAGCCAGCAACGGAGGACCCGCACCATGAACGCCTATACCTATCTCGCCATCGCCATCTGCGCCGAAGTCATCGCCACCGCCTCCATGAAGGCGGTCAAGGGGCTGAGCACGCCGCTGCCGCTGCTGTTGATGATCTGTGGCTACGGGGTGGCGTTCTGGATGCTGACCCTGGTGGTGCGCAGCATTCCGGTGGGCATCGCCTACGCGATCTGGTCGGGGCTGGGCATCGTGCTGATCAGCGTTGCGGCCCTGGTGATCTACGGGCAGAAGCTGGATGTCCCGGCGATGCTGGGCATGGCCATGATCGTCGGCGGCGTGGTGGTGATCCAGGTGTTCTCCAACACCGCCGGGCACTGACGCGCCCCCTGCAGGAGCCAGTGCAAGCTGGTCGAGGGCTTAGCCTGTATACTGCGCACCTGTCCCAGCTTTCGAGGTGCCCGCATGCCATCCGCCATTTCCACTGACGTGCTGATCGTCGGCGCCGGGGTCGCAGGCCTCTGGCTCAACGCCCGCCTGCGCCGCCTGGGCTATTCGACAGTGCTGGTGGAGCGCGCCAGCCTGGGCGGCGAGCAGACCATCAAGTCGCAAGGCATCATCCACGGCGGCACCAAGTATGCCCTGCACGGCGCCCTGACCGGCGCCTCCGAGGCCATCGCCGACATGCCGCGGCGCTGGCGCGAAGCGCTGGCCGGCAACGGCGAGCTGGACCTCACAAGCACCCGTCTGCTGTCCGACGCCCACTACCTCTGGTCCCCTGGCACCCTGGCCGGCAACCTCACCAGCTTCTTCGCCAGCAAGGCCGTGCGCGGCCGGGTCGACCAGGTCAAGGGCGAGCAACTGCCCCCGGCGCTGCAGGACCGGGCATTCAAAGGCAAGGTCTACCGCCTGGCCGAGCTGGTCATCGACGTACCCAGCCTGCTGGCCAACCTTGCACAACTGGCCGATGACAGCCTGCTGGCGGGCGAACATATCGAGCCCCTGCGCGAAGACGGCGAACTGAGCGGCCTTATCGTCGATGGCCGCGAAATCCGCGCCCAGCGCATCGTCCTCAGCGCCGGTGGCGGCACGGCGGACTTGCTGCACGCCCTCGGCCTCGACCAGCCCGCCATGCAGCGCCGTCCACTGCACATGGTCCTGGCCAAGGGGCCCAACCTCAAACCCCTGTACGCCCACTGCCTGGGCGGTGGTCCCAAGCCACGCATCACCGTGACCACCCATCCGGCCGCCGACGGCCAGTGGGTCTGGTACCTCGGTGGCGACATTGCCGAGGCCGACGGCGTGGCTCGCGAGCCTGCCGCGCAAATCGCCGCGGCGCAAAAGGAAGTCGCCGGCCTGTTGCCCTGGGTCGACCAGAGCCAGGTACGCTGGGCCACCCTGCGGGTCGACCGCGCCGAGCCCGCGCAATCGGGCCTGGTGCGCCCGGACAACGCCTTCCTCGCCGAACAGCAGCGCCTGCTGGTGGGCTGGCCGACCAAACTGGCCCTGGCGCCGGACTTCGCCGACCGCGTGCTGGCCAGCTTCGAACGCGATGGCATCCGCCCCTCGGCACAGCCGGACTTGACCGACCTGCCGCGTCCATCGCTGGGTGTACCGGCCTGGGAGCAACTGCTGCCATGAGCCTGCCAACCCTGCACGACTATCTTCGCCCCCTGGGCAGCACCGGCCTGCGCGTATCGCCCCTGGGTCTGGGCACGGTCAAGCTGGGCCGCGACCAGGGGGTGAAGTACCCCAATGGTTTCACCATCCCCGATGACGAAACCGCCCAACTGCTGCTCAGGCAGGCGCGAGAACTCGGGATCAACCTGCTCGACACCGCCCCAGCCTACGGCCGCAGCGAGGAGCGCCTGGGCCCGTTGCTGCGCGGCCAGCGTGACGAATGGGTGATCGTCAGCAAGGTCGGTGAAGAATTCGACAACGGCCAGTCGCATTTCGACTTCAGCGCCGCCCACACACGCCGCTCTGTCGAGCGCAGCCTCAAACGCCTGGAAACCGACCGCATCGAGCTGGTGCTGGTGCACTCCGACGGCAACGACCTGGCGATTCTCGAACACGAGGCGGTGTATGAAACCCTCGCCACCCTCAAGCAGGAGGGCAAGATTCTCGGCTATGGTTTCTCCGGCAAGACCGTTGCCGGCGGCCTGAAAGCCTTGGAACAGGGGGACTGCGCCATGGTCACCTACAACCTCAACGAGCAGGCGGAACGGCCGGTGCTGGACTACGCTGCCGAGCACGGCAAGGCGATCCTGGTGAAGAAGGCTCTGGCCAGCGGGCACATCTGCCTGGCGCCAGGCGTCGACCCGGTACAGGCCAGCTTCGAGCTGCTGTTTGCCCACCCAGGCGTCAACAGTGCGATTGTCGGCACCATCAACCCGGTTCACCTGGCCCACAACGTGGCCACCGTCGCCCGCATCCTGGGTCGCCCCTGAGCCGCCCGGGCGGGGGCCCATCGCAAGGAGGAGCCTCGTGCCGCGTACGCTGATCCGCAAGAACCCGAGCAACTTCAAGACCCTGCCCCTGCATGTCGAGGCCACGCACGACGGCCTCACCTACCAGAGCATCGGCATGCCGCTGAACTTCGCCCAGACGCTGCAGCGGCGCAAAGCGATCCAGTTGCAGAACAGCGACCACTTTGTGGCCGAGCTGGCCAACCTGGGCGTGTCGGTACGCCTGACCCTGCATTGGCATGGTCGCGACTATTGGGTGCTGGTGCGTCAACGCCGCCAGGACCGCGGCGATGTGGTGCTGAAACTGATATCTGGCTATGTGCCCGCCCACGAACTGAACTTGCCCCTGCATACGGCGATTCAGGAGGTGGCCGAGGAGTGCCTGCTGGAAACACCCGAAGGTTGGCTCGGCGGACGCTTCAATGACACCTGGCTGCCAGCGCCCTACTCCGATGCCCTGCATTATCGAGAGGCCCTGCCTTTCGTCCTGACACCGGCCTCGGGAGCAGCGCGCCCCGTGCACTGTGGCAACCTGATGTTGCTGGAGCGGCCACAAGCCTATGTGCACCTGCCCACCGCATCGTTGCAACTGATCTACGACCTGCGCCTCGAGGTCCCCAGAGAGGCCAAGTCACTGAGCCTGTTCCATGTCGACGAACGCCTCGAAGGCGACCAGCTGGTGGCGCGCCTCGACCGCAAGCGCCCCGACCTGTACCTGATGCCCTTGCAGGACGGCAAGCCACTGGCAGAGCTCTACACCGTGAAAAAGGACCAACTGTTGCCAGCCAGCACGCGCGGGCTATGGCTGGCGGAGAGCTTCGCCCGCCAGGAAGGCTGGGTCGTTCGGGATGAGCGGGTGCGCTGGAAGCAATGGTTGAAGGACCAAGGGCTGGTCGAAAGCAGGACGGCGCCGGCATCGCATCTGGAGCGCTTCAGTGACAAGGCGCGGGCACTGCTGGAGCGGGCGCGCACCTCGTTGCACAAGTAGGTCACCCTCTGAGGAGCCAGCCTTGCTGGCGAACGCTGCGCAATTGCCGGTTCGCCAGCAAGGCTGGCTCCTACAGGAAGGTCGATGTCAGTGCTTGCGGATCTTCTCGACGATGGCCGTGGTCGAGCTGTTCTCCACCAACCCCAGCACCTTCACCGTGCCGCCATAGGCCTTGACGATATCGGCGCCGACCACCTGGTCGATGCCATAGTCGCCGCCCTTGACCAGCACGTCCGGTTTGACCTGGCGCAGCAAGTTTTCCGGCGTGGCCTCGGGGAAGCTGATCACCCAGTCCACCGCACCCAGGCCGGCCAGCACGGCCATGCGCCGGTCGACACTGTTGATCGGCCGGCCAGGCCCTTTCAGGCGGCTGACCGAGGCATCGTCGTTGATCGCGACGATCAGCCGGTCGCCTTGGGCACGAGCCTGCTCCAGGTAGGTGACGTGGCCCGCATGAAGAATATCGAAGCAGCCGTTGGTGAAGACGATCGTTTCGTTGTGCGCACGGGCATCGTCGATGGCCAGCAACAGCTGTTCCAGGCTAAGCACCCCTCGCTCCGAACCCTCCTCGCGCTGGATGGCCCGGCGCAGTTCGGGGGCGCTGATGGCGGCGGTACCGAGCTTGCCGACCACGATGCCGGCCGCCAGGTTGGCCAGGGCGACGGCATGGGGCAGGTCCTCGCCGGCGGCAATGGCGGCGGCCAGGGTCGAAATCACAGTATCACCGGCACCGGTCACATCGAATACTTCGCGGGCACGGGCCGGCAGGTGCAGGGCCGGATGGCCGACGCGCAGCAGGGTCATGCCATGCTCGCCACGGGTCACCAGCAAGGCGCCAAGGTCCAGCTCTTCCAGCAGCTTCAGGCCTTTGGCGACCAGTTCGGCTTCGTCGGCGCAGCGCCCAACGATGGTTTCGAACTCGCTCAGGTTCGGAGTGATCAGGCTGGCGCCACGGTAGATCGAAAAATCCTTGCCCTTGGGGTCGGCCAGGACCGGGATCTGCTTCTGGCGAGCGGCCTGGATCAGCGCCTGGTGATTACGCAGCGCGCCCTTGCCATAGTCGGACAGGACCAGGACCTTGACGCCGTCGAGCAGTGCTTCGACCTCCTCCCCCAGCGACAAGGGATCGGTGGCGAAAGGCTCTTCGAAATCGATGCGCAGCAACTGCTGATGCCGGCTCATGACCCGCAGCTTGACGATGGTCGGCTGGTGGGCGATGCGCTGGAAGATCGAACGCACGCCAGCGGCCTGCAGGCTGTTGGCGAGGCTGTCGGCCGCCTCGTCCTGGCCGGTGACACCGACCAGCGAAGCGGGCGCGCCAAGGGCGGCGATGTTCAAGGCCACGTTGGCCGCACCACCGGGGCGATCCTCGATCTGGTCGACCTTGACCACCGGCACCGGTGCCTCGGGCGAAATACGTGAAGTACCGCCATGCCAGTAGCGGTCGAGCATGACATCGCCGACCACCAATACCGGGGCTTGATCGAAACGCGGCATGGACAACTTCATGGGCAACCCATATGAAAAAGTGAACAGGGGCAGGATATTAGCACAGGGGCGAGGATGGCTTTACGGCCACCTGCATCTGTGAACATCGCGGTGACAATCGGGGCCCCACAGGCCCCGATTCGCGTGGGGTCAGGTGATATCGGCGTTTTCCGGCGCATCCAGCCCCATGGCGTGCAGGCGGGCATAATAGCCATTGGCCGCTAACAGTTCGGTATGCGTACCACGCTCCACCAGGCGGCCCTGGTCCATCACCAGGATCATGTCCGCTTTCTCGATGGTCGACAGGCGGTGGGCGATCACCAGCGTGGTGCGCCCCTGCATGACATGGTCCAAGGCTGCCTGGATATGGCGCTCGGACTCAGTGTCGAGGGCCGAGGTCGCCTCGTCGAGAATCAGCAGCGGTGCGTTCTTCAACAGTGCCCGGGCAATCGCCAGGCGCTGGCGCTGGCCACCGGACAGCAGCACGCCGTTTTCGCCCACTTCGGTGTCGAAGCCGTTGGGTAACTGGTCGACGAATTCCTTGGCATAGGCATCGGCCGCCGCTGCCTCGATATCCTCGCGCGGTGCACCGGCGAGGTCACCATAGGCGATGTTGTTGGCTACCGTGTCGTTGAACAGCGTCACATGCTGGGTCACTTGCGACACGTGCTGACGCAGGTTACGCAGGCGGTACTGCTCGATCTCCACGCCATCGAGCAGGATCTGCCCTTCGCTATGGTGATAGAAGCGCGGGATCAACGCCGCGAGCGTCGACTTGCCACTGCCGGAGCGCCCCACCAGTGCAATCATCTGGCCCGGCTCGGCGGTGAAGCTGATATCGCTGAGCACCTGACGCTCGGTACCAGGGTAGGTGAAGCTGAGGTTGCGTACCTCCAGACGACCCTCGACCCGCTGCTTCTCGACAGTGCCGCTGTCGACCTCGGGCTGCTCGTCCAACTGCTCGAAGATGCTCTCGGCACCCGCCAGGCCCTTCTGGATGGTCGAGCTGACTTCGGAAAGCTGGCGGATAGGCTTGGGCAGCAGCCCGGCGGCGGTGATGTAGGCGACCAGGTCGCCGGCCGAGGCTTCGCCACGCAGGAACAACACCAGGAACATCAACACGGCCATGGCGGTGTAGATCACCAGTTGCAGCAGTGGCGTGTACAGCGCGCCGGTCTTGGTCATGCGCAGCTGCTTGTCGGTGTTGCTCTGGCTGGCCTTGTTGAAGCGGCTTTCCTCGTAGCGCTCGCCGCCGAAGCTGCGCACCACCCGGTAACCCTGGATGGTCTCGGAGGCGACATGGGTCACGTCGCCCATGGCCACCTGGATCTTCTTGCTCTGCTTGCGGAATTTCTTGCTGGCCGTGCTGACCATCACGGCGATGACCGGCAGGATGGCGAGCATCACCAACGTGAGTTGCCAGTTCATCCACAGCAGGTAGAGGAACAGGAACACCACCGTCAGGCCTTCGCGGATCACGACCTTGATCGCGTCGGTCGCCGCGCCGGTGACCATCGTCACGTTGAAGGTGATACGCGAGATCAGGTGACCGGAGTTGTGGTTGTCGAAATAGCGGTTGGGCAGCACCAGCAGCTTGTTGAACAGTTCGACACGCAGGTCATGTACCAGGCAGAGCGATACCTTGGCCAGGAAGTAGTTGCCCAGGAACGAGCCCAGGCCCTGCCAGGCGGCGATCAGGATGATCAGCAGCGGTACCGCCTGCAGCAGTTGCAGGTCGCGCAGGTAGGGTACGTTGGGGAACAGCACGGCCTCCGGGTTGCTCAGACCGTCGACGAAGTACTTGAGGATCCCGGCCAGCATGGGCTGGGTGGAGGCGAAGATCACGAAGCCCACGATGCTCAGCAGGAAGATGCCGATGTAGGGTTTCACATAGCTCAACAGCCGGAAGTAGATCTTCAGGCTGGAGGAGTTTTCCGCAGGGCGCGGTGTTTCGGCCATCGTCAAGCTCGCTGTACAGGTTGAACCGGTGATTTTACCACAGGCTTGTCAGCGGGCCGCGCTCCGGGCAACAACATCGCCAACCCCACCGGCAGCCAGCTGATGAACCATTCGGCGCGCGGCGTGCCCGTGAGACTCGCGGCGTCGAACTGCATCGCCAGGGTGGAGAACACCCACAGGCTCAACAGCACCTTACCGAACGGTGTCGAGCGCGCCCGGATGATCTCGCCCAGGGTGAACAGCCATACCGCGATCCACAGCAGCATGCCCGGCAAGCCAAGCTCGACGGCAATATGGGTGAACATGTTGTGGGTGTGGTCGAACTGCAGGCCTGCCGCCTCGATCCGGTAATTCGCTCCCAGGCCAAGCCCGGTCCAGGGATGCTCACCGATCATCTGCAGGGATGCCTGGAAGATCTCAGGTCGGTAGGATGCCCCACGCTGCATGATCAGGTCATAGGCGACATAGATCGCGGCACTCCCTGCGACCAGCACCCCCAGGGCCAGTAGGTTGCTGAAACGACTACGGAACCAGAGAGGCGTGAGCAGGATGGTCATCGCCAAGGACGCGAGCGTGCCACGGCTTTGACTGAGGGCAACGAACGCCCCCAGGCATGCGAGTGCCGCCAACCAGCCCAGTTGCGCCCCCCGATTCCGAGGGCAGTCGTACAACAACCAGATGATCGCTGTACCGATGACGTAGGCACCGAGAATGGGATGGGAAATTTCCCCAATGCCCTCAAGCCGGATATAGAACGGATAGCCAATCACACTGTAGAAGCGGATGATTGCAACCAGCGCCGCGATGGCCAACAGCACGCCGCCTACGCGCAAAATGCCGCGGCAACGCTCCACCCCCAGTTGCGCCAGCAACGGGAAGGCCATCAGGAACACCAGGATGTAGAGCAGGCGTTTGATTTCGCGCGAGTCTTCCTCGGTGGAGGACCAAACCAACGTCGCGGCACTCCAGGCCAGCAACAAGGCAATACTGGCCCATAAGGCACGCTGACCGCGCCACGCCTGGATGAACACCTGCCGGGCCGGCCAGGCCAGCAGCAAGGTCGGCAACCACAGGAACAGCACCAGCCCCTGCTGGTAAAGCTTGTTGCTCGGAGCCAGCGCAATCGCCGCCAGGAACCAGGCGAACCCCAACCCCAACCAGGCTTGCACCCAGCGTTTTTCGTAGAACATCAGTCTCCCCCCGATGATTCGAACTCACACCCGCATGGTGCTTCCGGGTAATTTTCGGCATTATTGCCGGTCATTTTGCTTGCCCAGAAGACAAGGCCACCCCAATGCAATGCTCCCGGCTAACCCAAGTCGACTTCGATCAGCTGACACAAGGCGCCAAGATTCTTGAAGCAGACAGCCACGGCGCCAAAGTCTACCTGCTTGGCGATGGAAACATCCTCAAGGTTTTTCGTCGCAAACGCCTGATTTCATCCGCCTTGCTGCGGCCGTATTCGCAACGCTTCGTCGACAACGCCCTGCACCTCGCGCAACTGGGCTTTGCAACCCTGGAGGTGATCAGCCATCACAAGCTGGCGCTGCCAGGTCGCACGGCCGTGCTCTACCGCCCACTACCGGGACAGACCCTGCTGCAGCTTTCGCGCGGGGACGATTTCGATTGGGAACAGCACTTGCCGCGGCTGGTGGACCTGGTTCGCCGGATGCACCGCTCGGGCATCTACTTCCGCTCGCTGCACCTGGGCAATGTGGTGGAAACCCCCGAAGGGGTGCTGGGGCTGATCGACGTCGCTGACATGCGCTTCCTGCGCGCCCCGCTTTCCTCGCGGATGGTTCGGCGCAACGTTCACCACATGGTGCGTTACATCGAGCGTGAACGGCTCGCCAACCAGTTCCCCCTGGAACGATTCGAGGCGGCGCTGTCGCAACGCTGACTCTCAGCGATCCAGCAGCCCGATCGAGCCCTCCTTGAAGGCCACCCATCGCTCTTCCGGCGCCATGGCCTGCCACTGCTCGCGGGCCTGGGCAGCGGCGTCACGCAGGCCACAGTGACCGATCGCGTCGGCCCAGGCGGCCAGGTCGCCAACGGGCAGATAGCATCCTGCCTCGCCCAACTGCTCGCGAAACACCGGCAAGTCGCTGCAAAACACCGGCACACCTGACAGCACGGCCTCCTGCACCACCAAGCCAAGCCCTTCCGAGCGGGAAGGCACCAACAACCAGTCGAATGCCGGATACAGCTGGACCAGATCGTCACGATGCCCACCGAAGTGCACGCTACCCTCTACACCGAGGGCCTTGGCCTGTGCCTCCAACCGGCCGCGCAGCGGACCATCGCCCAGAATGGCCAGACGCAACCCAGCCTGGTGCTCCCGTACCTGGGCGAACGCCTCGATCAGCATCTCGAAACCCTTGCCCTCGACCAGGCGCCCCACAGCGCCCAGCAGCGGCCCCTGCACCGGCAGAGCCAGCGCCTGGCGCGCGTCTTCCCGACCGAGCAATTGCTGAGCGAACGCCTGCGGATCGAGGGCCATTCGCAAGGTACTCACCGGGCAACCAAGCCCCTGCTCGAGCGAACGGGCCAATGTCGCGGAAACGGCGGCAATACTCAGCCGCTCGGGTGGCAGGCTACGGAATAGCCTGACGTCGTTCGTGCTAAGACGCGTCTTGCCGTGGAACAGCACGGCCACCCGCACTTCCGGCATTTGCCGGGCGAGCGGCAAGAACAGCCGGGCCACGCCCAGGCCATCGAGCACCAGCACGTCTACCGAGGCCTCGGCCAACGCCTTGCGCAGGCGCCAGCGCAGCCATGGCATCGCCAGCACATACGGTATTCGCCGCTTGAGCAAACGCTGTGGCAAATGCCAGCTGCGCACCGGCCCAAAACTGCTGCATAGACCGTCACCGAGCAACAACCAGTTGCAAACCCGCGCGTCCGACTGCGCATGAACCAGAAGATCCCGATGGACCTTGTGTATGGACATGTAGGGCGAGCCGCCCGACCACATCACATTGACGATATTCAACGGCATTGCGCCCCTTCCAGAAGTCCGTGGGCCTCGTATGAGCCGTATCAATGGGCCAGGAAACCGATCCCCAGCCCAACCACCAGCCCGAGCAACGACGATAGCGCAAACTTCACCCGATCCCGTTGCCGCCGGCGGACCTTGCGTTGAACTTCCTCCGGCACGGTCACATGCATGCCAAAGCCGGTATGCAGCACCGCATCGCCCTCGAGCGTCACGGCCGTCAGGTTCAACTCGGCATAGCGACGCGACAGCGCCTTCTCACCAGAATAGGCAGCGTACGGCGCGCAGCTTTGATAATCACTCAAACGCCGCAACCCTGGGTTGAGCGAGAAAGCCTGCCACTCGGCTTTCTCCGAAATCAGCGGGTAGCAGGGCACGCCGGCGATCACCTGGCGATCTCCCAGGTGGATATACGGGCTGTGAATGGCCAGGTCGTGGGCGTGACTGCGCAGCCAGACCTGAAGCAGGTGCGGGCTGACCTCGAGTATCGCGCGGGAATCCTCGACGAACCCAGGGCGATAGAAACGCCAGTCATCCTCGCAATGGAAGATATAGGGTGTCCGCACACGGCTGTAGGCCAGGTCGATCGACGCCAGCTGGCCCAGCTTGGGACGGTTCACGAACACCGTGCAATGCCCTTTCCAGTGTTCCGGCACAGCGTCATGCACCGCATCGTTGCCCGAGTCTTCGGTGATGAAGACCTCGCGGACCGTCGCGGTGTTGTACCGGTCAAAGCTTTCCAGGGTTTCCTTGAGCAGGTCGAAACGCCCGCAACTCGTCACCACCAGGGTGACATCACTTACATCGGAAAAACGCACGGGGTTCCCTCCGCCTCGCGGCAGGTACACTTCATGCCCATCATCGATGGGCGAATCAAAAATTCAGATTCCGAGCTGCAGGCGCAGACGCTGCCATGGGGTCAGCGGTGGATGGGGCCGCAGCGCGGGGCTCATGTGTTCGACAATGCTACGGCCGACCTGGGCAAAACTGAAGCGAGAAGTTGCAAGTTCGCGGCCATTGACGGCAATACGCGCCGCCAGGTCCGGATCATCGCGCAGGCGGCGCAATTTGGCCTGCAGTACCGGGATGCTGTCGTAGAGCACGACGTTGTGCATGTCTTGCAGCCCCAAGGCGCGGTTTTCCTGCTCACCCTGGTCGTAGGCCAGCAGCACGCAACCACAGGCCATTGCCTCGAAGTTCTTGATCATGTACTCGCCCATGCCGACATCGGCGCTTACAAAAAAGCGGATGCGGTTGAGCGTGTTGCAGTAATCCTCGCCCGACTTGGTCCGGGTGACCACCAGGTTCTCCACCCGCCCCAGTTCGTCCAGCAACGCCTTGCGACCGCTGTAGGCGACACTGTTGGTGCTACCCACGAACGCCAGCTCGATGTCGCGCTCGCGGCCCTGGTCGGTGAGCAATTGCTCGTCATAGCCCTTGGGCACGAACACCGCGTCGAAACCTTCCTGGCGCAGGCGCTCGCTGACCATGTAGCCGGAACTGATGACCCGCGCCCACGGCAGCTTGCGGTAGTGCGCGCTGAACTTGCCGGTGTACTTGCAGGGGATGTAGTTCTGGTAGGCGTCGTGCTCGAGGATCACCAGGTTGGGGACGCTGCGGATGAACGCCACCTGACGGATTTCCTGCTTGAAACGCAGGAAGAACACGATGCGGTCGTAACGCGTGACATCCACCTCGCGCTTGAAATAACGGCGCAGGTTGCGCTGGTCCTCGCTGGACAGCCAGCGCAGGTCGCAGTCGCAGTTGGCCGCGACACCGTCGTACAGGCGGTCGAGAATCGCCCGCTGTTCCTTCTGCACCAGAAATAGGACTTTCATTGCTTTCCTTGGGCGCTCACAGGTCGCGACGCCAGAACAGTTCATGTCGGCGCACCGCCTTGCGGAAGAACTCGTTCTCCCCATACGGCGATGGGCGGCGCCCTGCCAGCCAGCGTTGCAACGCTCGGCGCAGGCGACGCTTGAAAGGGGGCGCGGGTTGCAGGTCGTGCATCATGCCCAGGGCCATGGCCTTGTCGCGCTGGGTGTCGATGTCCAGCACCAGGCTGCAGGGCGCCCAGGCTTCAACGGCTTCCAGTTGCGGCGGCAAGGCCACGCCATCACCGCTGTCGCCCATTGGCCAGCGGTCGTTGTCATGCAGGTGGTTGGCGTAGCACAGCAAGGTTTCAGGCTGCCACGCCAGACCTTGCAGCGCTTCGAGCACGGCGGCCTGGGCACAGATGTGATCCGGGTGCGGATCCAGCACCGGATGCGGCATCACCAGCACCTCGGGCCGGGCCATCTCGAGCAGGGCACGCAGGTCGGCCAGCAGGTTGTGCCAGGTCGGCGCGCCGTCGGCATCGGCCGGCAGCGCAAGCGGATTGAAACAGCGGAACGGGCGAATATCGGCCATGTCGGCTTCACGCGAGCCTATCGGCTGATCCGGCGCGGCCTGCATCGCCGGCAGTTGCAGACAGAAATAACCCAACTGCACACAACGCGACTCCGGCACACCAGCCCAGCGTGGTACGGCGATACTGTCCCAGGCACGCAGGCGGCCCTTCAGCCTGGCTGCCTCAGCCTTGGCCAGCCCCATGGCCTGATAATGCTCGGCTTCGATCTCACCGGCGGTCAGGGTGACCACCCAGGTTTCGTCGGCCTGGCTGTAGAGGCCGTAAGCCGCCAGCTCGGCGTCGTCGGCATGGGGAGCGATGACCATCACCCGGCGTTTGCGCAGTTCGACCGCAGGGGTTATCCACAGGCGCGGCGCGCCCTGCAATCGGCAATGCCGACCACGCAGGCGCAACGTACCGGCCATAAGCGATTCGGCCAACCCCGTCAGGTTGAGGAAGCGCGCCCCTTTGACGCCACGCTCGAACGTTTGCACGTCGCTGGCGGCCCCCGCCAGCAGCTCGACGCGAGGGTCGAGGAAGCGTCCGAGCCAACTGCTGCGGACACCGACTTCAAGGATCAGTGTCTCGTCACCCTGCAGCACAACATCGGTTTGCAGCAGATCGCCCTGCAGGCTTGCTGCGACTTCGCGAGTGTCCTCAGCGAAACGGTAGGCGTAGTCTTCGCCCGGCGAGTAGAACAGGTGATCGGCGAACCACGCTTCGTGCACTGCCCACAACAGCGGCAGCAGCAACAGCGGCAACCACCACGCAACGAACACACCCAGGGCGACCAGCATCAGCAGGCCCACCAGCAACCCCAGGCGCTTGTTACGCCGGTGGCGCTTGAGCAACTGCTGCTTGCGGCTCACGACTGGAATACCGGCACGGGGTTGCACCAACGGTCCTTGTATTCGCGGTCGGCACGACCGAACGAGAATCGCAGTGCCTTGCCGCAAGCGTTGGCATCCTCCCAGGCGGCCTGGGTGTTGAGGAAGCTCAGCACGCTGCCCGGGCTGAAGGCCTTGGTTTCTGGGTCGACACCGCCATTGACATACTCCACGCTGATCCACTCGGGCGCCTCGACCCGGTATACCAGCTGGATGGCGATGGCCGCCCCGTCGAGGAACAACACCGAGCCGATCAGCAGCTCGCGCAGGCGCTCGACCACCTCTGCCATACGTGCCGCGCCAGTGGCCGGGAAACCCCAGCGACGCTGGAACAGGTCGCAGTACATGGTAGCGATTTCGCTGGCAGTGAACTCACTGATCGGGCGCACCTGGCCGCCCGCCTCTTCCAGCAGGCGCAGCTCGCGTCGCTGGTTGTAGCGAAACTTCTTTGAAAGGTCTTCGTGCGCACGGGCCATGGCCAACTGCTCGGGTTGCGCCTTCAGGCCACTGAAGCGGCCTTGGTTCAGTTCCGACAGGTAGCGCCCGGCATGGCGCAACGGCGCCGCCGCGTTTATGGCGGCCGGCAGGATGATCTCGGCGTTGCCGAGGTCGAACAGGCCTTTCTTGCCGTGACGCTTGAGCACGTCCTTGGACAACGCCAGATGGCGGCCCCAGGCTGGCAATGCGGCCTTGAGCTCACCGCCCTGCACCCAACCAAGGTAACGCACCGGGATTTGCGCGAGGTCGGCCAGTTGTTCGATCACCCGTGGATGCGTGGCCACGCTGCCACCGAAACGCTGCCAGGCGTCGTTGTAGGTGGCCGCGTCGATGACCTGCCAGCCACGCTCGCGCCAGGCTTGGATGTGCTTGAGCATCAGGCCTCCGCCACCAGCGCGCGCACATGCGGCAGCTGCCAGAAAGCATCGCGTACCGCCTGGTCGCTGAACCGCTCGTGAAGGCGTTGCAGCATATGCTGCGCGCACAGCGCGCGCTGCTGCGCATCAAGCCCGGCCATATGTTTCAGGGCCTGGGCCAGCTGCGCGGCGTCGCCCAACGGGAACAACACGCCCACGCCTTCGACGACTTCGCGGGCGCCGCCGCAAGCGGTGGCCAGCACCGGCACGCCAGCGACCATCGCCTCGAGCAGGACCATCCCGAACGGCTCGTGGTCCGAGCTAAGGGCAAATACATCGAACGCCTGGAAATAGCGGCGGGCATCCGGCACTTGGCCGAGAAAATCGACCTGGTCGGCGACCCCCAGCTCGACGGCCTGCGCCTTGAGCTTCGCCTCCAGGCGCCCTTTGCCGAGAATCGCCAGGCGCGCACCGGCAGGCAGCCCCGGCAGCGCTTCGGCAAAGCCGCGCAGCAAGGTGGCCTGATCCTTGTCCGGGTGCAGGCGCCCGACGTTACCCACGACCCAGGCCTGCTCATCCAGCCCCAGGGCCCGCCGCGCCTCGTCGCGCGGCACCAGGGTGGCCTGCAACGCCGCGACATCGACACGGTTGTACAGGGTCTGGATACGCTCGTCCGGCCACTGCGCCAGGCAACGGCGCATGTCGTCGCGCACTGCATCCGACACACCCAGCAGGCTCAGGCGCCTGCGGAACAGGTTGGCGAACAGGCGCCGCCCCTTGCGCTGGTAGTCGCCGAAGGCGTGATGCACGCCGATCACCGGCAAGCCGGTGCCCAGCAGTGCCACGTAGATCGGCTTGAAGCGGTGGGCGATGCAGAAACTGAAATTGCGCTGCGCGGCGATCTTGCGCAGCGCACGGATCGCGCCCAGCTTCAGGCCGCGCACGGCCTTGGAGCTGAACTCGAGAAACAGCACCTCGTCCGAGGCGCAGCCGGCCGCGACCTGCGCGTCGGCTGCCCCGGTGAGAAAGACGGTGGTGACCTTGTAGCCGCTGCCCTGGAACAGGCTGGCATATTGACGGGCGCAATCGAGGAACGGCCCGTCATAGCCATGGCAGAACTGCAGGATCCGGGGTTCAGAGCGGCTGGTCATACGGCGCCGCGCCATCCTTGACCACCAGGATGTCTTCCATGATCAGGTACTGCAGATCCGAGCCGAAGAACATGTTCAGGGCGTCGGTCGGCGAGCAGATCATGGGTTCGCCACGGCGGTTGAGCGAGGTGTTCAGCGACACGCCGTTGCCGGTCAGCTCTTCCAGTGCCTTCATCATGTCGTAGTAGCGCGGGTTGTACTCGCGTTTGAGCACCTGGGCACGGGAAGTGCCGTCCTCGTGCACCACTTCCGGCACGCGGGTCTTCCACTCTTCAGCCACTTCGAAGGTGAAGGTCATGAACGGCGCCGGGTGGTCGATCTTGATCATCTGCGGCGCGACGGTGTCGAGCATCGACGGGCAGAAAGGCCTCCAGCGCTCGCGGAACTTGATCTGGTGGTTGATGCGGTCGGCCACGCCTTCCACGCTTGGGCAACCGATGATCGAGCGACCACCGAGCGCGCGCGGGCCGAACTCCATGCGACCCTGGAACCAGGCCACCGGGTTGCCGTCGACCATGATCTTGGCGATCTGCTCAGGCATGTTCTCGAGCTTGCGCCATTTCGGCTGGCTCGGGTGGCGGGCACAGGCGGCAATCACGTCTTCGTTGGAGTATGCAGGGCCGAGATAGACGTGTTCCATCTTCTCGACCGGCACGCCACGGGCGTGGGACACGTAAGCAGCGGCACCCACCGCGGTACCAGCGTCACCGGAAGCCGGCTGGACGAACAGCTCTTTCACGTCGTCACGGGCGATGATCTTCTGGTTGAGCTTGACGTTCAGCGCACAGCCACCGGCGAAGGCCAGCTTGCCGGTTTCCTTCAACGTGTCGCCCAGGTAGTGGTCGATCATCTGCAGGGCGAGTTTCTCGAACAGCGCCTGCATGCTCGCCGCGTAGTGGATGTACGGCTCGTCGGCGATGTCGCCTTCACGTTTCGGGCCCAGCCACTCGATCAGCTTGGGCGAGAAGTAGAAGCCCTTGCCCTTCTCTTTATAGCGGCGCAGGCCGATGACGTTGGCGTACTCGGTGTTGATCACCAGTTCGCCGTTTTCGAAGCTGGCCAGGCGCGAGAAATCGTACTTGCTGGCATCGCCGTACGGCGCCATGCCCATGACCTTGAACTCGCCGTCGAGCATCTCGAAGCCGAGGAACTCGGTGATTGCGCCATACAGGCCACCCAGCGAGTCCGGATCGAAGAATTCCTTGATCTTGTGGATCTTGCCGTTTTCGCCGTAGCCGAAGAAGGTGGTGGCGTACTCACCCTTGCCGTCGATACCGAGGATCGCGGTCTTCTCCTTGAAGCCCGAGCAGTGGTAGGCGCTGGAGGCGTGGGCAAGGTGGTGCTCGACCGGCTCGATCTTGATCTTCTTCGGGTCGAAGCCCAGTTGCTCCAGGCACCAGACGATCTTCTTGCGGTAGCGCTTGTAGCGGCGGTTGCCCATCAGCAGCGCGTCGAGGGCGCGGTCCGGGGCGTACCAGTAGCGCTTGGCATAGTGCCAGCGGGCCTTGCCGAACAGGCTGATCGGGGCGAAGGGAATCGCCACCACGTCAACGTCCGATGGCTTGATGCCGGCCTGCTCCAGGCAGAACTTCGCCGACTCGTAGGGCATGCGGTTCTTCGCATGCTTGTCACGCACGAAGCGCTCTTCTTCGGCGGCGGCAATCAGCTTGCCGTCGATGTACAGGGCCGCGGAAGGGTCATGGCTAAGGGCGCCGGACAGGCCAAGAATCGTCAGTGCCAAGGGTCTAGCCTCTCAAATCGGTAGAAATGCGCCAGCGGCCTCTTGGGCGGATGGCGGCTAAAGGGCGGGATTATAACGCAAAGATCAAGGACACACTGCCCCCTTGTAGGAGCGGCCTTGTGCCGCGAAAGGGGCGCGAAGCGGCCCCAGGCTTTCAGCGTCGCCAGCGAAATCGCCGGGGCTGCTACGCAGCCCTTTCCGGCCGGTCCGACGCCTCGGCAAGGCCGCTCCACAGGGGCACGCGCCGCGGCTTATTCGGCGATCAACCAGTCCATGCGGAAGCTGCCCGCAGTCTGCGCCAGTTCCTTGGCCAGCCAGGGCAGCAGCGCCTTGAGCTCGTCTTCCAGGCCCCACGGCGGGTTGGCGATGGCCAGGCCCGAACCGTTCAGGCCCTGCGGGCTGTCCTGGTGATGAACATACAGCTCGACCCGCAGCAGCTTGGGCGCGCCCGTGCTGGTCAGGTCCTGGTAGAAGCGGGTCAGCGAGCGCTGGTCCTTGATCGGGTACCAGATCGCCGCGACGGTCTGGCGCATGCGACCGATCGCCTCTTTCATGGCCACGGTGCAACGCTTGAGCTCGTCGGCCTGCTCGAACGGCGGGTCGATCAGCATGATCGCGCGCTTTTCCTGCACCGGCAGCAGCGCCCGCGGGATATGCCAGCCCTCGCCAAGGTGAACGGTGACCCGCGGGTCCTTCTTCATGTTTTCCTTGAGCAGCGCCCCGTCTTCAGGGTGCTTCTCGTTGAGCAGGGCGCGGTCCTGCTGACGCATCAGCCGGCGGGCCAGCTCGGGCGAACCCGGGTAGTAGCGCAGCTCGCCGTCCTGATTCAGGCGCTTGATGATGCGCAGGTAGTCGGCGGTCACTTCCGGCAGGTCGTCGCGCCCCCACAGGCGGGCGACACCTTCGAGGTATTCGCCGGTGCGGGTCGCCTGGTCGCCTTGCAGGTCATAGAGGCCCAGGCCGGCGTGGGTGTCGATGTAGGCGAACGGCTGCTCCTTGCGCGACATCAGGGCGATGAGGCGGGTGAGCACGATGTGCTTGAGGACGTCGGCGTGGTTGCCGGCGTGGAAGGCGTGACGATAATTCATGGCGACTCCTGCGGGGGCGGCAAGTTTACCTTGCCTGCAGGAGACACAAAAGCATCGCGGGGCAAGCCCGCTCCCACAAATTCCTGCAAAGGCTCGTGGGAGCGGGCTTGCCCCGCGATGGATTCAGCGCCGAATCACTTGTCGGCGTGATACGCCGCATCAGCCGTTTCGAAGCGCGAAACCATGCTCTTCGACGGGCTGCCCAGCTTGCTCACCACCAAAATGGCGATGCTGGCGAACAGGAAGCCCGGAATGATTTCGTACAGGCCCAGGCCCACGTAGTTCTTCCACAGGATCACGGTCAGTGCACCAACCACGATACCGGCCAACGCGCCGTTGCGGGTCATGCCTTTCCACAGCACCGAGATCAGCACCACCGGACCGAAGGCGGCACCAAAGCCAGCCCAGGCATAGGCCACCAGGCCCAGCACGCGGTTTTCCGGATTGGAGGCCATGGCGATGGCGATCAGCGCAACGGCCAGCACCATCAGGCGGCCGACCCATACCAGCTCTTTCTGCGAAGCGTTCTTGCGCAGGAACGACTTGTAGAAGTCCTCGGTCAGGGCGCTCGAGCACACCAGCAGCTGACAGCTCAGGGTGCTCATTACCGCGGCCAGGATGGCCGACAGCAAGATACCGGCAATCCATGGATTGAACAGGATCTTGGCCAGCTCGATGAACACACGCTCGTGGTTCTCGGTGACCGGGCCCGCCAGGTCAGGGTGCGCCGAGAAGTAGGCGATACCGAAGAAGCCGACGGCGCAGGTGCCGCCCAGGCACAGGATCATCCAGGTCATGGAAATGCGGCGGGCATTGGCGATCGATTTCACCGAATCAGCGGCCATGAAGCGCGCCAGGATGTGCGGCTGGCCGAAGTAGCCCAGGCCCCAGCCCATCAACGAGATGATGCCGATGAAGGTAGCGCCCTTGAACATGTCGAAGTGAGCCGGGTTCACCGCCTCGATCGCCATGAACGTGGTGTCGAAGCCACCGGTGGAGATCAGCACGATCACCGGGGTCAGAATCAACGCGAAGATCATCAGCGAGGCCTGCACGGTATCGGTCCAGCTCACCGCCAGGAAACCACCGACGAAGGTATAGGCGATGGTCGCCGCGGCGCCGGCCCACAGGGCGGTTTCGTACGGCATGTCGAAGGTGCTTTCGAACAGGCGGGCACCGGCGACGATGCCAGAGGCGCAGTAGATGGTGAAGAACACCAGGATGACGATCGCGGAAATGATCCGCAGCAGCCCGGTCTTGTCCTCGAAGCGGCTGGAGAAGTAGTCCGGCAGCGTCAGGGCGTCACCGTTGTGCTCGGTCTGCACGCGCAGACGGCCGGCGACGAACAGCCAGTTCAGGTAGGCACCGACGGTCAGGCCGATGGCGATCCAGGCCTCGGAAAGGCCCGCGAAGTAGATGGCGCCCGGCAGGCCCATCAGCAACCAGCCGCTCATGTCCGATGCACCGGCGGAAAGCGCGGTGACCACGCTGCCGAGGCTACGGCCGCCGAGAATGTAGTCGGAGAGGTTCTTGGTGGAGCGATAGGCGGCGAAGCCGATCAGCACCATTGCCGCGATGTAGACCACGAAGGTGATCGTTAGTGGATTGCCCATGAGTTGTGCCCTGGCGTTGTTTTTATCTCTTGCGAACCGCCGTGCACGACGACGGTTGCACCCAGGCGGCGCATCCTATGCAACAACATGAACGAGGTGCAACCATTTTTCATTTGCAAGTTGCACCCAGTCATGATTTTTCAGACAAAGCCTCTTTTTTGCTCCTTTTCGGAGCAAACATCGCGTTTTACATAAGCAAATGCACCAAAACACCCCCTTTTAGCTATCCAAAAACGTCCTTCAGACGAGTTGCACCTTTGTCATGAAGATTTCGGGTTGCACCCGGTTGCACCCGAATTGTCCTACAGGCTAATCTTGCCTCCAGCTTAGGCCACGCCCGTGGCCAATAACGAGGATAAGAAATGGCGACGACCACCCTTGGGGTCAAACTCGACGACCCGACCCGTGAGCGACTCAAAGCAGCTGCGCAGTCCATCGACCGCACGCCGCACTGGTTGATCAAGCAAGCGATCTTCAACTATCTCGAGAAGCTCGAGGGTGGCGCCACCCTGAACGAACTCAACGGCCATGTCGCCAACCTCGGCGATGACGCCGGTGAGGTTGCCACCGACCACGCCCATCAATGCTTCCTGGAATTCGCCGAAAGCATCCTGCCGCAATCGGTGCTGCGCTCGGCGATCACCGCCGCCTACCGCCGCCCCGAGCAGGAAGTCGTGCCCATGCTGCTGGAGCAGGCACGCCTGCCGGCCGCGCAAGCTGAAGCCACCAACAAGCTGGCCGCGAGCCTCGCCGACAAGCTGCGCAACCAGAAGAGCGCCGGCGGCCGTGCCGGCATCGTCCAGGGCCTGCTGCAGGAATTCTCCCTGTCCTCGCAGGAGGGCGTGGCGCTGATGTGCCTGGCCGAAGCCTTGCTGCGCATCCCCGACAAAGGCACCCGCGATGCGCTGATCCGCGACAAGATCAGCACCGGCAACTGGCAGCCGCACCTGGGCAACAGCCCGTCGCTGTTCGTCAACGCCGCCACCTGGGGCCTGCTGCTGACCGGCAAGCTGGTCAGCACCCACAACGAGTCCGGCCTGACCTCCTCGCTCACCCGCATCATCGGCAAGAGCGGCGAGCCGATGATCCGCAAGGGCGTCGACATGGCCATGCGCCTGATGGGCGAGCAGTTCGTCACCGGCGAAACCATCGCCGAGGCCCTGGCCAATGCCAGCAAGTTCGAGAGCAAAGGCTTCCGCTACAGCTATGACATGCTCGGCGAAGCGGCCCTGACCGAACACGACGCGCAGAAGTACCTGGCCTCCTACGAGCAGGCGATCCACTCGATCGGCAAGGCCTCCCACGGCCGCGGTATCTATGAAGGCCCGGGCATCTCGATCAAGCTCTCGGCCCTGCACCCGCGCTACAGCCGCGCCCAGTACGAGCGCGTGATGAACGAGCTGTACCCGCGCCTGCTGTCGCTCACGCTGCTGGCCAAGCAGTACGACATCGGCCTGAACATCGACGCCGAAGAGGCCGACCGCCTGGAGCTGTCGCTGGACCTGCTCGAGCGCCTGTGCTTCGAACCGTCGCTGGCCGGCTGGAACGGTATCGGCTTCGTTATCCAGGCCTACCAGAAGCGCTGTCCGTACGTGATCGACTACGTCATCGACCTGGCCAAGCGCAGCCGCCACCGCCTGATGATCCGCCTGGTGAAAGGCGCCTACTGGGACAGCGAGATCAAGCGCGCCCAAGTCGAAGGCCTGGAAGGCTACCCGGTCTACACCCGCAAGGTGTACACCGACGTCTCCTACATTGCCTGCGCCCGCAAGCTGCTGTCGGTACCGGAAGCCATCTACCCGCAGTTCGCCACCCACAACGCCCACACCCTGTCGGCCATCTACCAGATCGCCGGGCAGAACTACTACCCGGGCCAGTACGAGTTCCAGTGCCTGCACGGCATGGGCGAGCCGCTGTACGAACAAGTAGTGGGCAAGGTCTCCGAAGGCAAGCTGAACCGTCCGTGCCGTGTGTACGCGCCGGTCGGCACCCACGAAACCCTGCTGGCCTACCTGGTTCGCCGCCTGCTGGAAAACGGCGCCAACACCTCGTTCGTCAACCGCATCGCCGACCACTCGATCTCCATCCAGGAACTGGTCGCCGACCCGGTCGCCAGCATCGAACGCATGGGCACCCAGGAAGGCAGCATTGGCCTGCCGCACCCGCGCATCCCGATGCCGCGCGAGCTGTATGGCAGCGAGCGGGCCAACTCGGCCGGTATCGACATGGCCAACGAACACCGCCTGGCGTCGCTGTCCTGCGCCCTGCTGGCCACCGCCCATAACGACTGGAAAGCCGCCCCGCTGCTGGGCTGCACCGCCAGTGAGCAACCCGCTGCCGCGGTACTCAACCCGGCCGACCACCGCGATATCGTGGGTCACGTACAAGAGGCCACCGTCGCCGACGTCGACAACGCCATCCAGTGCGCGCTGAACGCCGCGCCGATCTGGCAGGCCACCCCGCCGGCCGAGCGCGCCGCGATCCTCGAACGCGCCGCCGACCTGATGGAAGCTGACATCCAGCCACTGATGGGCCTGCTGGTGCGCGAAGCCGGCAAGACCTTCGCCAACGCCATCGCCGAAGTGCGCGAGGCCGTGGACTTCCTGCGCTACTACGCGGTGCAGGCACGCAACGACCTGCGCAACGACAACTGCCGCCCGCTGGGCCCGGTGGTCTGCATCAGCCCGTGGAACTTCCCACTGGCGATCTTCTCCGGCCAGGTGGCCGCGGCCCTGGCTGCCGGTAACCCGGTGCTGGCCAAACCGGCCGAACAAACCCCGCTGGTCGCCGCCCAGGCCGTGCGCCTGCTGCTGGAAGCTGGCATCCCCGAAGGCGTGCTGCAACTGCTGCCGGGCCAGGGGGAAACCGTCGGTGCCGGCCTGGTCGGCGACGAACGCGTCAAGGGCGTGATGTTCACCGGTTCCACCGAAGTCGCCCGTCTGCTGCAGCGCAACATCGCCGGCCGCCTGGACAACCAGGGCCGTCCGATCCCGCTGATCGCCGAAACCGGTGGCCAGAACGCCATGATCGTCGATTCCTCGGCGCTGACCGAGCAGGTGGTGATCGACGTGGTGTCCTCCGCGTTCGACAGTGCCGGCCAGCGTTGCTCGGCCCTGCGCGTGCTGTGCCTGCAGGAAGACTCAGCCGACCGTGTGATCGAAATGCTCAAGGGCGCCATGGCCGAAAGCCGCCTGGGCAACCCCGAGCGCCTGTCCGTGGACATCGGCCCGGTGATCGACGCCGAAGCCAAGGCCGGCATCGAGAAGCACATCCAGGGCATGCGCGACAAAGGCCGCACCGTTTACCAAGTAGCCATCGCCGAGGGCGAGGAGATCAAGCGCGGCACCTTCGTGATGCCGACCCTGATCGAGCTGGAAAGCTTCGACGAACTCAAGCGCGAGATCTTCGGCCCGGTGCTGCACGTGGTGCGCTACAACCGCAAGGACCTGGACCAGTTGATCGAGCAGATCAACGCCTCCGGCTACGGCCTGACCCTGGGCGTGCACACCCGCATCGACGAGACCATCGCCAAGGTGGTGGACAACGTCAACGCCGGCAACATGTACGTCAACCGCAACATCGTCGGTGCCGTGGTCGGTGTGCAGCCGTTCGGTGGTGAAGGCCTGTCCGGCACCGGCCCGAAAGCCGGTGGCCCACTGTACCTGTACCGCCTGCTGTCGACCCGCCCGGCCGACGCCATCGCCCGCCACTTCCAGGCCGACGATGCGCGCAGCCAGGCCGACACCACCCTGCGCGACCAGCAGATCAAGCCGCTGACCACCCTCAAGACCTGGGCGGCCGGCAGCCAGATGAGCGACCTGGCCGCCTTGTGCGAGCAGTTCGCCGAACAGTCGCAGAGCGGTATCAGCCGCGTGCTGCCGGGCCCGACCGGCGAGCGCAACACCTACACCGTGCTGCCGCGCGAGCACGTGCTGTGCCTGGCCGACAACGAAGCCGATCTGCTGGCGCAGCTGGCGGCGGTACTGGCCGTGGGTAGCTCGGCGGTGTTCCAGGACGGCGAGCCGGCCAAGACCGTGCGCGCCCGCCTGCCGAAAGAGCTGCAAGCGAAGATCAAGCTGGTGGCCGACTGGAACAAGGACGACGTGGCCTTCGACGCGGTTATCCACCACGGTCACTCCGACCAGCTGCGCGGTATCTGCGAGCAGGTGGCCAAGCGTGCCGGGGCGATCGTCGGCGTGCACGGGCTGTCCAGCGGCGACCACCAGATCGCCTTGGAGCGCCTGGTGATCGAGCGCGCGGTGAGTGTGAACACGGCTGCTGCGGGCGGTAACGCCAGCCTGATGACCATCGGTTAAGACGGCTGATACCATCGCGGCGCACCGCCGCTCCCGCCAGGTCGCGACCTGGCCTGCGTGGGAGCGGCGGTGCAGCGCTGCGACTGGCCCCGCGATGCGTGTTTCGGGGTCAGGCAGCGGCCTGTTTTTTACTGAAGAACCAGAGGGTGCCAATCTTCAGCAGCTCGCAGGCAAGCACGGTCAGCAGAGCCCTCGTGGGATTAGCTGACGCGCTAAAGCCTGCATACAAGTAGAGCAGCGAAATCGAGGGGATGAAAAACAGCAGCCGTAGAGGCAGTTGCAATGCCACCAACCATTTCACGCTAGCGTGTTGAGCAAAGAACAGCACGCAACTGACCACCAACGACAATAGAAAACCCGTGCGCAAAGCCATCAGCAAAGCGGTGGACAGACCATGGTCACTCATGATTGCCGGAAGCCGCAGCAGATCGGACAGGAACGGAACCCTGCCGGTACTGATCACTTTGAGCAGGTAGTCAGCCAACAACAACGCATCGAATGCGCCCCAACACCACCAGGTTGTCCGTCTGCTGTTCACGATAGGGCCCACCCCTTGGCAAAAGTTGGCGAACGGTACCCGAGGTATCGGCCCTTAACTTGTAGCCCAATTCACAAACAACTGTAGGCATTACCAGTTTTCGCAAACAGGAGCCCGAGCATCGGTTACCGTTCACGCCGGCGCGATAACCACCCAGGACGCCCAGCCAGGCGCTTCACTACCCCGTTTTTAATCCAGTATCACCCAAACCTATTAACCTCCCTCCCGCCTACCCTACCGCCTAGACTCGCTGCATCCCGAACCAGGAATGCCGCCATGTCCGAGCAACTCCTCAGCAGCCGCAACCTCGCCTTCGAACTCTACGAGGTCCTCGACGCCGAGGCCCTGACCCAGCGCCCGCGCTTCGCCGAGCACAGCCGCGAGACCTTCGATGCCGCGCTGACCACCGCCCGCACCCTCGCCGAGAAGTACTTCGCCCCGCACAACCGCAAGGGCGACGAGTACGAGCCACGCTATGTGAACGGTCGCGCCGAGCTGATCCCGGAAGTGAAGCCAGCGGTCGACGCCTTCCTCGACGCAGGCTTCCTCAATGCCAACCGCGATTTCGAAGCCGGTGGCATGCAGCTGCCCAGCCTGGTGTCGCAAGCCTGCTTCGCCCACTTCCAAGCCGCCAACGCCGGCACCACGGCCTATCCGTTCCTGACCATGGGCGCCGCCAACCTGATCGAGAGTTTCGCCACGGATGAGCAAAAGCGTCTGTTCCTGCAACCGATGATCGAGGGCCGCTACTTCGGCACCATGGCCCTGACCGAGCCCCATGCCGGCTCGTCCCTGGCCGATATCCGCACCCGTGCCGAGCCCGCAGGCGACGGCACCTACCGGCTCAAGGGCAACAAGATCTTCATCTCCGGCGGCGACCATGAGTTGTCGGAGAACATCGTGCACATGGTCCTGGCCAAGCTGCCGGACGCCCCACCCGGGGTGAAGGGCATCTCGCTGTTCATCGTGCCCAAGTACCTGGTCAACCGTGACGGCAGTCGCGGCCCGCGCAACGACGTGCTGCTGGCCGGCCTGTTCCACAAAATGGGCTGGCGCGGCACCACCTCCACCGCGCTGAACTTCGGCGACAACGGCCAGTGCGTGGGCTACCTGGTAGGTCAGCCGCATCAGGGCCTGGCCTGCATGTTCCAGATGATGAACGAGGCGCGCATCGGCGTCGGCATGGGCGCGGTGATGCTGGGTTACGCCGGCTACCTCTATTCGCTGGATTACGCCCGCCAACGCCCACAAGGCCGCCTTCCGGAGAACAAGGACCCACATAGCCCCGCCGTGCCGATCATCGAGCACAGCGATGTGAAGCGCATGCTGCTGGCACAGAAGGCCTACGTGGAGGGTGCTTTCGACCTGGGCCTATACGCGGCCCGGCTGTTCGATGACACCCACACCGCCGCAGATGCAGACGCACGCCGGCAAGCCCTGGAACTGCTCGACCTGCTCACCCCCATCGTCAAGTCCTGGCCCTCGGCGTTCTGCCTCAAGGCCAATGAACTGGCGATCCAGATCCTGGGTGGACACGGCTATACCCGCGAGTATCCGGTCGAGCAGTACTACCGCGACAACCGCCTCAACCCGATCCACGAGGGCACCGAAGGCATCCAGTCCCTTGACCTGCTCGGGCGCAAACTGGCACAGAACAACGGTGCCGGCCTCAAGCAACTGATCCGCCTGATCGCCGGCACCTGCGGGCGCGCCAGCCATCACCCGAATCTCGACGCACTGCGTCAGCCGCTGGAGCAACTGCTCAACCGCCTGCAAACAGTGACGCTCACCCTGCTCGGCGACCTGGCCAGCGGCAAGGTCGCGGGCGCACTGGCCAACTCGGCGCTGTACCTCAAGGTGTTCGGCCACTGCGTGATCGGCTGGCGCTGGCTGGAGCAGGCCATTCATGCCGAGGTCGGCCTGCTCAAGGGCAGCGACCGTGACTTCTACCTGGGCAAGCTCCAGGCCGCGCGTTATTTCCTCACCTGGGAAGTGCCGGGCTGCCATAATGACCTCGCTTTGCTCGAGGCCCGCGACGATACGTGCCTCGCCATGCAAGAGGGGTGGTTCTAGGGGGAGCCACCGCACACACGGAGGTTTCCGATGTTCGACTCCAGCACCCAGCTGCGCCAGCGCTTCAAGGCACTGCGCAGCACGGCCGAACTGTTCTCGCTTCGCCACGTGAAGCAATCGCACCAGTCACTGTCGGTTCGGCGCAATGTCGCCGAACCGCCCTACTTCAGCCAGGACGAGGGCGCCATGCTCACCGTGCGGGTCGCCGGCGTCGAGGCCTACGCGGCCACCGCCGACCTCTCCCAGGCAGGCCTGCAACGCGCCCTGGAACAGGCCGAGGCGCTGGCCCGGCGGATCAAGGCCAGCAGCCTGCTCGACCTGAGCGGCCAACCGGCGCCAACCGGAAGTCACGATCACGTCTCGCCCAACTTCGAACAGGCGCTGCCCAACCTCGCCGACTGCCTCGAACTGCTGGCCAGCGAATCGGCCAGCGTGCCGAAGGACAGTCGCCTGGTGGACTGGCAGGCGAGCCTGGGCATCAGCCTGGTCGAGCAGACCTACCTGAACTCCGCCGGTGCTGAACTGCGCCACGCCCAGCGCTTCATCTACCCAGGCCTGGGCGTCACTGCCAGCGACGGCCAGGACAGCCAGAGCCGCAGCCTGGGTCGGGAGAACTTCGGCCAGCAAGGCGGCTTCGAGGTGATCGAGCGCTGCGGCCTGGTCGGCGCGGCGCGGCGGGTGGCCGACGAGGCCCTGCAACTGCTGCTGGCCCCCAATACGCCGAGCGGCAAGCGCGACCTGCTGCTGATGCCCGACCAGATGATGCTGCAGATCCATGAATCCATCGGCCACCCGCTGGAGATGGACCGCATCCTCGGCGACGAGCGTAACTACGCCGGCACCAGCTTCGTCAAAGCCGCTGATTTTGGTCATCTGCAGTACGGCTCGCCATTGCTCAACGTAACCTTCGACCCGACCATCGGCGAAGAGCTGGCCAGCTACAGCTTCGACGACGACGGCACCCCGGCCAGCAAACAGTACCTGATTCGCGACGGCTTGTTGGTCCGCCCCCTGGGCGGCGCGCTGTCGCAGTTGCGCTCGGGCCTGGACGGTGTCGCCAACAGCCGCGCCTGCGGCTGGAACCGGGCGCCGATCGACCGCATGGCCAACCTCAACATCGAACCGGGCGACCAGTCGCTGGAGCAGTTGGTCGGGGGGATCGAGCGCGGCATCCTGATGCGCACCAACCGCTCCTGGTCCATCGACGATGCGCGCAACAAGTTCCAGTTCGGCTGCGAGTGGGGGCAGCTGATCGAGAACGGTGAACTAAAGGGCGTGGTGAAGAACCCGAACTACCGCGGCATCTCCGCCGACTTCTGGCGCAACCTGTCGGCGGTCGGCGACCGCGGAACCTTCCAGGTGCTTGGCACGCCCAACTGCGGCAAGGGCGAACCCAACCAGGTGGTGCGGGTCGGCCACGCCTCGCCGGCCTGCGTGTTCAGCCAGATCGACGTCTTCGGAGGGGATGCCTGATGAGCACCGTGTATCAACAACGCTTCGAGAACCTGCTCGACAGCTTGAACGCCGCCGTGCAGCCCGGCGAGCAGTTCACCCTCGGCTACAGCGCCGAGCAATCGCAGTTCGTGCGTTTCAACCACGCCAAGGTGCGCCAGGCCGGGCTGGTCAGCCAGGCCAGTGCGCAGCTGCGGCTGGTACGCGACGGCCGCCAGGCCGAACAACAGATCACCCTGGGCGATGACGCCGAACTCGATCGCCAGCGCCTGCACGACGCACTCGCGCAATTGCGCCAGACCCTGCCGCTGCTGCCGGTGGACCCGTACCTGAGCCTCGACGAAAGTGCCTGGCACAGCCATAGCCTGCTGGAGACGCCACTGCCTGAGCTGGACGAAGTGCTGGCCCTGATCGAACGCGAGGCGAGTGATCTGGACCTGGTCGGGATCTATGCCGCCGGCCCCATCTGCCGAGGCTTCGCCAGCTCCTTCGGCGCCTTCGGCTGGCACCAGGCCAACAGCTTCAACATTGACTGGAGCCTGTTCCACGCCAACGGCCAGGCGGTCAAGGCCAACTACGCGGGACAAACCTGGCGCGGCGAAAAATTCGCCGCGCGCCTGCGTCAGGCCCGTGAGCAGTTGGAGCACCTGGGGCGCCCGGCCATCACCCTCAAACCCGGCAGCTATCGCGCCTACCTGGCGCCTGCAGCGATGGACGAGATCGCCGGCATGCTCTGCTGGGGCGGCTTCTCCGCGCAGTCCCTGGCCACTGGCAACAGCTCGTTGCAACGCCTGTACAACGGCGACGCGCGGCTGAGCCCGCTGGTGAGTTTCAGCGAGCAGGTCAGCGGTTCGCTGAGCCCGGCGTTCTCCGACGAAGGCTCGCCCCGTCGCGACCTGCTGCTGATCGGCGAAGGGCGTGGGCTGGAACGGCTGGTGAGCGCCCGCAGCGCCGCCGAGTTCAAGCTTGTGGCCAACGGCGCCGACAGCCACGAATCGCCCTGCGCGCTCAGCCTGGCGCCGGGCAAGCTGCCCAGCGCGCAGATCCTCGAACGCCTCGGCACCGGCCTGTACATCAGCAACCTCTGGTACCTGAACTATTCGGACCTGCCGGCGGCGCGCATGACCGGGCTGACCCGCTTCGCCACCTTCTGGGTGGAGAACGGCAAGATCCAGGGGCCGGTGAGCACCATGCGCTTCGACGACAGCCTGTACAACCTGCTGGGCAGCCAGTTGGAAGACCTGACCGTGGAGCGCGAAATGATCCTGTCGACCAGCACCTACGGGCAGCGCAGCACCGGGTCTAGCCATCTGCCGGGAGCGCTGGTCAAAGGGTTGACCCTGACATTGTGATCGGCAGGACCGGCCTCTTCGCGGGTAAACCCGCTCCCACAGGGCTATCGATAAACCTGTGGGAGCGGGTTTACCCGCGAAGAGGCCCGCACAGGCAACCCACAACACAGAGGTAACTGATGCCCGACCGTGCCCCGCTGGACCCCGTCACCGCCCGCTGGATTCCCTGGGTGGTGGCCATCGCCTTCTTCATGCAGTCGCTCGACGGCACCATCCTCAACACCGCGTTGCCGGCCATGGCCCGCTCCCTGGCGGAGGACCCACTGCGCATGCAGGGGGTGATCATCGCCTACATGCTCACCGTGGCCCTGCTGATCCCGGCCTCGGGCTGGATCGCCGACCGTTTCGGGACCAAGCGCATCTTCTTCAGCGCGATCCTGCTGTTCAGCTTCGGCTCGCTGCTCTGCGCCATGGCCAACAGCCTGGGCTTCCTGATCCTGGCCCGGGTGATCCAGGGCCTGGGCGGCGCGCTGATGCTGCCGGTCGGGCGGTTGGTGGTGCTGCGCGCCTACCCACGCACCGAGTTGGTGCGGATCATGAGCTTCATCACCATCCCCGGCCTGCTCGGCCCGCTGCTCGGCCCGACACTGGGCGGTTGGCTGGTGGAGATCCTCACCTGGCACTGGATCTTCCTGCTCAACCTGCCGGTGGGTGCGCTGGGTTGCTACGCGGTATGGAAGTTCATCCCCGACCTGCGCGGCGCCGAACGCACCAGCTTCGACGGCCCGGGCTTCCTGCTGTTCGGCGCGGCGATGGTGCTGATCACCATCGCCATGGAGGGCCTGGGCGAACTGCACCTGCCGCACCTGCGGGTGATGCTGCTGCTGTTCGCCGGCATGGCCTGCCTGGCCGCCTATTGGCTGCGCGCCGGGCGTGATCCAGAGCCACTGTTCTCGCCCTCGCTGTTTCGCGTGCGCACCTTCGCCATCGGCATCCTCGGCAACCTGTTCGCCCGCCTGGGCAGCGGTGCCCTGCCCTTCCTCGTGCCCTTGCTGCTGCAGGTGGCGCTGGGCTATTCGCCGGCCCAGGCCGGCATGAGCATGATCCCGCTGGCAGCGGCGGCAATGGTTGCCAAGTCCATCGCCCGGCCACTGATCGAACGCCTGGGATACCGCATCGTGCTCACCGGCAACACCCTGCTGCTGGGCCTGCTGCTGGCCAGCCTGGGGCTGGTCGACGAACAGACACCCTATACCTTGCTGCTGGCGCAACTGGCGCTGCTGGGGGCGGTGAACTCGATGCAGTTCACCGCGATGAACACGGTGACCCTGATCGACCTCGACGACGCCAGCGCCAGCAGCGGCAACAGCCTGCTGTCGGTCGTAGCTCAGTTGTCGCTGAGCCTGGGCGTGGCCTGCGCCGGCGCCTTGCTTGGCGGCTTCACCGCAGCCGGCAGCGCCGAGGGTGTGGAAAGCACACTGGGCGCGTTCCAGCTGACCTTCGTGACCATCGGTGTGATGGCCATGCTGGCGGCGGCGATCTTCCTGCAACTGGCGCCGACAGACGGAAGGCGCGCCCGTCGTCCGGAACATCACGTCGAGTCGTAGGGCGAATGGCCACGAGGCTGGTAGACTGTGCGGCATTTTTCGCTTCGCACCGCAGGCCCGCCTCGTGACCGTTGAAACCACCGCCTTTGCCACCCTCCCGCTGTCCACCGCCATGCTGGCCAACCTGGACGCCCTGGGCTATGCCTCGATGACCCCGATCCAGGCCCAGAGCCTGCCGGTCATCCTCAAGGGCCAGGACCTGATCGCCCAGGCCAAGACCGGCAGCGGCAAGACCGCCGCCTTCGGCATCGGCCTGCTCAACCCGATCAACCCACGCTATTTCGGCTGCCAGGCACTGGTGCTGTGCCCGACCCGCGAGCTGGCCGACCAGGTGGCCAAGGAGCTGCGCCGCCTGGCCCGCGCCGAGGACAACATCAAGATCCTCACCCTGTGCGGCGGCGTGTCGCTCGGCCCGCAGATCGCTTCGCTGGAGCACGGCGCGCACATCATCGTCGGCACCCCGGGGCGCATCCAGCAGCACCTGGACAAAGGCACCCTGGTGCTCGACGGGCTCAACACCCTGGTGCTCGACGAAGCCGACCGCATGCTCGACATGGGTTTCTTCGACGCCATCGCCAGCATCATCGGCAAGACCCCATCGCGCCGCCAGACCTTGCTGTTCTCCGCCACCTACCCGGCTGGCATCGAGCAGTTGGCCAAGGATTTCATGCGCCAGCCACAGCAGGTCAAGGTCGAGGCACTGCACAGCGACAACCAGATCGAGCAGCGCTTCATCGAGATCGACCCGCAACAGCGTCTTGAAGCCGTGACCCGCGTGCTCGGCCACTACCGCCCACAGTCCTGCGTGGCGTTCTGCTTCACCAAGCAGCAATGCGAGGACCTGGTCACCCACCTGACCGCCAAGGGCATCGTCGCCCAGGCCCTGCACGGCGACCTGGAGCAGCGCGACCGCGACCAGGTGCTGACGATGTTCGCCAACCGCAGCAGCTCGGTGCTGGTGGCCACCGATGTGGCCGCCCGCGGCCTGGACATCGACGGCCTGGACCTGGTGATCAACGTCGAGCTGGCCCGTGACGCCGAAATCCACGTGCACCGCGTCGGTCGTACCGGCCGTGCCGGCGAGAAAGGCGTGGCGATCAGCCTGGTGGCCCCGGCCGAAGGCCATCGCGCCCAGGCCATCGAGGACCTGCAGAACAAACCGCTGCGCTGGGAGCAGCTGGACAACCTCAAGAGCAAGGGCGGCGAGCCGCTGCTGCCGACGATGACCACCCTGTGCATCGGCGCCGGGCGCAAGGACAAGCTGCGCCCGGGCGACATCCTCGGCGCGCTGACCGGCGATGCCGGGCTGCCGGGCAAGCAGGTGGGCAAGATCGCCATCTTCGACTTCGTGGCGTTCGTCGCCGTGGAACGGGCGGTGGCCAAGCAGGCCATGCAGCGCCTGAACAGCGGCAAGATCAAGGGCCGCGCCCTTAAAGTCCGTATCGTTTGATGTGATCTGGGGCCGCTTTGCGGCCCTTTCGCGACGCAAGGCCGCTCCCACAAGGTCCTGCGTACACGGTTCCCTGTGGGAGCGGCCTTGCGTCGCGATAGGGCTGCGCAGCAGCCCCAGACTCTCCAAGAGGTAATTTCGTGCACTCCACCGACGTGATCATCCTCGGCGCCGGCGCCGCCGGCCTGATGTGTGCCCTGCTCAGCGCCCAGCGCGGGCGCCGGGTGCTGGTGCTCGACCACGCCAACAAGCCGGGCAAGAAGATCCTCATGTCCGGCGGCGGGCGCTGCAACTTCACCAACCTGTACACCGAGCCCGCCAACTTCCTCTCGCACAACCCGCACTTCTGCAAGTCGGCGCTGGCCCGCTACACCCAGTGGGACTTCATCGAGCTGGTGTGCAAGCACGGCGTGCCGTACCACGAGAAGAAGCTCGGCCAACTGTTCTGCGACAACAAGTCCAGCGACATCCTCGACATGCTGCTGACCGAGTGTGACAACGCGGGCGCCGAATTGCGCATGAACACCAGCATCGAACAGATCGACAAAGCCGAGGCCGGCTACACCCTGCAGACCAGCGCCGGGCCGTTCGCCTGCCAGTCGCTGGTGATCGCCACCGGCGGCCTGTCGATCCCGACCTTGGGCGCCACCGGTTTCGGCTACCAGGTCGCCCGCCAGTTCGGCCATGAACTGCTACCGACCCGCGCCGGCCTGGTGCCGTTCACCATCACCGAGCCCCAGCTCAAGGCACTGTGCACCGAGTTGTCCGGCACCTCGCTGGATTGCGTCGCCAGTTGCAACGGCACGAGCTTCCGCGAAAACCTGCTGTTCACCCACCGTGGCCTGAGCGGCCCGGCGATCCTGCAGATCTCGTCGTTCTGGGAGGCCGGCGACACGGTCGAGATCAACCTGCTGCCCGACCGCGATGCGCTGGAGTGGCTGCTGGGCCAGCAGGTCGAACGCCCCAACAGCGAACTGAAGACCGTGCTGGGCGAGGTGTTCACCCGCAAGCTGGCCACCCTGCTGGCCGAGCAGTGGTTCTTTTCGAAACCCCTGAAGCAGTACACGCCGGCAGAATTGACCCAGATCGCCGAGAAACTGTCGGCCTGGCAGGTGGTGCCAGCGGGCACCGAGGGCTATCGAACCGCCGAGGTCACCCTGGGAGGCGTGGATACCCGCGAAGTGTCATCCAAGACCATGGAGTCGCTGAAAAGCCCGGGGCTCTACTTCATCGGCGAGGTGCTGGACGTGAGCGGGCACCTGGGCGGTTTCAACTTCCAGTGGGCCTGGGCTTCGGCCAACGCCGCGGCGCAGTTCGTGTAGAGTAGAATCCATTCAGCAGCACGGAACGCTTCTTGCTGGTCTGTGCTCGGAGTGCCATTTCGGGGCTGCTGCGCAGCGGCCCCAGACGGCCTCGAAGCTACTCAACCGATCTCAGCCCAGGGCCATCATGTCATCGAGCTCGTTCCGCCATTCATTGCGTCGCCTGTGGGGCCAAGACAAGTTCAGCTACGCCATCCGCGTGACCATCGCCCTCACCGGCAGCATGGCCTGGTGCTGGTACCAGAACGAGATGAGCCTGCTGATCCCGCTGTTCCTCGGCATCATCGCCAGCGCCCTGGCCGAGACCGACGACGGCTGGCAGGGCCGCCTCAGCGCCCTGGCCGTCACCCTGGTGTGTTTCGCCATCGCCGCCCTGTCGGTGGAGCTGCTGTTCCCCTACCCCTGGATCTTCGCTGGCGCCCTGGCCCTGGCGGCCTTCGGCCTGACCATGCTCGGGGCACTGGGCGAGCGCTACGGCGCGATCGCCTCGGCGACGCTGATCCTGTCGGTGTACACCATGATCGGTGTGGACCAGCGCGGCGGCGAGGTCAGCGACTTCTGGCACGAACCCTTGCTGCTGGTGGCTGGCGCGGCCTGGTACGGGTCGCTGTCGGTGCTGTGGCAGGCGCTATTCTCCAACCAGCCGGTACAGCAGAGCCTGGCCAAGCTGTTCTACGAGCTGGGCAGCTACCTCAAGCTCAAGGCCAGCCTGTTCGAACCGGTGCGCACCCTCGACGTCGAGGCCACGCGCCTGGAACTGGCCAAGCAGAACGGCAAGGTGGTGGCCGCGCTCAACGCCGCCAAGGAAATCATCCTGCACCGGGTCGGCAACAGCCAGCCCAATTCCAAGGTCAGCCGCTACCTCAAGCTGTATTTCCTGGCCCAGGACATCCATGAGCGAGTCAGCGCTTCACACTACCCCTACAACGCCCTGACCGACGCGTTTTTCCACAGCGACGTGATGTTCCGCTGCCAGCGCCTGCTGCGCAAACAGGGCGCGTCCTGCCAGGAACTGGCCCGGTCGATCCGCCTGCGCCAGCCATTCGTGCTGGCCAGCGGCTACCCCGAGGCCCTGGAAGACCTCAACGCCTCGTTGGAACATCTGCGTATCCAGAGCAACCCGGCCTGGCGCGGCCTGTTGCGCTCGCTGCGGGCACTGGCGGCCAACCTGGCGACCCTCGACCGCCTGCTCAGTGCCGCCAGCAACCCCGACAGCCTGGCCGACGCCAGCGACAGCAGCCTGCTCGACCGCTCGCCACGCACATTGAAGGATGTCTGGACGCGCCTGCGTACCCAGCTGACCCCGACCTCGCTGCTGTTCCGCCATGCCCTGCGCCTACCCCTGGCGCTGTCGATCGGCTATGGCATGGTGCACCTGATCCACCCGACGCAGGGTTACTGGATCATCCTCACCACCTTGTTCGTCTGCCAGCCCAACTATGGCGCCACCCGACGCAAGCTGGTGCAGCGGATCTTCGGCACGGCCATCGGCCTGACCGTGGGCTGGGCGCTGTTCGACCTGTTCCCCAACCCATTGATCCAGTCGGCCTTCGCCGTGGTGGCCGGGGTGGTGTTCTTCGTCAACCGCACCACCCGCTACACCCTGGCCACGGCGGCGATCACCCTGATGGTACTGTTCTGCTTCAACCAGATCGGCGATGGCTATGGCCTGTTCCTGCCGCGCCTGTTCGACACGTTGGTCGGCAGCCTGATCGCCATTCTCGCGGTGTTCCTGTTCCTGCCCGACTGGCAGGGCCGGCGCCTGAACAAGGTGTTGGCCAACACCCTGGCCTGCGCCAGCCAGTACCTGCGCCAGATCATGCAGCAGTACGCCCACGGCAAGCGCGACGACCTCGCCTACCGCTTGGCCCGGCGCAACGCGCACAACGCCGATGCGGCGCTGTCGACCACCCTGGCCAACATGCTCATGGAGCCGGGGCACTTCCGCAAGGAGGCCGATGTGGGCTTCCGCTTCCTGGTGCTGTCGCACACCTTGCTCAGCTACCTCTCGGGGCTGGGGGCGCACCGCGACACGGCACTGCCGGCCGAGGTCCACGAGCAACTGATCGAAGGGGCCGGGCAAGCGCTGGCCGCAAGCCTGGACGAGATCGCCAATGGCCTGGCGGCGCGGCTGCCGGTGGCGATCCACAGCGATGCCGAGGAGGCCCTGGCCAACAGCCTGGAGCAGATGCCTGAGGAACTGGATGAGCATCAACGCCTGGTGCAGACCCAACTGGCGTTGATCTGCCGGCAGTTGGGGCCGTTGCGCACACTGGCCGGGCATTTGATCAAGGAAGGCGAACCGGCCTGATTTGGTTATTGTCTGTACTGGCCTCTTCGCGGGTAAACCCGCTCCCACAGGTTTATCGAAAACGCTGTGGGAGCGGGTTTACCCGCGAAGAGGCCGCCACAGGGTGCTGGGATCAGAAGCCATGCTGGCGCAACAACCGGTCATAGCTCCCGTCGGCCTTCATCGCCGCAATGGCCTTTTCGAAGCGCTTGACGATCTGCTGGTGCTCGGGGTGCTTGAGGCTCACCAGGATGTGCAGGCTATTCTCCGCCAGCGGCGGTTCGACGAAAGCCACCGCGTCACGCACCTGCGGCGGCTCGCGCTGCAGGTTGTAGCGCGCCACATATTCGTCCTCCACCGCCAGGTTGACCCTGCCCGCTGCCAACATGCGCACTGCCGACGAAAAGCTGCGCACCGGCACCTTGTTCAGCCGGGTATCAGTGTCGAAAGCCGGTGAATAGGCGTAGTCACGCACCACGGCAATGCTATAGGGGTAGAGGTCGGCGAGTTTCTGGTAGCCGAAGGTTTCACCTTCGTGCTTCAGCAGGCGGATGCGGTTGGTGAGGTAGGCACCCGAGAACTGGCCGATGCGGGTGCGCTCGTCATTGAACCACGCATTGATCAACACGTCGTAGCGCCCTTCCCCCACCCCCATCAGCGCCCGGGCCCAGGGCACCTCTTCGAACTCGGTGGCATAGCCGGCACGCGTGAGGGCAGTGGTGACGATATTGGTCGCCAGGCCACCGCCGGGCATCCCGCTATCGGTGAAGGGCGGCCAGCTGTCCGCCACCAGGCGCAGCTTCTCGAGGCCGAAGGCCGGAGCTGCGCACAACACACTCAGCAATCCAAGAACGCAAAGCAGTGGCCGCATGCTCAAGTCCTTTCGCAGTGGGGGGCACACGCTGGAAATGGCGATCTTCGCTACAGACCTTGCACATTACACAAAGCCTGCGGCCGACGGCAGCGGCAAGTAATATCAAATAGCCTCTATTTTGGTCGAACTACAGGATCCTCAGTGCTGCAAGGCCTGGTAAGCGTAGCAAGCGATCTGTGCGTCCTGGACCGCGACACCGGTCAGGTCCGCCACGGTCAACTGGTCGTCACTGGCGCGCCCCATGCTGGGATTGTCGAGCAAGGTACCGAGTTCCAACAAGCGCGAGCGTTCGAGCAACCCGACCTGCAGCGCATGGGAGACTTCGCCGTACTGGCTGCATTGGCTGAGCGAGTCGACCACGACCTTATCGGCCTTCGCCACCAGGCATGCAGCGAGCTCCTGCTTGCCAGGCGCATCGGCGCCGACCGCAGTGATATGGGTACCGGGCCGGACCCAAGCGCGTTCGAGCAGGGCTTCGCGCGAAGGCGTTGCAGTGATGATGAGGTTCGCGGCCTCTGCCACGACCCGCGGCTCACGTTCCAGGCGCACCGTGAAACCCAGCCGCTCGGCGAAATCACGGTAACTGGCCAGCCCAGCTTCGCTGCGGCCCCAGACACTCAACTCGCGGCAGGAGGTGACCGGCATCAGTTGCTCAAGCTGCATGCGTGCCTGGGTGCCGGTGCCCAGGATGCCAATGCGCTCGACCTGGCGTGGCGCCAGCAACCGCGCCACGATGCGCCCGGCCAGGGCGGTGCGCATGCAGGTCAGCCAGCCCTGGTCGGCCAGCAGAGCCAACGGTTGCCCCGTGCGCGCGCTGAACACCAGCACCAGGCCGTCGTTGCTTTCCAGGCCCTGCGCGGGATTGTCGTAGAAACCCGTGGATACCTTGACGGTGAAGGTATCGCCGCCTTCGAGGTAGGCGGACTTCACGCAGCAGTCGCCATTGGCCTGGGCAAACATGAAAGCCTGCACGGAGGGCACCTGGACCCGCCCCTGTGAATAGGCCACGAAGCCCTGCTCCAGCCTGCGCACGGCCTCGTCGAGGTCCAGGTTGGCGATGATCGCGTCACGTTCATGGATTTTCATGCGATGGCCTCGAGGAAGGTCTCCAGCTTCACGTTGCGCCCGCACAGGATCACCGCCACTTTCTTGCCCTGGTAGTCCCCCGCGACCTGCTTCATGCCTGCCAGGGCCACCGCGGCGGCACCCTCGATGATCCAGCGCTCACAAGCGGCGGCGTCACGCATGGCCTGCTTGATTTCATCCTCACTGACCAGCACGGTTTTCTTCAGCAGCCGCTGGAGAATCGGGAAGGTTACGGCGTCCTGTTCCACGCCTCCGGCGGTCCCATCGGACAGCGTGGGCTGCTCCTCCATGTCGATGATCCGACCAACTTCAAGCGAGCGCTGCAAGGTCGGCGCATTGGCCGGCCAGCAGCCGATGATTTCGGTCGAAGGGGACAACTTGTGCAAGGCGGTGGCGATGCCGGACACCATGCCGCCGCCACCCACGGCGACGAACACCGCGTCCAGGTCCGGCGCCTGGTCGAACAACTCCATGCCGATGGTGCCCTGCCCGGCGATCACGTCCAGGTCGTTGTAGGGCGAGACGAACGGCTTGCCCTGGCGCTCGGCTTCGCGGCGGGCCTGCACTTCGGCGCCCAAAGAGTCGACGTCCAGCACCGACACCTCGGCGCCGAGCTGACGCATGGCGTCAATCTTCACCGGCGAGGCCTCATGGCTGACATGCACGGTCACCGGCACGCCAAGGAGCTGCCCGGCCAGCGCCAGCCCCTGACCATGATTGCCGGAAGAGGCCGCGATTACGCCCTTGGTACGCTGCTCGGCATCCAGCAGCCGCAGCTTGTTGCTGGCGCCGCGAAACTTGAAGGAGCCGGTGAGCTGCAGGTGTTCGCACTTGAGGTGTACCTCGCATCCCGTCATCGCCGAAAGGCCAGGGCTACGCGTCAGCGGCGTCACCGGCACCTGGGGGCGCAGGGCGGCATGGGCCAGGTGGATGGACTGGTACAGTTGATCGAGCGCAATGTCGTCGATTGCCACGGGTGGATGCTCCTGGGTCAGACGGCGGGTGCAGGCCGCCATCAATGGAATAAAAATCCACCGTAGAATATTTTTCCACAAAGCACAAGCCAGCACCGGACCACCGACGTGCAGGCCTCAGGCCTCCCGGGCAATCTTCACGTACTTGTAGATCGTCGCCCGGCCCATGCCCAGGACATTGGCCACGTAGTCGTAGGCGCTGCCGCCGCGGAAAGCCCCTTCACCGTGCAGCGCCTCCACCAGCTCGCGCTTGTGCTCGCGGGTGAGGCCATCGAGGCTCAAGCCACGCTCCCTGAGCCAGCCATGCAGGAAGGTGTTGATGCGCTCCTGCCAATCGTCGCGGAACAGCACGTCGGGCTGGGGCAGCAAGCGGCTGGCCTGGAAGAACAGGTCCAGCGCCTGCTTGGCCTGCTCCAGCACCGAAACGTTGAAATTGATGCACAGCAGCGCCTCAGGCACCCCGGCGTCATCGACCATGACGCTGCTGATCGAGCGAACTTTCTGACCGTTCCAGTTGAGTTTTTCGTAGGGCCCCAGCGGCGTGGCAGCACTCAGTTCGCCCGGCAGGTCTTCGAGCGCCGAGTCGTCGCCCAGTTGCCGCTTGGAGATGTTGTTGGCGATATGCACCACCGTCTGGCTGCGCAGGTCGTGGACCACGACTTCGGCGTGGGGGAACAGCAGGGTGGCGACACCATCGGCCATGGCGGCGTAGTTGCTGAAACGTGCGTTGATGGCCTTGGCAGACATCGGAACATCCTGAAAATGGGGTGTGGGGTAAAGATTCGGCACGGCCCCTGTAGGAGCGGCTTCAGCCGCGAAGCAAGCGACGCGAATGGCACCGGCTGAAGCCGCTCCTGCAGAGACTGCGCCCCGCTCAGGGGTAGCCCAGCACTTCGCGGATCTGGCGCAGATGCTGGATGATCCACTGCTTGTCGATGGCGCCCCAGTCACGGATGCGGTAATGCCCGGCATGGTTGCGCGCCCCGGCCTGCTGCTCGAACTCGCAGACGATGTCCAGGTCGGCCAGGGCGGTGATGGTGTCCTGGGCGGTACGCCGCGGCATGCCGGTGGCCTCCATCAATGCCGGTACGCTGGTGGCGGTCTGGCTGTCGATCAGCCAGGCTACGTACAGTCGGCGGTAGAAGCTGCTGCGGGTCTTGCTCACTTCCGTGGTCATGGGGTGCTTGTCCCTCAGGTGTTGCCCGGCAGCTCCCGATAGGTCAGGTAGACGCGCAGGTCGAATTCCAGTTGGTGGTAGTCCGGTTCCATGTGCTGGCAGAGCTGGTAGAACGCCTTGTTGTGGTCGCGCTCCTTCAGATGCGCCAGCTCATGCACCACGATCATGCGCAGGAACTGCGGCGCAGCCTCCTTGAACAGCGAGGCGACGCGGATCTCCTTCTTCGCCTTGAGCTTGCCACCCTGCACCCGCGACACCGCGGTGTTCAGCCCCAACGCGCGATGGGTGAGGTCCAGGCGGTTGTCGAACAACACCTTGTCCAGCGGCGGCGCGCTGCGCAGGTACTGTTGCTTGAGGTCCTGGGCGTAGGTGTACAGCGCCTTGTCGTTCTGCACCGCGTGACGCTCGGGGTAACGCTGCTGCAGATAGTCGCCCAGGCGTTGGCTGGCGATCATCTGGCGCACCTGTTCCTGGAGGTGAGGCGGGTAGGCTTGCAGATAGCGAAGTGCGGTCATGGCGGGTGGGTCGGACTGGGAAGACGCGAGTGTAGCCAATCATGGGGTCCAGGGGAAAATCGGCGGAAAACCACTGGCATCGCTGGCAGTCATCGGGCGGGCGACCAGGAACCCCTGCACATAGGTGCAACCGCTACTCTTGAGCCAGTCGGCCTGGGCTTTGGTTTCCACGCCCTCGGCGATCACCGTGATGCCATAGTCGGCGCACAGGCCGATGACACTGCGGGCCATGGCGATGTCCGCCGCCGACTCCGGCAGCCGCGCCACCAGGTGGCGGTCGATCTTCAACGTGTCGATGGGCAGGTCGCGCAACATGCGCAACGAGCAGTCGCCAGCGCCAAAATCATCCAGCGCTACACGAATGCCCAACTCACGCAGACGATGCACCTGCTTCACTGCGGCGTCGATGTTGTACATCAGCGAAGTTTCGGCCACCTCCACTTCCAGCTGGGCCGGCTGCAAGCCATGCTCGTCGAGCACCCGCGCCAGCTCGTCGGCCAGGCCCGGCATGGCGAACTGCGCCCGGCTGAGGCTGACCCCCAGGACCAACTGCGAACCGAAGCGCTCGCCCCACTCCCGGCGTTGGGCGGCGCCCTTGCGATAGATCCAGCTGGCCAGGCTGTTGATCAACCGCGCCTCTTCCAGCAGCGGGATGAACAGCCCGGGCGGCACATCGCCGACGCTCGGGTGCTGCCAGCGCAGCAGGGCCTCGAAGCCACGCAGGCGACCATCGGCAAAGGCGACCTGGGGCTGGTAGACCAGCGTGAAGTCGTTCTGCTCGATGGCTTCACGCACACTGTCTTCGAGCATCAATCGCGAACGGGCGCGGCCATTGAGCTCTTCGTCATAGAAGCGATATTGCTGGCGCCCGGCTTGCTTGGCCGCGTACATGGCAGCGTCGGCCGCGCGCAGCAGCCCTTCGACGTTTGCGCCGCAGTCCGGGTAGGTGGCGATACCAATGCTCACGCCGAGGCTGACTTCCAACCCATCGAGTTGCTGGAAGCTGGACATCCGTTCGAGCAGTTTCTCGGCGTAGCGTCCGGCTTGTTCCGGGTAGGGCAAGCCGTCGAACAGCGCAGTGAACTCGTCCCCGCCCATGCGCGCGAGCAGCGCCTCGCTGCCCAGGCAGTCCTTGAGCTGCTCGGCGACCCAGCGCAACACCTTGTCCCCGGCTTCATGTCCGAGCAGGTCGTTGATTCGCTTGAAACCGTCCAGGTCCATGTACATCAGGGCGCGGACCTTGTCGGAGCGCTCGTTGCGCATCAGCGCGCCCTCGGCGGCCTGGTAGAAACCACGGCGGTTGAGCAGGCCGGTCAGCGGGTCGGTGACCGCCTGGTATTCCAGTTGCTGGTGCAGACTGCGCACCACCGACATGTCCAGCACCGTCACCACCATCGCCCGCTGCTCGGCGGGCAGCGGCGCGCAGGACAGCGCCACCGGTATCAGCTGGCCGCTGACGGTGCGTAACTGCGCGTCGTGGACCCGGAAGATCTGGCGCTTGAGGTACGCCTGGTAAAAGTCCGACTCATGCCACAGGTTGGCGCATGGCAACTGGATGAGGTCCAGCACATGCGCGCCCTGCAGCTTCTCCACCGGTGTGTCTAGCAGGCGCGAGATGGCCGGGTTGGCGAAATTGATGGTGCCCGACTCGTCCACCACCAGGATGCCTTCGGCCGCGTTCTCCAGGATCGAGGCATTGAAGGCCCGGGCCGACTCCAGCTCACGGGTCAGGCTCTGCAACATGCGCCGGTTGCGCTGTTGCTCGAGCAGCGCCTGGACTTTCGGCTTGAGGATCTGCGGGTCGAACGGTTTGAACAGGTAGTCCACCGCACCATTGGCGTAGCCCTTGAGCACGGCGGCCTCGGACTGTTCATTGGCGGTGAGGAAAATGATCGGCGTCAGCCGGGTGCGTTGGCTGCCGCGCATCAGCCGGGCGACTTCGAAACCGTCCATCTCGGGCATCTGCACGTCGAGCAGCACGAGATCGACTTCGTTTTCCAGCAGGGCACTCAGGGCTTCCATCCCTGAACTGGCGGTCAATACCTGCCAGTCCTGGCGGGACAGCAAGGCCCGCATGCTGATCAGATTCTCCGGATAATCGTCTACGACGAGCAGAACCGAGCGATTGTCCGGTGGTTGAGTGTGAGCGACATCCATGCTGCTTCTCTTGTTAGGCCGATTACGACGAGCCATTGGATCCGATCTTTACTCTAGACTCGGCGACCGAAGACGCAACGCGTGCAGATGGCTATAAGCCATCGGAAGTGATGTTAGCCGACTAACGGTATCAGCGCGGCGCGAGCGCGCCACGGACGCTCTTACCGGGAAAAAGACTGCCATGATCAGCGGGCACAAAAAAACCCGCATCGCTGCGGGTTTTTTCGTGACGCGGCGCCGGATCAGTTGATCTTGGCGGCCAGTTCGCCCTTGGCGTAGCGCTGGAACATGCCTTCCAGGGAGATCGGCTTGATCTTCGAGGCATTGCCGGCGGTGCCGAAGGCTTCGTAGCGGGCGATGCACACGTCACGCATGGCCTTGACGGTCTCGCCGAAGAACTTGCGTGGGTCGAACTCGCTCGGGTTCTGCGCCATCAGGCGACGCATGGCGCCGGTGGAGGCCAGGCGCAGGTCGGTGTCGATGTTGACCTTGCGCACGCCGTACTTGATGCCTTCGACGATTTCTTCGACCGGCACGCCGTAGGTCTCTTTGATGTCGCCACCGTACTGGTTGATGATCGCCAGCCACTCTTGCGGCACCGAGGACGAACCGTGCATCACCAGGTGAGTGTTGGGGATGCGCTTGTGGATTTCCTTGATACGGTCGATCGCCAGCACGTCACCGGTCGGTGGCTTGGTGAACTTGTAGGCGCCGTGGCTGGTGCCGATGGCAATGGCCAGGGCGTCCACCTGAGTTTTCTTGACGAAGTCGGCGGCTTCTTCCGGGTCGGTCAGCATCTGGCTGTGGTCCAGCACGCCTTCGGCGCCGATGCCGTCTTCTTCACCGGCCATGCCGGTTTCCAGCGAGCCCAGGCAGCCCAGTTCGCCTTCCACCGAAACGCCGCAGGCGTGGGCCATGGCAACGGTCTGCTGGGTGACGCGAACGTTGTACTCGTATTCGGTCGGGGTCTTGCCGTCTTCGCCCAGCGAGCCGTCCATCATCACCGAGCTGAAGCCCAGCTGGATCGAGCGCTGGCACACGTCAGGGCTGGTGCCGTGGTCCTGGTGCATGCACACCGGGATGTGCGGGAACTCTTCGATGGCCGCCAGGATCAGGTGGCGCAGGAATGGGGCACCGGCGTACTTGCGGGCACCGGCGGAGGCCTGGACGATGACCGGAGAGTCGGTCTTGTCGGCGGCTTCCATGATAGCGCGCATCTGCTCGAGGTTGTTGACGTTGAAAGCCGGTACGCCGTAACCGAACTCGGCGGCGTGGTCCAGCATCTGGCGCATGCTAATGAGTGCCATTGTGTATCTCTCTCCCGACAAGCGTCGTTGTTTCGTGCAAGCCTGCCGCAGGGGCGGTTGCTGTTCAAGTAGTGTGGGCCATCCATGCGGCCCGGCCAGTCACGGTGCCTTGCAGCCCCGCCCAATCAGATCGTTGGTCGCCACCCAGTACACCAGGCCCTCATTGCCTTTGGTGTGCAGGGCCAGCACGCCATCGCTGTACAGCGCGCCCGAGGCGCCCGGCTCGGACTTGAGCCGGTAGACCTGGTCGCCGCCACCGAGGCGCACGTCGACCGCATCCTGTTTCGCGTCTGTGAAACGCCACAGCACCTCGGCCTGGCTGTCGCAGACCCAGCGGGTCCAGTTGTCCGCCGGGGCGGGTTGGGCAGGTTGCAGCATCGAGCAGCCTGCCAGGGTCGCCAGGGCCAACGCGGCCAGAAGCGCTTTCATTCTAAAAACCTCGTTGGAGGCCGTTGCGCGGCCCCAATGTCCAAGACCACGAAACCCGCTTTAGGTTGCCCGCCACCCGATCAAGGGCAGCCCGCCGCCTTGCGCTGGTGCTCGTCGTCGTACTTTTCCAGGCCATCCGGGCCCAGGCGCTTGTTGATCACCGGCGCCGTCTCCGCCTGCCACTGGGACTGGTAGCAGCCGCCCTTGGGCGGCTGCGCCGGATCTGCGTCGCTGCCGGGGTTGCTGGCGCAGGCGCCCAGCAACACGGCCACGATCATCACAGGCAATTGCTTGACCATCAGGTCGCTCCCTTTGCCAGGCGCCGTCAAAATCAGGCCTTGGCCCGCTCTTCCAGGATTGCCACCGCTGGCAGGACCTTGCCCTCGACGAACTCGAGGAACGCGCCACCACCGGTAGAAATGTAGGAGATATCGGCACCAACGCCATACTTGTCGATGGCCGCCAGGGTGTCACCGCCACCGGCGATGGAGAACGCGGCGCTGTCGGCGATAGCCTTGGCCAGCACCTTGGTGCCGTTGCCGAATTGGTCGAACTCGAACACACCTACCGGACCGTTCCACAGGATAGTCTTCGAGGTCTTCAGCAATTCGGCGAACTGCTCGGCGGTTTTTGGACCGATGTCGAGGATCATGTCGTCGGCAGCCACGTCGGCGATGGCCTTTACAGTGGCTTCGGCGTCTTCGGCGAATGCCTTGGCAACCACCACATCGACCGGCAGCGGCACGCTGACCTTGGCGGCGATGGCCTTGGCAGTCTCGACCAGGTCAGGCTCGTACAGCGACTTGCCGACCGGGTGACCGGCGGCGGCGAGGAAGGTGTTGGCGATGCCGCCACCGACGATCAGCTGATCGCACACCGTACTCAGGCTGTTCAGCACGTCCAGCTTGGTGGAAACCTTGGAGCCGGCGACGATGGCGGCCATCGGCTTGGCCGGGGCCTTCAGGGCCTTGCCCAGGGCATCCAGCTCGGCAGCCAGCAGCGGGCCTGCGGCCGCGACCTTGGCGAACTTGGCAACACCGTGGGTGGAACCCTCGGCGCGGTGGGCGGTGCCAAAGGCGTCCATGACGAACACGTCGCACAGGGCAGCGTACTTCTGCGCCAGCTCGTCGGCGTTCTTCTTCTCGCCCTTGTTGAAGCGCACGTTCTCGAACAGCACCAGGTCACCGGCCTTCACTTCGACGCCGTCGAGGTAATCGGCGACCAGCGGCACGTCGCGGCCCAGGGCCTTGCTCAGGTAAGCGGCGACCGGCTTCAGGCTGTTCTCTTCGGAGAACTCGCCTTCGGTCGGGCGGCCCAGGTGCGAGCAGACCATTACCGCCGCGCCCTTTTCCAGGGCCAGCTTGATGGTCGGCAGCGCTGCCAGGATACGCGCATCGCTGGTTACCACACCGTCCTTCACAGGCACGTTGAGGTCTTCGCGGATCAGTACGCGCTTACCTTGCAGGTCGAGGTCGGTCATCTTCAACACGGTCATGAATGCAGTCCTTCAGGGCTGTTTGCTGCGGGTGGGGTGGACGACGTGCAGAAAGTGTTCGGCAACGTCGAGCATACGGTTGGCGAACCCCCATTCGTTGTCGAACCAGGCCAGCAGGTTCACCAGCCGAGGGCCGGAAACGCGGGTCTGGCTGGCATCGACGATGGCCGAATGCGGGTCATGGTTGAAATCACAGCTGGCATGGGGCAGCTCGGTGTAAGCCAGCAGGCCTTTCAGCGGGCCGTCCAGAGCGGCCTCGCGCAGCACCCGGTTGACTTCCTCGGCGCTGGTGTCGCGGGAGGTCTGCAGGGTGATGTCCAGGCACGACACGTTGACGGTGGGTACACGTACCGCTTTGGCCTGGATTCGCCCGGCAAGTTCCGGCAGCAGGCGTTCGATGCCGCGCGCCAGGCCCGTGGACACCGGAATCACCGACTGGAACGCCGAACGGGTGCGGCGCAGGTCTTCGTGGTGGTAGGCGTCGATCACCGGCTGGTCGTTCATCGCCGAGTGGATGGTGGTGATCTGCACGTACTCGATGCCGAAGGCCTGGTCCAGCACACGCAGCAGCGGCACGCCGCAGTTGGTGGTGCAGGAGGCGTTCGACACCAGCAGCTCATCGCCGCTCAGGCAATCCTGGTTCACGCCGTAGACCACCGTGGCATCGACGTCCGCCTCGCTGGCCATGGGCTGGGAGAACAGCACCCGGGGCGCGCCGGCGTCGAGGAAACGCTGGCCGTCGGCCCGGGTGTTATAGGCACCAGAGCACTCCAGCACCAGGTCGATGCCCAGGGCGGCCCAGTCGATGCCTTCGGGGGTGGCGCTGCGCAGCACTTTCACGCAGTCACCATTGATATGCAGACAGTCGCCGTCGACCTTCACCTCGCCGGGGAAACGCCCGTGGGTGGAGTCGAAGCGTGTCAGGTATTCAAGGCTGGCCTGGTCGGCCAGGTCGTTCAGCGCGACGATCTCGAAACCGGCCTTCGCCCCTCGCTCAAACAGCGCGCGCAGGACACAGCGGCCGATGCGGCCGTAACCGTTGAGTGCAACTTTGTAGGGACGCGGATGGGGCATTCGGGACTCACGGAACAGATCAATTGTCGGCAACCTGCGGGATTTGCGGTGTGGCATTCGCGGGCAAGCCCGCTCCCACAGGGTGCAGTGACCACTGTGGGAGCGGGCTTGCCCGCGAATCTGGGCGACACCGCCCGCAGATCCTTACATCAGTCTTCCAGCAGCTCTTCGGCGGTGCCCAGGATGTTGTCCAGGGTGAAGCCGAATTCCTCGAACAGCGCGGCGGCCGGCGCCGACTCACCGTAGGTGGTCATGCCGATCACGCGGCCTTCCAGGCCGACGTACTTGTACCAGAAGTCCGCATGAGCGGCTTCGATGGCGATGCGCGCACCGACTTGCAGTGGCAGTACCGACTGCTTGTAGGCGGCGTCCTGGGCGTCGAACACGCTGGTGCTCGGCATCGACACGACACGGACCTTGCGGCCCTGTTCGGTCAGCTTGTCGAACGCCTGAACGGCCAGGCCTACTTCGGAACCGGTGGCGATCAGGATCAGCTCAGGCTCACCGGCGCAGTCTTTCAACACGTAACCGCCGCGGGCGATATCGGCGATCTGCTGGGCGTCGCGTGGCTGATGCTGCAGGTTCTGGCGCGAGAAGATCAGTGCCGACGGGCCATCTTTACGCTCCAGGGCGGCTTTCCAGGACACGGCGGATTCGACCGCGTCGGCCGGGCGCCAGGTGTCCAGGTTCGGTGTGCTGCGCAGGCTGGTCAGCTGCTCGATCGGCTGGTGGGTCGGGCCGTCTTCGCCCAGGCCGATGGAGTCGTGGGTGTAGACGTGGATCACGCGCTGCTTCATCAGCGCCGACATGCGTACCGCGTTGCGGGCGTACTCCATGAACATCAGGAAGGTCGCGCCGTACGGGACCAGACCGCCGTGCAGGGCGACACCGTTCATGATCGCGGTCATGCCGAACTCGCGCACGCCGTAGAACACGTAGTTGCCGCTGGCGTCGTTGGCTTCGACGCCTTTGCAACCTTTCCACAGGGTCAGGTTGGAGCCGGCCAGGTCGGCCGAGCCGCCGAGGAACTCAGGCAGCAGTGGGCCGAAGGCGTTCAGGGCGTTCTGGCTGGCCTTGCGGCTGGCGATGGTTTCGCCCTTGGCGGCGACTTCCGCGATGTAGGCAGCGGCTTTCTCCGAGAAGTCGGCCGGCAGTTCGCCGCTCAGACGACGCTTGAGCTCGCTGGCCAGTTCCGGGAAGGCGGCGGCGTAGGCGTCGAAACGCTTGTTCCACTCGGCTTCGACCTTGGCGCCTGCTTCCTTGGCATCCCACTCGGCCTTGATGTCGGCCGGGATCTCGAACGGTGCGTGGTTCCAGTTCAGTTCCTTGCGGGCCAGGGCGATTTCGTCGTTGCCCAGTGGAGCACCGTGGCAATCTTCCTTGCCCTGCTTGTTAGGGGAGCCGAAACCGATGATGGTCTTGCAGCAGATCAGGGTCGGACGGTCGCTCTTGCGCGCGGTCTCGATCGCCATCTTGATCTCTTCGGCGTCGTGGCCGTTGACGTTGCGGATCACCAGCCAGTTGTAGGCTTCGAAGCGCTTTGGCGTGTCATCGGTGAACCAGCCGTGCACTTCACCGTCGATGGAGATGCCGTTGTCGTCGTAGAAGGCGACCAGCTTGTTCAGGCCCAGGGTGCCGGCCAGCGAGGCGACTTCGTGGGAGATGCCTTCCATCATGCAGCCGTCGCCGAGGAACACATAGGTGTTGTGGTCGACGATGTTGTGGCCTTCACGGTTGAACTGGGCGGCCAGCACTTTTTCCGCCAGGGCGAAGCCCACGGCGTTGGCCAGGCCCTGGCCCAGCGGGCCGGTGGTGGTCTCGACGCCTGGGGTGTAGCCGAACTCCGGGTGGCCCGGGGTGCGGCTGTGCAGCTGGCGGAACGACTTGAGGTCATCGATGGTGACGTCGTAGCCGGTCAGGTGCAGCAGCGAATAGATCAGCATCGAGCCGTGGCCGTTGGACAGCACGAAGCGGTCGCGGTCGGCGAAGCTCGGGTTGCTCGGGTTGTGCTTCAGGTAGTCGCGCCAAAGCACTTCGGCGATATCCGCCATACCCATGGGGGCACCTGGGTGGCCGCTGTTGGCCTTTTGCACGGCATCCATGCTGAGGGCACGAATGGCGTTGGCACGTTCACGACGGCTGGGCATCGCTGAGTCTCCTGGGGCTTGAATAAGTAGTGAAACGAAAAAAGGCGGCCATTTTCGCCCACTGCAGGGGCCGGGGGCAATGACGGATGGTCGCAGTCGGGCTTTTTTCCTGTGTTTGTTCGGCAATTTGGGTGAAAACAGCGGGATTGCCGTCGGCTGCTTCGCGGGTAACCCTGCACAGGCGAGCTCATCCTCCGCCCATCGACCAATATCAAAACTTTTTGATATTGGTCTTGCTAGGGCAACGATGCCTGTCTAGACTCCCGCCCCATGAACGTCAATGCCCCCATCACGCCTCAACGTAACGACGCGCTGGCCGCCCTGTGCAAGGCCAGTGGCGACCCGTTGCGCCTGAACGTGCTGCGCGCACTGGCCAGCGACTCGTTCGGCGTGCTGGAACTGGCGCAGATCTTCGACATCGGCCAGTCGGGCATGAGCCACCACCTGAAAGTGCTGGCCCAGGCCGACCTGGTCGCGACCCGCCGCGAAGGCAACGCGATCTTCTACCGCCGCGCCCTGCCCGACAGCCAGCGCCTGGGCGGCCGCCTGCACACGGCGCTGCTCGAAGAAGTGGACGACCTCGCACTCGCCCAGGACGTGCAAGCACGCATCGCCCAGGTCCAGCAGCGCCGCGCGGCCACCAGCCAGGACTTCTTCCTGCGCGTGGAAGAGAAATTCCGCGCCCAGCAAGACCTGATCGCCGGCCTGCCGCAGTACCGCGAGAGCCTGCTGGCACTGCTCGACAACCTGAGTTTCGAGGCCGGCGCCAGCGCCCTGGAGGTCGGCCCCGGCGACGGCGGTTTCCTGCCTGATCTGGCCCGGCGTTTCGCCCAGGTCACGGCCATGGACAACAGCCCGACCATGCTCGAACTGGCCCGCCAGGTCTGCGAGCGCAACGAATTGAGTAACGTAAACCTGCAGTTGGCCGATGCACTGGGTGTAACGGATGTGGAAGCCGACTGCGTTGTGCTGAACATGGTGCTGCACCATTTCAGCGACCCGGCCCTGGCCTTGCGCCTGCTGGCCAAACGGGTGAAGGCGGGCGGCAGCCTGCTGGTCACCGAGCTGTGCAGCCATGACCAGGGGTGGGCCCGCGAAGCCTGCGGCGACCTGTGGCTTGGCTTCGAACAGGACGACCTGGCCCGTTGGGCCGACGCTGCCGGGCTGACCCCCGGGGACAGCCTCTACGTGGGCTTGCGTAACGGTTTCCAGATCCAGGTCCGACACTTCCAGCGGGCCGCTGGCGACACACAACATCGGTAAATTTCAGGAACCCATCGAGATGAGCGAATACTCCCTTTTCACCTCCGAGTCCGTGTCCGAAGGGCATCCGGACAAGATCGCCGACCAGATCTCCGACGCAGTCCTGGACGCGATCATCGCCCAGGATAAATACGCCCGCGTAGCCTGCGAGACCCTGGTCAAGACCGGTGTCGCCATCATCGCCGGCGAAGTCACCACCTCGGCCTGGGTCGACCTGGAAGAACTGGTGCGCAAAGTGATCATCGACATCGGCTACAACAGCTCCGACGTCGGCTTCGACGGCGCCACCTGCGCCGTGATGAACATCATCGGCAAGCAGTCGGTGGACATCGCCCAGGGCGTCGACCGCTCCAAGCCGGAAGACCAGGGCGCCGGCGACCAGGGCCTGATGTTCGGCTACGCCAGCAACGAGACCGACGTGCTGATGCCCGCCCCGATCTGCTTCTCGCACCGCCTGGTCGAGCGCCAGGCCGAAGCGCGCAAGTCCGGCCTGCTGCCGTGGCTGCGCCCGGACGCCAAGTCGCAGGTCACCTGCCGCTATGAAAACGGCAAGGTAGTCGGTATCGACGCGGTGGTTCTGTCGACCCAGCACAACCCTGAAGTGTCGCAGAAAGACCTGCAGGAAGCCGTGATGGAGCTGATCGTCAAGCACACCCTGCCAGCCGAGCTGCTGCACAAAGGCACCCAGTACCACATCAACCCGACCGGCAACTTCATCATCGGTGGCCCGGTGGGCGACTGCGGCCTGACCGGCCGCAAGATCATCGTCGACTCCTACGGCGGCATGGCCCGTCACGGTGGTGGCGCGTTCTCCGGCAAGGACCCATCCAAGGTCGACCGCTCCGCCGCCTACGCCGGCCGCTACGTGGCCAAGAACATCGTTGCCGCCGGCCTGGCCGAGCGTTGCGAGATCCAGGTATCCTACGCCATCGGCGTGGCCCAGCCGACCTCCATCTCGATCAACACCTTCGGCACCGGCAAGGTGTCCGACGACAAGATCGTCCAGCTGGTACGCGAGTGCTTCGACCTGCGCCCGTACGCCATCACCAAGATGCTCGACCTGCTGCACCCGATGTACCAGGAAACCGCTGCCTACGGTCACTTCGGCCGCGAACCGCAGCAGAAGACTGTCGGCGACGACACCTTCACCACCTTCACCTGGGAACGCACCGACCGCGCCCAGTCGCTGCGTGACGCTGCCGGCCTGTAAGTTTTCCTGCAGCGTTAAATGAAAGCCCCTGCCGAGTAATCGGCAGGGGCTTTTTTGTACGCGCGCAACTGACATTTTTGCCAGTTGCCGCCCCCAGCCTTCCGTTGGATGGTGATTCCTCGCACTTGCGCCGCGCCAGTACGTCGAACCCTCACCCTCGGGAGCATCGAACATGAGTGAAAGCACGCCGGTCACCGCTGCAACAAACACACCTGTTCCCATTTCAGAGGCTGCACCCCAGCGCGCCACCTATGCCGGCTTGCATCCTGAACAGGTTGCAGACAGGTGCCAACCCGATGCGCTCGAGTGTATCTACGCCCTAACTGCCTATCAGGTCGCACTGTACACACAAGTCCATGCCATCGAAGAGTGCGGCAATGCCGAGTCGATCATCAGCCTTGCCAAGCGTCGCCCTGATATCGACGAGCTGTTGCTGGACCAGAACTGCTTCGACAGTAAATACCCCACGCTCAAGCTGGTTATCGACGCTCTCAGCCGACAAGCCAAGACACACGCAGGTAATACACCCCTACCCACTGCGCTGAGCACAGCGGTACGCCGTGCCAATCTGCCCTACCATCAGCCGTTCGAGCAGATCCAAGCCGTACTTCAGCACAAGAAGCTGTCGCATTTCGACCTGCTGCAACAGACCGAATACACACACCCCAACTTTTGCTATGGCAACCTGCGTACCGATGGGCTGCGGGCAGTCATGCGCAACGCCTGCGGCCTGAGCCCCACACTGCAGGCACTGCTGCTCGATAACACAGCCCCCACGAGCAAAGGTTACTTCAAGTCGCGATTCGGTGTGGAAGGCAGGGCCGCCGATGCCGTCGAGGCGTTGTGCGACGTCGATCTGTTTTGCCGCAGCACCGGCCTTACGCCAGAAGACGTGCTCGACATGCTCGCCTTGTCCGCCGTGCCCGACGATGGGACGCAGGGTTTCACCACCGTCAGGCGCAGCACCGCCTTTCGCCCGAGCGGTACAGCAGACACCGGCGCCCATCTATACGGTGCCGTTTTCATCAACCAGGGGCAGGCACCTGCACTGAACCTCGAAGATAAGAAATCCGGCCCTGGCATCCAACTGAAGTTCCAAAACGCTACCGCGGACCACTTCCAGAAAATCTACAAATTGATCCACCTGCGCGCCGCACTCGGTCTCAGCTTTGCCGAGACGGACCTGCTGCTGACCTCGGCCCTGCGTGCGCAGAATGCCAACAACCTCTCCAAGATCTTGCCGGGAACCTTATGTGCCCTGGGCGTATTCACCCTGCTGCGTGAGCGCTACGGCATTTCCGTCGAACAATACGCCGCCCTGCTTCGGGAGGTCTCCCCCTACGCAGTCGGCACAGACACCCCATTTCTCGACCGCATCCTGGATGGCCCCGGGAGTGGTCAACTGGCGAGCGTGGGAGAAGGGCTGATCATCGATGATCGCGAGTTCACGCTGCCCGCTGATGCGGACATTAAAGACCGCCGCCCGACCTCATTGCTCATGAGCAAGCTAAGCCTGGCCCTGGGTGTAGACGAACGCCTCACTCATGAGTACCTGAAGCGGGTAATCAAGCAGCAGACGTTGACAGCACCACGCCTGTCACTTGGGCTGATCACATCCCTATACCGCCTTAGTCGGTTGCCTCGCCTGCTAGGGCTTTCCCAGTCTGATGGCACTGCTTTGTTCGAGCTACTGGAAAGTAGTGGCGCAAACATCTACGCGCAGTTGGCCGGCACCCCATTCATCAGCGACGAAGCAGAACAGGCTGACCTGCTCGATGTGCTGGTGGGCATCAGCAACACCGAGCGCTGGCTGCATCAGAATGGCCTGTCAGCCGGCCTGGTGCACCAGCTGGTTACGCCACTGGCCAAGGCTGACAGCGCATTGCTGAAGGTCTCCACGTCTATCCGTGAGGCGGCAGCGCAGGCACTGCCCGATCTACAAAAAGGACTGCTGCCGGAACCGCGACTGGACACGGAGACAGATATTTATCTCAAAACCCCCTGGAAGGAGCTATTTACCGACCTGATCGATCACCAAGGGCTGCTCAAGCCACCGCCCCAAAGTGCCAAAGAAGACCTGCCTCGCTTCCTCCAAGATAAGCTGAAGGATCATTTCAAGGAGGGAGCTGACGCAAGTAAGATTGCCGCCAAGCTTGCAACAGTTTTTGAGACCGCTCGCGCCGCCCAGGAAGGCGTAGTCAAGCAGATCCTGACCACGGCACTGGGCCAGAGAGAGAAACGCCTGTCGAGCGACCATGCACTTTCTTTGCTGCAGGTAGCAGGCAAAACAAGCTTCGACGTCCTGACCGATCTGCTTGCCGCACAGGCAAATGACTCGATGCTCACCGATGACAGCGCCCCGCGCTTTTCCACACTCAGCCCCACACTGTGGCACCACCTTCAGCGATATGCCATGGCAACTCTGGCCATGAAAGTAAGTCCCGCCGGCCTCGAGGCCCTCGCCAAGCATCCAGAGTGGTTTGACCTGCAGTCTGAAGCAGATGCCCCCAGCAGCGACACAACGACTGGTACGCCCCTCAACCTCGACCTGCTGTATCAGCTCAGCCGCTACCGCGATTGGGTCGACCTGTGCCGCAGCAATGGTGCTGAAGAAAGCGATGCGCTCGCGTATCTGCAGCGCCGAGCACAGGATGATTCCGCCGATGAAGTGGAACAAGCCAGCCAGGAACTGGGACGACTGATCGGCTGGGACGCGAATGAGGTCTACCACGCGTCCCCTACCGTGGAGCGTGCAGTCGTCACAGAAACGACAGTGCCAGCAACAAATTCACTTGGCGCCTTCCTGCAATCACTGAACGTTCATGAAAGAAACAGCTACAACCAGGGTGCAGCAAGTCAATGGGGAGCACTGGGCAAGCTACTCGATGACTATTACAAGGGCGTACCCGACCCAGAGCCCGCCCCCAATGCTATCAATACGAAGTTCAGGGCACTCATGGAGCGTTTTGGCCGAACGCTCGCCATTCCTATGGCCGAAAAAGTCAAACTCGATACATCGGATTCTTGGGCGCAGATGCTTGGCGAGCTTGAGACACCGCCCATTGCGCTAAGTGTCGATGAAGCGCCTAAGGGAACGATTGATGGTTTCCTCGACACATTGACACTTAAAGAATACAAGTACTATTTAGATAAGGGCTTAAGCCACATATTCAAATGCTATTACTTTCTCCGAAAGGGGCGCAGATACGTCTCCCTAGCTGCAAGCGTTTACAACAAACTCGTAGCATTTATCCACGAAAACCCTGGCCCACTGAGGATGTCCGACAAATTCGAATCCGTCGCTACACCTCGAGATTATTGGATAGACAAGATAGCTGAATACAACGCGACAGATGAAAGAGAAAACCCCACCTTCATCGAGTTTGAGCTCTATTCACTCGACAACGAACCGAACACTGTTGTCAAACCTGTCTATATCCCGCTGCCGCCCGCCGACATCAGCGATATCGAATACGTTCTACGCCTGCAGGCGCTGAGCAAGGCTAGCGGGCTGTCGTGCCAATCCCTGCTGAATCTGTCATGCCTTGACAAGGACAGCGCCCTTGACGAGTTTGATACCGCAGCCTCTTTGCTGCTTGGCGCTTGCAGCGAAAAGCAGCGCAGTGCCCTGGAGCAAGCCCTCCAGCCACAATTGCGTGATGCTTTGCTGGCCTACCTGATGAGCGAGTGGGTAGCATCCGACAAAGCCCTGCAGGCGTTCATCCCCACACCTGAGGCGCTGTCAAACTACTTCCTGACCGACGTACAGGTCCCCAGTGAGGTACAGACCACCCCTGCCAACCATGCCATCGCCAGCCTGCAGCACTACTTGCACCGCCTGACCGCGCAATTGGAACCCGGCTATGCGGCGAACGCGGTGTCGGACGATATCAAGCAAGCCTGGCACCAGTATCTGAGCGAGTACCGTAATTGGCGAATTCGGCAAGAACGACTGATACACCCGGAAAACCTCATCCACCACAGTAACCGCAAACACAAGACCACCGCGTTTGCAGACCTTGAAGTAGAACTGAACCAGGGCAAGCTCGATACCAGCTTGCTGCAGACCGCCATTTGCAATTATTTGAACAAGTTCGAGCGCCTCAGCAACCTTCAAGTGATCAGCGGCTACCTCGATGGCGACGACCCGCTGAATGATACCTATTACCTGATCGGCAAAACCAACAGCACACCGGTCGAGTATTACTGGCGCTCGCTGGACATAGGCATGCGTGATAACAAGAAGCGCCTGAGCCCTCTGGCGTGGAGTGAATGGCAAAAGATTACGCTTGCGTCCACTGGCGAGATAATGAAGCTGTCGCGCACTAGCGACGTAGACAACCCCAAAAAGGCGGACAACGAAAAACTAAAAGCTGATCTCAAAAATAACCTGGCCAAAAAACAATCCTTTACCTCGACTAGACGAGGTGACGGTTCCGAACTGCACTACTACAGTTACGATAGCGAAACAGGAACTACTCATGCCAGTCATTGTGACAATACCAAAAAGACTATCCGCCATGAAGAATTCCAGGCTGAGCTGCAGTTCATCAACTCAATCAACGTTGCCAACAAGGTCAAGGCCACAGTCAATCTCGACCTGGTGCGGCCGGTAGTGATTGCCGGTCGGCTCTACGTGTTCTGGGCCGAACGCGATATGCAGGGCATCCCGGATAAAGATGACAAATCCAAGATAAGCCAGCACAAAGCCATCAGGGTTCAGTGCTGCCACCTGCAGAGTGACGGCGCATGGTCGACCGCCAATGAAGTCATCCGACTCGATGGCACTTATGGGCACGAGCGTGGCGTGGCGCGTGACAATTCCTTGTTCACCGAAAAATGGCAATTCACACTGATAGTGGCCGTTAATGACAAAGAGGAACGAGCGAACGATCCTTGGGTGACCGTACTGCTCGCCCCCATTGAACGGACTGTTGAGAACCGTGATACTGGTTACTTCCTGGAAGTATTTGACTTACTTTTCGACCGCAAGCCAATCACCGATGACAGCATGGCAGATCAGCTTGCCGGCACGCTACATGCTATCTATGGAAACGAGCAACACATACAAGCTCCGTATGGACAAAAAATGCTCACAGACGCGAAAACCCACTCCACCACCTATAAAGTAGACAATCTTTCAGATTTATTTAAAAACACTTTTAACTCAATTGCCAACACCATAAAATTCAAACTAAGCATAAATAAATCGCCAAACACGTCACGCTACACCCTATCCATTTTCGCAAGCCAATTCCCCGCTCTTATCGTGGAGGCGAGCAAAAGAAGCACTGCTGGATTATCAAGCTTTATGGAGTACATTACCAAGGATAAGCATTCAGCGACTTCATCCACAAGCTTTAAAGTAGATATCAATGACAAGGGCGAAATCCATGCAGACCTTTCCTTGCCCGACCCCCCTTCAACTATCGAAGAAATAACACTAACCCTCTACTCAGACGCTAACAAAATAAAATTGATTTCCTTCAGCACTAAATTAGGAAACCTACTAATTAACACATTAAATCGCGCAGAAAATCATGTAAAACTCCACCAACAGAACCAAGCGCACTACTTGGAACTTTCCAAGACACCCAATACTGATAAAGCATTAGCCAGTCCTTACATCAGGTTGAACACGCTATTCGGAAAAGGCTTGGTATCACGCGCTACGGAGAGCGTCGAGCGGGTGCTGGCTTGGGAAACCCAGCAGTTCCCCGAGCCTGTCATCGATGGCAAGCAACCCGTTTCCGCTCTCGATTTCCACGGTGCCAATGGCTTGTATTTCAGGGAGTTGTTCCTGCACCTGCCCGCCATGGTCGCGTCTCGCCTGACCGAACAACATCAGTTTGAAGAGGCAGAGCATTGGTACCTGCACTACCTGTTCGATCCTTATCGCGCCAGCGACGATAATCAGCAGCTGGATCGGCCCGATCGCGAACGACGCGTGGCATTCTGGAACACCCGCCCGCTGGCCGAAGGTGGCACTTTGAGCTCCAATTTGCTCAAGCCTGTCGACCCCGTGAGCCGCGCCTTCGTCTTATCCCGTTACTACCGGCAGGCCATCTTCCTGGCGCTGCTGGAAAACTGGCTGTTGCAAGGCGACCAAGCCTTCCGCCAACTCAGCGACAGCAGCCTCACTAAGGCCGAGTTATGCTACCTACAGGCCCTGGAGCTGCTGGGGCCGTTGCCCGAACGCGCAGCCGTGTCACGCTGGCAACCGAAGCAGTTGAAGGACATCGATGCCAACTGCTTCCTCAGCCCCATCAACCCCCGCGTGCTCAAACTACGCGACGATTTGCGACGTCGTCTATACAACAAGCGCCATGGTTTGACCCTCAATGGCAACCCGCGTCCCGACGACAAGTGGGAAAGAGAACTGAATGATCCACTGGTTTCAGGCAAGGGTGGCTTGAGCCAGGTTGCCCGCCCCTACCGCAGTAGCCACAGCCCCATACCAGCGTACCGATTCCGCCAGTTGCTGGCGATGGCCCGCAGCGCCGTTCAACAACTGCTTGACTACGGCCGGCATTACATGAAGCTAATGGAGGACGAATTCAATACCAGTCTGTCCGTGCTGCTCAAGGAGCAGGAAATCAAGCTCTGCGACTTCACACTCAGCATTCAGAAAGAAAATGTGGACGGGATTAAGGTCAAGAAACACACACTGGAAATCAATAAACAGGCGGCAGTAGATAGACGCAACTACTTCGCTGGGCTCATTGACGAGAGTCGTAATGGATGGGAAATAGCTGCCGCGACACTTCACGCGGCCCAAACATATTTGACGGGGTATAAGCTCCCCCTGAATATGATGAAAGCTGCATTGGCCCCCATTCCGGACACTTTTGGCTTTGCAGTAGGCGGGTACAAGCTTTGGGTGATTCCGGAGGCAGCGGCCGACTCTGTCGAGACGACCGCCACGATCCTCGGCCTTACCGCTGACCAGTTGCTACGCGAATCAGAATACAACCGCCGCGATCAGCAGTGGCAATTCGAACTGAAGCAGGCCGAGTGGGACATCAAGGCACTGGAAAGCGAGATTAAGAACACCAGCATAGAACTCAATGCCGCAACGTTGTCCCTCAACATGATCAAGCAAGACAGGATGAATCTCGAGGAAGCCTATGTGGCCATGACCACTGGCTTCACCATCATTCCGATTTACAACTGGCTGGTGAAACGCCAAGAGCAACTCTATGACGCAGCGCATGATGCCGTCATGTCGCTATGCCTCAGCGCGGAGGCGGCCTGGCGCTACCAAATCGGCGACTACAAGCGGCCGGCCTTTATCAGGCCCAGTGGCTGGAGCGACGCCTACAAAGGCATGCTGGCCGGGGAGTCCCTGCTCAATGACTTGCTGCAAATGGAAAATGCCTACCTGCAGGCAAACGAGCGGCGGTTGACCATCAAGAAAACCTTTAGCCTCGCCACGCTGCTTGGCAATGATGCGATCAAGACCTGGGTCGATGCTCTTTCTGCTAGCACAGCAAAGGAAACAAACAAAAAATTGGAGTTTTCGTTCGCTGCCGAGCACTTCGACCAGAGCTATCCAGGGCACTATCGTCGGCAAATCCAACACGTATCGGTTTCTCTTCAAACCGTCGGGCTACCCGAGGATTGCGAGATCAGCGCAGTGCTGAGTCAAGTGGCCAGTACCACGCTGGTGGAGGCCGATAAAGCCGGTATCGAGTATTTCTATGCCAACCCAAAGGCTGCCAAAGAGCCCGTATTACCCGAAACCGTCAAACGTAACCTGCGGGCCAATCAGCAGATTGCACTGTCATCCGCCCGGCTGGAAGACGGTCTTGGCTTTCAACCAGGCGAGTGGATCTATGAGTTGATCGAACATGACGGACGCTACCTGCCATTCGAGGGGACTGGCGCCATTTCGAAGTGGCGCCTGGAAATTCTGGATGACACCTTTGCCGCTGCATTGAAGGGCAAACTCAAGGATATCCGCGTCACGCTGGTCTATACCGCCTGCGATGGAGGGGAGGCATTTAGAGACACTGTCAGGACAGCACGCAGTAACTGGTTGAAAAAGAAAAGCGAGCCTTCAGACACGGGGGACAAGTCCGAACCTTAGCCTTTTTTGTGGCAGTCGAGGAAAGCCCCTGCCGAGTGATCGGCAGGGGCTTTTTTTTGACATATCGGCTGACAACTGCGCGACGCGACGCTCACTGCTGTTGCCTAGGCTGAGGCTTTCACTCCGCCAAGCAAGGATGCTGGCCATGCCGTTACTGCTCCTGTCCCTGCTCTATCTATCGTTCAACGCGCAAGCCGACGGTTGCCCTGCCTGGTCGGCCGAGCGGGCACGCGCAGAAGTCACCAGCCTGCGCGCGACCGTCCTGCAATGGGATGACCACTACCATCGCCTGGGCAAGTCGCTGGTGCCCGACGAGGTCTATGACCAGAGCAGACAGCGCTTGCTGCACCTGCAAAGGTGCTTCGCACTGGAGAGCGAGCTGGATTCGCTGGCCAGCGCACACGGGCCGATTGCCCACCCGGTCCGCCACACCGGCGTCGACAAGTTGCCGGACGAACAGGCCGTGAGCCGTTGGATGGCCGGCAAGACAGGTGTCTGGCTGCAACCGAAGGTTGATGGCGTCGCCGTGACCCTGGTCTATCGTCAAGGCCGGCTGGTCCAGCTGCTCAGCCGTGGTGATGGCACCCAGGGGCATGACTGGAGCCGACATATCGCGGTTCTCGAAAACGTCAACCGACACCTGCCCAGCCCACTGGACCTGATCCTGCAAGGGGAGCTGTACATGCGCCTGGGTGACCATGTGCAGGCACAAGCCGGCAGTGTCAACGCCCGCACCACTGTCGCGGGGCTGTTGGCGCGCAAGCAACTGGGGCGTGAACAAGGCGCGGAGATTGCGCTATTCGTCTGGGACTGGCCGCAAGGGCCGATTGATCAAGGCGAGCGTATGGCTCGGCTGGCTGCCCTGGGCTTCCCCGACAGCCAGCGTTACAGCGTGGCCATCAACAGTGCTTTCGAGGCTGCACACTGGCGCATGCACTGGTATCGCACCGCCCTGCCCTTCGCCACGGACGGGGTGATCCTGCGCCAGGCGCCTGCAACGAAGCTTCGAGGCTGGCCGCACCCGGCCGTTCGCCCGGTGGATCAGCGGCCTCGGCGCGCCGATACCGCGCAACTTGCCACTCGAAGGCGACTGGGCAAGCCTCGCCAGCCGCTCAGCTGCGCAATGGCAGGCCTTGCCCGGTATCGGCGCAACCCGCGCCAGCCAGCTACAGGCTTTTTTCGCAGCGGAGCACGTGCAGGACCTGGCACAACAGCTGAGTGCAAACGGCATTCAAGGGTTCATGGCCGCAGCCACCCGTGAGAGGCAATGAGTTCTAACAAAATCAGCCGTAGGCAAACGCCGAGATTGTTCCAGAAATATCCAACAAGGGTTCCTAAATCGTCAAAAGCAAGGCAGGATTTGCCCCATCTTTTGCTGCCCCGCCCCCTCAAGGAGGCTTTGATGAAATTGATTTCCACTCTGGCACTGCTGACCACGCTTGGTCTTGCGGCTGGCGTTGCCCAAGCTGCCCAGCCCGAAGAGGGCCTGACTGGTTGCGCGGCCAAGCGCCAGGCCATCGGCGAGCAGATCGAACAGGCCCGTGCCCATGGCAACGGCGACCAGCAGGCCGGGCTGGAGAAAGCCCTCGCCGAAGTCACCGAGCACTGCACCGACGCGGGTTTGCGCAAAGAACGTGAGCAGAAGGTGCTCGATGCCCGCCACGAAGTGAACCAGCGCACCAAGGACCTGGACAAAGCCATGAAGAAAGGCGACGCGGAGAAGATCAACAAGCGCAAGGACAAGCTCGCCGAAGCGAAGAAAGAACTGCAGGAAGCCGTGGACGAGCTCGAACGCTAACGCTCACACGATCCCTGTAGGAGCGGCTTCAGCCGCGATCACCCGCGAAGCGGGTGCCTGACACCGCAATGCCTGCATCGCGGCTAAAGCCGCTCCTACAGAAGCGCCCTAGGCAGGGCGATCCTCCTGAACATCAATGATTGCGAAACTCGCTATGACAGGCCTTGCACGCCGCCTCGACCTTGTCCATCGGCGCCTTCATCTGCGCAACGTCCAGCGGCTGGGTGCGGGTCGCCTCGACCAGCTCGCCGGTAACACCCTCCAATTGGCGGGCAAGATCCTGGAACCTGGCCTGACGCTCCCAGACTTCAGCCCGCGCGCTGCTGTCGCCCTGGTCACGCACTTGCGGGAAATGCTGCCAGGGCTGGTGGGACAGGCCATCGAGCTTCGCCGCCCCGTCGGCGAACTTCGCGCCATCGAACGGCAAGCGGCCACGCAGCATGCCGCCCATGTCTTCACTGGTCTTGAGCATCGCCTTGAAAATGGCCTTGCGCTGGCCCAACGGCGAGTTGGGGTCGACGCGGTCACAGGCACTCAGGGCAAGGGCGGCGAGCAGAACTACGGTCAATCGCTTGAACATCACGGTCACTTCGGCCTGGCAAAACGGGCGGCCAGTATCACCGCCTGTCGGGCAAAGACCAATAGCCACACAGAAAACAGGGGCGATTTTTCATCTTCGCCCGCACCAGGATCACATTCATGACATCTGTAATGCGCCATCTCATCTGGGCATTCCCGGCCCTGGCCCTCTTGGCCGGCTGCAATGGCGGCGAGAACGCCAAGCCCGAACCCCATGCCATTGCCACCTACGCCAACGCCACCTGGCAAGACCTGCCCACGGTCAGCGACAACGATCTGCTGGCCGGTTTCCAGGCCTGGCGCAATGGCTGCGAGAAACTCACCCGCGACCTGGTCTGGGCTGAAACCTGCGCGGCAGCCACCGGCGTCGCGGCAGACCCCGCCCAGGTACGCGCCTTCCTGCAACAGAACCTGCAAGTCCACGGCCTGCGCTCGGCCGAGAACAATGCCAACGGCCTGATCACTGGCTACTACGAACCGGTCTACCCCGGCAGCCTGACACGCACCGAAGCTGCCCAGGTACCGGTGTACGGCGTCCCTGAGGACATGATCGTGGTCGACCTGGCCAGCGTGTACCCCGAACTCAAGGGCAAACGCCTGCGCGGGCGCCTTGAAGGCCGCGTGCTCAAGCCCTACGACACCGCCGAGGTGATCAACCGCGAGGGCACCAAGGCCCCCGTGCTGGCCTGGCTGACCGACCCGATGGACCTGCAGTTCCTGCAGATCCAGGGTTCCGGCCGCGTCCAGCTGGAAAGCGGCCGACAATTGCGCCTGGGCTACGCCGACCAGAACGGCCACCCCTATCGACCGATCGGCCGCTGGCTGATCGAGCAGGGCCAGCTGAAGAAAGAGGACGTGAGCATGGGGGCCATCCACGCCTGGGCCCAGGCCAACCCGCAACGCGTGCCGGAACTGCTGGCCAGCAACCCCAGCTATGTGTTCTTCAGTGCCCGCCCGGACAGCAACGAAGGCCCGCGCGGGTCGCTCAACGTGCCGTTGACCGCAGGCTACAGCGTGGCCATCGATCGCAAGGTGATTCCACTGGGCAGCCTGCTATGGCTCTCCACCACACGCCCCGACGGCTCACCGGTGGTGCGCCCGGTGGGTGCGCAGGATACCGGCGGCGCCATTACCGGCGAGGTGCGTGCGGACCTGTTCTGGGGCACTGGGCCTGCGGCCGGCGAGCTAGCTGGCAACATGAAACAGCAGGGGCAGATCTGGATGCTGTGGCCCAAGGGCAAACCGCTGCCCGAAGTGCCTGAAGTACCTTGATCGGTGCTGGGTTCTTCGCGGGCAAGCCCGCGAAGAAGGCAACTCGGTATCAGATGGAAACCACGAAGAACGACACGATCAACGCCAGCCCGGCAAACCAGACCAGCGAGCGCAACGCCGCCCAGTCCGCCAGGTAGCAGATGATGTAAAGCAGCCGGCTGGTGATGTACAAAACCGCCAGCACATCCTGGGTCACCTGTTCGGCGTTGCCGACGATATCGGCTACCAGTACCGCCGCGGCAAACGCCGGAAACGCCTCGTAGCCATTCTGCTGCGCGGCATGGGCACGCCGCGGCAGGCCTGCCAGCTTGTCGAGGAACGCGCGCGGATCATGATTGTCCTTCAGCCCGAAGCGGCCGCTGCTCACCTTGGCAATCAATGCACAAAGCGGTGGCAGGACCAGCGCGATCAGGATGCACCACAGGGCTACGGTCATGCACAAGACTCCTTGTTCACAGGGATAGGTTCAGAGCTTCATCACCAGCATGCCTGCCAGCACCAGCCCGCAAGCTAGGAGTCTCGGGCCGCCAAAAGGTTCTTTGAGGTAGCGCATGCCCAGCAGCACCACGAGGATCACGCTCAGCTCGCGCAGCGCCGCGGCCTCGGCCACCGAGCCCAGGTGCATGGCCCACAGCACCAGAGCGTAGCTCAGCAGCACGCACAGCCCCACGGCCAGCCCCAGCCGCCACTGGGTGCGCCAGAACAGCGCGAACTGCGGGCGGCGGGCGACGCCGGCCAGCAGCGGAAACGGCCAGGCACTGAGCAGGGTCAGCCATACCAGGTAGTCCAATGGCTTGCCCCACAAACGTACCGCTTGGCCATCGAACCACGTGTAGCAGCCGATGCACAGGCCGATCAGCGCCACCACCGGCAGCATCGACCAGGGCAGGCGGTCACCGCCACCGCCTTGCCACAGCAGGCACGCCATGCCACAGGGGATCAGCAGGATGCCGATGATCTGTTGCTGGCTGAGCGACTCGCCGGCAAAGGCCAGGGTCAGCCCCAGCACCACCAGTGGCGACAGGCCGCGCATCAGCGGATAGACCAGGCCCAGGTCGCCCACTTTGTAGGCTTTTATCAACAGGTAGCGATACAGCTGTTCGGCCAGTGCCGAAGCCAGCAGCCAGGGCCAGATAATGGCCGGTGGAAAGTCGACGAAGGCCACGGCCAGGACCGCGAAGACCAGCGCGACCAGGTCCATGCTGGCGATCACCAGCAGGCGTTCGGCGCTGAATTTGACCAGGGTGTTCCAGGTGGCGTGCAGCAGGGCCGCGACCAGTACCAGGGAGGTTGCCAACACGCCTTTGGATCCTTGGAGCCGATTAGAGGCGATCACTATATAGCGTGCCGGCTGGTTCGCCGGCAAGCCGGCTCCTGCACGGGTGGACGGGAACGAATCCGAGAAATCCGGTCATAGGGTGTGTCCCGAGCCCGCCGCCAGATCATCAAAGAACTGCCCGGGCACTTCGGGTAACGACTTGGAAGCCACTGTCACAGGATTCGGGATGCTTGAATTAGTTGCCGCGTTTATCTGCCTCACCACCCTCCTCACTTACGTGAACTACCGCTTCATCGGCCTGCCGCCGGCCATCGGCGTGATGGTCACCGCACTGCTGTTCTCCCTCATTCTGCAGGGTTTGAGCCTGATCGGCTTCCCTGGCCTGGAAGAGCGCGTCGAAGGTTTGATGAACCAGATCGACTTCAATGACCTGCTGATGCACTGGATGCTGTCGTTCCTGCTGTTCGCCGGCGCCCTGCACGTCAACCTCGCCGACCTGCGCAGCTACCGCTGGCCGATCGGCCTGCTGGCCACGCTGGGCGTGCTGATCGCCACCGTGGTGATCGGCTACCTGGCGCACTGGGTGTTCGCCCTGTTCGGCTGGAACGTGCCGCTGATCTACTGCCTGCTGTTCGGCGCGCTGATCTCGCCGACCGACCCGATCGCCGTGCTCGGCGCCCTGCGTACCGCCAACGCCTCGAAACCGCTGAAGACCACCATCGTCGGCGAGTCGCTGTTCAACGACGGCACCGCGGTGGTGGTGTTCACCGTGCTGCTGGGCATCATCCAGCTGGGTGAAACCCCGAGCGTCGCCGAAACCGCCACCCTGTTCGCCCGCGAAGCCATCGGTGGCATCGTCTTCGGCGGCCTGATCGGCTATGCCACCTATCGCATGATCAAGAGCGTCGAGCAGTACCAGGTCGAGGTCATGCTGACCCTGGCACTGGTCATCGGTGGGTCGGCAATGTGTTACGAGCTGCATGTCTCGGCGCCGATCGCCATGGTCGTGGCCGGCCTGATCATCGGCAACCTGGGGCGCAACCTGGCGATGAACGACATGACCCGTCGCTACATGGACGGTTTCTGGGAGTTGATCGACGACATGCTCAACGCCCTGCTGTTCGCGCTGATCGGCCTGGAACTGCTGCTGCTGCCGTTCAACTGGCTGCACCTGGCAGCGGGCGGTGTGCTGGCAGTGGCGGTGCTGCTGTCGCGGCTGCTGACCGTGGCACCTGCGATCGTCCTGCTGCGCCGCTGGCGCAGCGTGCCCCAAGGCACCATTCGCGTACTGACCTGGGGTGGCCTGCGCGGTGGCGTGTCGGTGGCCCTGGCGCTGTCGTTGCCGCAGGGCGATGAGCGCGACCTGCTGCTGTCGATCACCTACATCGTGGTGCTGTCGTCGATCCTGGTGCAGGGTTTGACGGTCGGGAAAGTGGTGCGCAGGGTGAGCCAACCGGCCGAATGACGCGCGGCGCAGGAGCCAGCAGGGCTGGCTCCTGCCTTCCTTGCGGCGCTTACTCGACGGCGCTGTCCGGGAACTGGTCCTGGATGTACTTGATCTCGGTGCGCCCGTGCGGTGCCGGCTGGCCATCCTCGCCCAGGTTGACGAAGACCATCTTGTCCACCGTCAGGATGGCCTTGCGGGTGATCTTGTTGCGCACTTCGCATTTGAGGGTGATGGAGGTGCGACCGAACTCGGTGGCGGTGATGCCCAGCTCGATGATGTCGCCCTGGCGCGAGGCACTGACGAAATTGATCTCGGAAATGTACTTGGTCACCACGCGCTGGTTGCCCAGCTGGACGATGGCGTAGATCGCCGCCTCTTCGTCGATCCAGCGCAACAGGCTGCCGCCGAACAGCGTGCCATTGGGGTTGAGGTCTTCGGGTTTTACCCATTTGCGGGTGTGAAAGTTCATCTGTACTCCTGGCCGGTGGCCTCATGAACGTCGAGTGGCGGGCGGCGGATCAACCGGCCCGGCCACGCTCTACATGGTAGTCCCATTGACTTGGGTCAACCATGGTCACGCCCTACGACCATTGGTCAGTATCCGCAGGCCGCCGTTTGACACCCACCCCCACGGATCTAGCCTGATCCTGTGACCCGCAGGTCACTCCAAGTGGTCGGACAACCGGAACTTGGCATACGGCGCGGCGAGACCGGCATTCGCAGGAAGCGAGGCTCCGGGCGGTGCCAGTGGAGAGCGACTGAGGCTCACCATTGACCTACTCGAAATCAGTGAAAGGGAATCCACTATGTCCAGAATCATTGATGTCAGCATCAACTTCGACACAGAAACCATCCTCAAGAAGTTCCCCAACGCGAGCAAGGACCCGAACAAGCCCACGTTCATCCAGCCGGAACACATCTACATGGTCACCTACCAGGACAACGTCATCTCCGGCCAGGCCGGGGGTGAGCTGCACCTGAAGGGCCGGGTGGGCGATGTGGTCCGCTGGCGCGAGCAGAGCATCTCGTTCGGCTTCGAGCAGTCGGTGATCCTCTATGGATTCGTATCGGACGATCCGAATCATCAACTGCTGGAGGATCCGCGCGCGCTCAAGGCCAAGGTACAGACCGCCGTACCGAACGCCAACAACAAGACCGTGCCAACCTGCCAGGTCAACGAAAACTACTACTGGCGCAGCGACCTGCTCGCGCAAGGCAAGGTCACCTACCACTTCAAGTTCATGATCATCGACCGTGACTGCAAGTGCTGTGGCTACTTCGAATGGGATCCGTTCATCACCATCACCAACTGATCCACACCTCGCACCGCCGCGCCTCGGGCCGGCGGTGCGCGCCTGTACCCGGATCCATCGTTGGTGCTCAAGGAAGGAGCGCATCATGATTTCGGAGAAATCCCCCCACCACTTGCTGCTGATCGTCGACACCCGGGGCCTGCTGGAGGCCTTCGCGCAACTCCCCGACGATCCCGGCGCACCCGCCGAACTCGATCCCCGGCACCTGTGCATCCTGCACACCCGCCCGACATCGGATGAAACCCTGCTCCTCGACTCGCCAGCACTGGACGTGGCGACCGGAGACACCCTGCTCCTCAAGGTGGTCCCGGTGGCGCTGCTCGGCGAAGAAATGCTGTTCAGCCACAGCCCCGCCAGCGAACCGCCGCTGGACATCGAGCTGGTCGAGCAACGCGACCTGCCCCTGGCGCTTCCCGATGCCTCGGCCCCCCTGCAACCGGAAAGCCGCCTGGTCGATACTTATCACTGGCGTATCCAGTGCGACACACCGGGCGAGTTCGCGCTGAGCTGGCAGGTAATGGTGCTGGCCCAGGGCTGCGACCCCATGGCCCACCTTACCTTGCGTCTTGCATTGCGGACCAACGGCCGCCCTCGTTGAGCCCGTCTGTGCTGTTTAGCCCTTGGGATGCATCGAAAGCCCCGCTATAATCGCCCGGCACTTTCGACGGTGGCCCCTGCGGCCGCCGTTCCCGCCACCCATCCGAGGGGCGCTGCAGCAGGTTCGTCCTGTCAGGCTCGGTTGGGGCGTTGTCCGCACAGCGGACGCTCAACGCACAACGGCGCCCATTCGCACACTACGAATGGAGGCTCTCAATGAGCGCTGTAAACACGCCTGCTGGTTTTTCCGACTTCAAGGTCGCCGACATTTCCCTGGCCGACTGGGGCCGCAAGGAAGTCATCATCGCCGAATCGGAAATGCCCGCGCTGATGGGCCTGCGCCGCAAGTACCAAGCCGAGCAACCGCTCAAGGGCGCGAAGATCATCGGCTGCATCCACATGACCATCCAGACCGCCGTGCTGATCGAAACCCTCGTCGCCCTGGGCGCTGAAGTACGCTGGTCGTCCTGCAACATCTTCTCCACTCAAGACCAGGCCGCCGCCGCCATCGCCGCCGCCGGCATCCCGGTGTTCGCCTGGAAAGGCGAAACCGAGCAGGAATACGAGTGGTGCATCGAGCAGACCATCCTCAAGGATGGCCAGCCTTGGGACGCCAACATGGTCCTGGACGACGGTGGCGACCTGACCGAAATCCTGCACAAGAAATACCCGGCCATGCTGGAGAAGATCCACGGCGTGACCGAAGAGACCACCACCGGCGTGCACCGCCTGCTGGACATGCTGGCCAAGGGCGAGCTGAAAGTCCCGGCGATCAACGTCAACGACTCGGTCACCAAGAGCAAGAACGACAACAAGTACGGCTGCCGTCACAGCCTGAACGACGCCATCAAGCGCGGCACCGACCACCTGCTGTCGGGCAAGCAGGCCCTGGTGATCGGCTACGGCGACGTGGGCAAGGGTTCGGCCCAGTCCCTGCGCCAGGAAGGCATGATCGTCAAGGTTACCGAGGTCGATCCGATCTGCGCCATGCAAGCCTGCATGGACGGCTTCGAAGTCGTCTCGCCGTTCAAGGACGGTATCAACACCGGTACCGAAGCCGGCATCAACAAGGACCTGCTGGGCCGCATCGACCTGATCGTCACCACCACCGGTAACGTCAACGTCTGCGACGCCAACATGCTCAAGGCCCTGAAGAAGCGCGCCGTGGTCTGCAACATCGGCCACTTCGACAACGAGATCGACACCGCCTTCATGCGCAAGAACTGGGCGTGGGAAGAGGTCAAGCCACAGGTGCACAAGATCCACCGCACCGGCGCCGGCACCTTCGACCCGCAGAACGACGACTACCTGATCCTGCTGGCCGAAGGCCGCCTGGTGAACCTGGGCAACGCCACCGGTCACCCGAGCCGCATCATGGACGGTTCGTTCGCCAACCAGGTCCTGGCACAGATCTTCCTGTTCGAGCAGAAGTTCGCCGAGCTGCCAGCCGCGAAGAAAACCGAGCGCCTGACCGTTGAAGTGCTGCCGAAGAAGCTGGACGAAGAAGTGGCCCTGGAAATGGTCCGCGGCTTTGGTGGCGTGGTCACCCAGCTGACCCCGCAGCAGGCTGAGTACATCGGTGTGACCGTCGAAGGTCCGTTCAAGCCGGACGCCTACCGCTACTAAGCGGCGGGTTGCCAGTCCCCGGCGCCTCGCCGGGGACTGGCTGGCAACGTTTCGAACCGATGTCCGAGCCAGGCCGGCCCCCACCGTCCTGGCTTTTATTTGCAGGCAGCTGCCCAGTGTTCGCTGTCCAAGGAACCAGAGATGTCACAAGAACGCCGCTACAGTTTCGAGTTCTTCCCCACCAAGACCGACGCCGGCCATGAAAAGCTGATGGGCGTCGCCCGCCAGCTGGCCAGCTACAATCCGGACTTCTTCTCCTGCACCTACGGTGCCGGCGGTTCGACCCGCGACCGCACGCTCAACACCGTGCTGCAGCTGGAGAGCGAAGTGAAGGTCCCCGCCGCCCCGCACCTGTCGTGCGTGGGTGACAGCAAGGACGACCTGCGCGCCCTGCTCGCCGAGTACAAGGCCGCCGGCATCAAGCGCATCGTCGCCCTGCGCGGCGACCTGCCCTCCGGCATGGGCATGGCCAGCGGCGAGCTGCGCTACGCCAGCGACCTGGTCGAGTTCATCCGCCAGGAAACCGGCAACCACTTCCACCTGGAAGTCGCTGCCTACCCGGAGATGCACCCCCAGGCGCGCAACTTCGAAGTGGACCTGGCCAACTTCGCGCACAAGGTCAAGGCCGGCGCCGACAGCGCCATCACCCAGTACTTCTTCAACGCCGACAGCTACTTCTACTTCGTCGAGCGTGCGCAAAAGCTGGGCGTGGACATCCCGGTGGTACCCGGCATCATGCCGATCACCAACTATAGCAAGCTGGCGCGTTTCTCCGATGCCTGCGGCGCCGAGATCCCGCGCTGGATCCGCAAGCAGCTGGAAGCCTATGGTGACGACACCGCCAGCATCCAGGCCTTCGGCGAAGAAGTGATCACCCGCATGTGCGAGCAATTGCTGCAAGGCGGCGCACCTGGCCTGCACTTCTACACCCTCAACCAGGCCGAGCCGAGCCTGGCCATCTGGAACAACTTGAAGCTGCCGCGCTGAAGGTATTTCCCGGTAATAATTATTTCGAGCTATGAAGAAGGCTTTGGCTTAGGCTAAAGCCTTCTTCACATTTGCCTCGCAATAGGTTAACGGCCAGCATGCAGCACCCTCAAACCGCCACTCCCCAGCTCGTCTACCTGGCATTCGGTGCGGCCACCTATCACCAGGAAGCCTGCTTCAGCATTGTCAGCGCCCTGGCTCATCTGCAGCCCGGCGAGATCATGGACATCCAGGTCTACACCGACGACCCCGCGCCGTACGACAAGCTGCCCATAACCCTGCACCTGCTCGACGAAGCCACGCGAAGTGCCTGGAATCAGCCCCACGGCTATCATTTTCGCAGCAAGCACGTGCTGCTGCGCCAGGTCCTCGAGCACCACCCGCTGGCCGTGCTCATCGACACCGACACGTTCTTCCGCACATCCCCCATGCAACTGTTTCGGCGGGTCGCCCCCGGTAGCCTGCTATGCAACGCCATCGTCGGGCGTTATGGCGAACACCCCGAGTGCCTGCTGTACAAGCACCTGCTGTCAACGCTTGAGGCCCGCAACCTGGCCGACTGCCAGATGCCACTGCTCAACTCCGGCGTGATCGGCCTTGCTAAAGAGGACGCCTCGATACTGGATCACTCCATCGCCATGATGGACGAGTTCTACCTGCTCTCGCAGAAAGCCTACATCCTCGAGGAGTTCTGCCTGGCGGTAGCGGCCTATCGCACACTGCAGGTCAACACCTGCACCGATGTGATCCACCACTACTGGAGCCGCAAGGCCCAGTTCCGCGCCAAGATCCAGGCCTGGTTGCGCAAGCACGGTGACGCACCGCTGAGCGCCGCGGCGCTTGCCGATGTCAGCCTGGTCAATGACCAACTGCCTCGCCCCCCCAGGCTACAGCGCCTGGGCTACAAGGCTCTGAGCCTCACCTTGCCACGCAGCCAGCGGCAGTTTGCCCGGGAGTTGCTGTACGGCTGCTACCCCTACGAGAACGAGTTCGACCGCGCCTGCGCATCGGCCTGGTGGGACAAGGCCCTCGAGAACCTCCGCCAGCGTCATGGCCAACTGGATGCGGCGCAGTTGCGCCAATGCCTGCGCCAACCCGGGCTGCGCCTGGCGCTTGGCAAGCATCGGCAGGCCATAGAAACCCGCCTGCTCCAGCAGCAACAGGCCTGATCGACATGCCGGGCACGTCACCACAGGGGTACCGACCTTGCCCCTGACACCCGCCCTGCTCTCGCTCCTGCGCCCAGCTTGCCTTCTACTGCTCCTATGCCTGAGCCCCCAGGCATACAGTGAGCGGCTGCGTATCGTCAGTGATGACTGGGCGCCTTACCTCTACCAGGACAATGCCCAGGCCAAAGGCATCGACTACGAAGTCACCAACGAGGTATTCAAACGCCTGGGTATCGAGGTGGAGTGGGAATTCCTGCCCTGGAAGCGCTGCATGGCGATGATCCAGCAAGGGCTGGCTGACGGCGTGATGGATACTTTTCGGGTCGAATCGCGTCAGGGCTTCCTGATCTATCCGGACGAGCCCATGTCGGATGTCGAGTTCATCCTGTATCAGGCCCGCGCCCGGCGCCACACCATCGAACGCCCTGAAGACCTGGCCGGCCTGACCGTGGGGACCTCACCGGGCTACAACTATGGCGATGCCTTCGATAATTCTGCGTTGTTTCGCCGCGAGTCGGCCCCGACTCAGGAGGCCAATTTCGGCAAGCTGGCCCTGGGGCGCATCGACCTGCTGGTGACCGATCGCCGGGTCGGCCGCTTCCTGAGCCGGCAACTCGGCATGGAGCAGACGGTCGAGGCCCTGCCCATGGTGATCAGCCGCCGCCAGCAGTACCTGGGGCTGGCGCGCAAACCGGGCCGGGAGCAACTGGCCAAGGCCTTTTCGGATGAACTGCGGCGCTTCAAGCAGGAGCCGGCGTACGCCGCCATCGCCTTGCGATATGACAACCTGGATAACTTTCCTGTCACCGTTGAGCAGCAGGAACGCAGCACGCGCTGATTGCTCTGTTATACTCGGGCCTTCCCGCCAGGCTCACGCCCGGACGCTCGGCCTCACCACAGGCATCCCAAACGACGGCAGCGCATGAAAGATGCCCGCCAACCGTTCCCCGGATACACCGTGACAGCCCAGCTGGACCGGACGCGATCGCATCCCTCCGATGCCCGTCGCGCCAGGCAGAACACCCCATCGGGCCCAGCCCCCACGAGAACAGGATTGCCCATGTCCTTTGCTTCCCTCGGTCTCTCCGAGGCTCTTGTCCGCGCTATCGAGGCTGCGGGCTATACCCAGCCCACTCCGGTGCAACAGCGGGCCATTCCCGCCGTGTTGCAAGGCCGCGACCTGATGGTTGCCGCCCAGACAGGTACTGGTAAAACCGGCGGCTTCGCGCTCCCCATTCTCGAGCGCCTGTTCCCGGGTGGCCACCCCGACAAGTCACAACGCCATGGCCCGCGCCAACCACGCGTACTGGTGCTCACACCCACCCGCGAGCTGGCTGCCCAGGTGCATGACAGCTTCAAGGTTTATGCCCGCGACCTGAATTTCATCAGCGCCTGCATCTTCGGCGGCGTCGGCATGAACCCGCAGGTCCAAGCCATGGCCAAGGGCGTCGACGTGCTGGTCGCCTGCCCAGGCCGTCTGCTCGACCTGGCCGGCCAAGGCAGCGTCGACCTCTCCCGCGTCGAGATCCTGGTCCTGGACGAAGCCGACCGCATGCTCGACATGGGCTTCATCCACGATGTGAAGAAAGTGCTCGCGCGGCTGCCGGCCAAGCGCCAGAACCTGCTGTTCTCGGCCACCTTCTCCAAAGACATCACCGACCTGGCCGACAAGCTGCTGCACAACCCCGAGCGCATCGAGGTCACGCCACCCAACACCACGGTCGAGCGTATCGAGCAACGCGTCTATCGCCTGCCGGCCAGCCACAAGCGCGCACTGCTGGCGCACTTGATCACCCTGGGCGCCTGGGAACAGGTACTGGTGTTCACTCGCACCAAGCACGGCGCCAACCGCCTGGCCGAGTACCTGGAAAAGCACGGCCTGACCGCCGCCGCGATCCACGGCAACAAGAGCCAGAACGCCCGCACCAAGGCCCTGGCCGACTTCAAGGCCAACACCGTGCGTGTGCTGGTCGCCACCGACATCGCTGCCCGCGGCCTGGACATCGACCAGTTGCCCCACGTGGTCAACTTCGAACTGCCCAACGTCGAGGAAGACTACGTACACCGCATTGGCCGCACCGGCCGTGCCGGTCGCTCGGGCGAGGCCATCTCGATGGTCGCGCCAGACGAAGAGAAGCTGCTCAAGAGCATCGAGCGCGTCACCAAGCAGAAGATCCCCGATGGCGACCTGATGGGCTTCGACGCATCGACCGTCGAGGCGGAGAAGCCGGAAGTCCGCGAACGCCAGCAGAACAATGGCCGCGGTGGCCGCAACCAGCAACCTCGCGGCGAAGGCGGCAAGGAAGGCAGTGGCGGGCGCAAGGACAAGGGCAAGGACAAAGGCAAGCAGAAACCTGCCGCCGAGAAACAGGCCGACAAGGAAAAGTCCGGCGACAAGCAACAGCAAGGCCAGCAACGCAAGCCGCGTGACAAGAAGCCACGCCAGCAGCAAGCTGCCCAGGGCCAGAAAGCGGCTCCGTCGGTACCTGCCGACCGTGATCCAGAAGAGTTCCTGGACGACGATGTCGACAATTTCGGTAACCGCGCCGACTACGTCAGCCCCTACCAGAACGCCAAGAACCAGGGCCGCAACCGCCGCCCGGGTAGCAATGGTGGTCAAGGCCAGGGCACCGGCCAGCGCAGCGGCGCAGGTCAGGGTCAAGGCCGTGGCAACGGCCAGCAACGTCAGGGCCAGAACCAGGGTTCCGGCGAAAAACGTGCCCGCAATGGTGGCGGTAGCGGCGGCGCTCGTCGTGACAACAATGGTGGCCGCAACCGCCGCGACGACACGGCGCGCCAGGAACCGGCCGTGCGTAACCCGCGCGAGCCGCAGAGCGCGCCGGTGATCATTCGCAAGGAATCCAAGCTCGACCGTTATCCGACACCCGAGCAGTTGGACGACCTGCCAAGCCGCCCACGGGGTGAGCGTCCGGCTCTGCTGACCCGCAAGGGTTGAGGCCTGTTCGCCGGCTTACCGGCGAACCTGTACGGCACACCAACAAAAACGCCGCCCAATGGGCGGCGTTTTTGTTGGTGCAACCGATTACTTCTGCTTCACGCCTTCGACACTGATGTCCAGGTCCAGGGTCTGCGAGGTAGCGCCCGGGCCCTTGATGTTGAAGTCGTTCAGGTTCAGGGTGGTGGTGGCGTTGAAGCCGGCACGCTCGCCGCCCCACGGGTCCTTGCCTTCGCCATTGAACACAGCCTTGAAAGTGACCGGCTTGGTCACACCGTGCATGGTCAGGTCGCCAGTCACATCAGCGGTCTTGTCGCCAGTGGGCTTGACGCTGGTGGAGACGAACTTGGCTTCCGGGTACTTCTTCACATCCAGGAAGTCTTTGCTGGCGATGTGCTTGTCACGCTCGGCGTGGTTCGACCACAGGCTGGCAGTCTTCAGGTCGACGTTGATCTTGCTGGCCTCGGGCTTTGTGCTGTCCCAGGTGAAGTTACCGTCGAAATCCTTGAAGGTACCGTGGATGAAGCTGTAGCCCAGGTGGCTGATCTTCCAGTCGACGAACGCGTGCTGGCCTTCCTTGTCGATCTTGTAATCGGCAGCCATGGCCTGGCCGGCGGAAATCAGGGCGGTACCGAGCGCCAGGGCGGCAAAAGTCTTTTTCAACATCCTTACGTTCCTTCCATTGCAATTGAGGGTGAGGGTCAAGCTTTGCGGCCCAACATACGGGTCAGGGTCGCGTCACGGTCGATGAAATGGTGCTTGAGTGCCGCCAGTGCATGCAGGACGGCGAAGATCACCAGCCCCCACGCCAGCCACAGGTGGATCACCCCGGCGGTATCAGCCTGGTCGGGCAGGTCGCTGACCAGTGCCGGCACCTCGAACAGGTCGAACACCGGAATGCCGACGCCATCGGCAGTGGAGATCAGGTAGCCCGCGGTCATCACCGCGAACAACCCCAGGTACAGCGCCAGGTGGCCTAGCTTGGCGGCCAGGCGGGTCACCTTGCCATGGTTGGCCGGTGCCGGTGGCGGCGGGCTGACGAAACGCCAGAGCACGCGCAGCAGCATGACCGCCAACAGCACCAGGCCAATGCTCTTGTGCAGGTCGGGGCCGGATTTGCGCCAGGGGCTGTAGTAATCCAGGCCGACCATCCACAGCCCCAGGCCGAACAGGCCGAAGACCGCCAGCGCCACGCCCCAGTGCAGGACGATGCTGACCAGGCCATAGCGAGAAGATGAGTTGCGCAGTTGCATGTTGGCGTATTTCCCCGTGAAAGCTGTGCACAGACTAACGCGTAACGTATCGAAGAAAAGCGGAAAAAATTGCTTCGGATAATCGAAAAATCCGATATTTAGTCTGCAACCTTCCCATTAAGGAAACATTAACGATAGACGTTGCGAGGGAGGCTGCCAATGCTGGAGGGCTGAGGCGTCAAAAGTTCGCCGGCAAGCCGGCCCCTACGCAGGAGCCGGCTTGCCGGCGAAGAGGCCGTTGTCAGTTCGCGTTTGCCTGGCTGTTCACCACAGGCTTTTTCACGGGCTCGGACTTGGCCGTGGCTTTCTTGACCGGCTCAGGCTTGGACGCGGGTTTATGCGCTGCCTGCTTGGCCGCAGGCTTGGCGACTGCCTTGGCCGGGGCTGGCTTGGTCGCGACCGGCTTGGCGGGCTCTTCCTTGGCCTCGATTACCGGGGCTGCCGGAGCAGGAACCTGGACAGGGGCCGGCGCAGGCGCTGCCTCCTCAGCCTTGGCAACCGGTGCAACCTTGACTTGCGGCTTGTCAGCACCACCGAACAAGCGAGAGAAGAAGCCCGGTTTGTCCTGCGCGGCCGCTTCGGTTTTGACCGGCTCGGCCTTGGCAGATGCGGGTTGTGCCTTGTCCGAGGAGCCACCGAACAGGTTGGAGAAGAAACCGCCCTTGTCCTTGGCTGCAACGGCGCCCACAGCTGCGGCAGCGGCCACTGGCGCCGCCTTGACCGGGTCGAACGACTTGCCTGCAGCCAGGTCCAGCACCTGGCTGGCGGCACGCTGGCCACTGCGCAGGGCGCCTTCCAGGGTGCCAGGATAGAGCGCGTCAGTGTGCTCACCGGCAAAGGTGATGCGCTGCACCGGGCGTTCCCACAGACGCCAGTACTTGCTGATCTGGCCTGGGCCGTAGGCCAGGTAGGCGCCACCGGTACCGGCATCGGTGCTGTAGCGACGTACTTCGTAGCCGGTGAACGCGCCACGGGCTTGCGGGTAGAACGCATGCAGGCGAATCAGCACCTGGTCGACCATCTGCTTGTCGCCGAACGCCTGCAGCAGGCGAGCATTGTCGCCGGACAGGTTGATCACCACGTTGGCCCCGCCCTTGAGCGCCGGTTCGATCCACAGCATGCCCAGGCCGGCATTGCTGAAGATCTCGCCGGACATGCGCGCACGGCTTTCCCAGACCGGGTTCTTGAACTTGAGCATCAGCTGGTCGCGCCAGCCGTAGTTGGTGCCTTTGAGCGCAGCCAGGTGCTGGTTGTCCAGGCCCGGGGTCATCTGGATCTTGGCCAGGGCGCGCAGCGGCACGGCCATCACCAGATAGTCGGCCTGGTAGCCAACGCTGCCGACCTTGACCGTCACCCCGTCCTTGTCCTGGACGATGGAGGTGACTGGCGAGCTGGTCTTGATGGTCTTCAGTTGTTTGACGAAAGCCTGGGCCAGCACCGGACTGCCACCCGGCAGGCGTGCGGCGCGCAGGTCACGGTCGCTGATATTGCGATAGACGCGGTTCTGCTGGGCGAAGTACAGCAGCGACAGGCGCGACGGTTCATCGTAGCGGGTGCGGATCTGCTGGTTGACCAACTGACGGGCGGTCGCCGGCAGTTGCAGCTTGTCGAGCCAGGTGGACACGTTCATCTGGTCCAGGGCGAACAAGGTGCTGTTGGCCGCCGGGTTGAGCGGGTCTTCAATGGAGCGAGCCAGGTCGTCGAGGGTCTTCTCGTAGCGCTTGAGCGCCTCGGCGGTAGCCGGCTGCTTGGCGGTAAGGTCGGCGGCGCTGAAGTACTCGCCATCGATCAGGTAACCGGGGGTGCGGACGAACTCCGGCGCTGGCAACGTAGCGACCTTGAACTGCTCCAGGTACTGGTTGAGCACCGGCTGGGTCTTGCCGTTGCCGATCCATTCGCTGGTGGCCAGGCCCGAACGCCCGCCCATGCCCGGCTTGGCTTCCAGCAGGGTGACCTGCCAGCCCTTGCCTTGCAGCTCGTAGGCGGCGGTCAGGCCCGCCAGGCCGCCGCCGACAACGATCGCAGTCTTGTCTTTGGCCAGCGTCGCGCCGCTGGACACCCCAATCAATACAAACGCGCACAGGCGCACCCAAGCAGCAGCCATGATGGCGAACTCCGGTAAGAGGGTTTTTAGGGAAAAAGGAGGGGAACGCCCCCCGGGGCAGATGCGTTAAGAATACGTCACCTCTACCCACCCTGCCACCGCAGTGCCATCAAGTGCTTTTGGCAACTGGTAATTTTGTCAGTTGCCCACGGAGCATCGTGTGGTCGATGCTCGCCCTGGCCCCATTCGCCTGCCAGGAGGCGTGATGATCTATCAGAAGCGGTTCGCCAGCGTGTCCCCGCAATTGCTCGAGAAAAAGCAGCCCTGGCGTACCTCGTCGGGCTTGCAGATCAAGTCGAATGGTTCGTTGTGCACAGGTTTCTGGCCATCTGCCGGGCAAAGGGATACCGAACTGATCATCGGTAGCCAATGCGATGTCGAAATCAGCTTCGCCCGCGAGGTCGACAGCCTGGCCATGGAGTTCTACGCAGTCTGCGACGACGCTGATCAGTGCCCCCAGACCCTGCTGGAGATCGAACGCCCCGACCAGGCTGACCGGCCCGATGAGCCTGGCCATTTCTTCTGGCTGACCCTGGCCGAAGACTTCTCCATGGACTGCGTTCCCGGGGCCTACGCCACCGAGCCCAGGTGGCAGGTTCTGCCGGGGCCGCTGCGCCGCCTGACCCTGTCGACCTCGCAGCACGCGCAGTTGCATATCCGCAACCTGAAGTGGACGCCCGTGCGCCGTCAATGAGCCCCAAGGTTGTCCTGCCCTGTCGCATTGCTTAGGCTTACGCGGTCCAACCAAGCCGCAATGCCAGGAGAAGCGCCCATGGGCCTCAACGATCAGTGGATGCAACGCGACCTGAAGGTCCTGTGGCACCCCTGCACCCAGATGAAAGACCACGAGCAGCTGCCACTGATCCCGATCCGTCGCGGTGAAGGCGTTTGGCTCGAGGACTTCGAGGGCAAGCGCTACCTGGACGCGGTCAGTTCCTGGTGGGTCAATGTGTTCGGCCACGCCAACCCGCGCATCAACCAGCGCATCAAGGACCAGGTCGACCAGCTCGAGCACGTGATCCTTGCCGGCTTCAGCCACCAGCCGGTGATCGAGCTGTCCGAGCGCCTGGTGGCCATGACCCCGGCCGGCCTCGATCGGGTGTTCTACGCCGACAACGGCTCGTCGTGCATCGAAGTGGCGCTGAAGATGAGCTTCCATTACTGGCAGAACACCGGCAAACCCCAGAAGAAGCGCTTCGTCACCCTGACCAACAGCTACCACGGCGAGACCATCGCCGCCATGTCGGTGGGCGATGTGCCGCTGTTCACCGAGACTTACAAGGCCCTGCTGCTGGACACGATCAAGGTGCCCAGCCCGGACTGCTACCTGCGCCCCGAAGGCATGGGCTGGGAAGAACACTCAAGGAACATGTTCGCCGCAATGGAGCAGACGCTGGCCGAGCAACACGCCAGCATCGCCGCGGTGATCGTCGAGCCGCTGATCCAGGGCGCCGGGGGCATGCGCATGTACCACCCGGTGTACCTCAAGCTGCTGCGCGAAGCCTGCGACCGCTACGACGTGCACCTGATCCACGACGAAATCGCCGTGGGCTTCGGCCGCACCGGGACGATGTTCGCCTGCGAGCAGGCCGGCATCCGCCCGGACTTCCTGTGCCTGTCCAAGGCCCTGACCGGCGGTTACCTGCCGCTGGCCGCCTGCCTGACCACCGACAAGGTGTACCAGGCGTTCTACGATGACTACCCGACCCTGCGCGCCTTCCTCCATTCGCACAGCTACACCGGCAACCCGCTGGCCTGCGCCGCGGCGTTGGCGACCCTCGACATCTTCGCCCAGGACAACGTGGTCGAAGCCAACAAGGCCCTGTCCGCGCGCATGGCCAGCGCCACCGCGCACCTGGCCGACCACGCCCACGTCGCCGAAGTGCGCCAGACCGGCATGGCCCTGGCCATCGAGATGGTCAAGGACAAGGCCGGCAAGGTCGCCTTCCCCTGGCAGGAACGCCGTGGCCTGAAGGTGTTCGAACATGCCCTGAGCCGTGGTGCGCTATTGCGCCCGTTGGGCAGTGTGGTGTATTTCCTGCCGCCCTACGTGATCACCCCGGAGCAGATCGACTTCCTGGCCGAAGTGGCCAGCGAAGGGATCGACATCGCCACCCGTGACAGTGTCAGCGTGGCGGTACCAGCCGACTTCCACCCCGATTTCCGCGACCCGGGCTAGCCCGCAAGCTCGCCGCTCCCACAGGGTCCCCGTTCCCATTTCTAGCTTGAGCTGAACCATGAGACTCTCCCGCTTCTTCATCGACGCCCCGCTTGGCCTCGGCGAGCACGAGCTCCCCGAAGCCCAGGCCCACTACATCGGCCGCGTGCTGCGCATGGCCCCCGGCGACGCCGTGCAGCTGTTCGACGGCAGCGGCCAGGAATACCTCGGCCAACTCCTCGAGGTGGGCAAGAAAACCGTGCGCGTCAGCCTCGACCAGGCCCTCCCCGGCCAGGCCGAGTCGCCCTTGCACATCCACCTCGGCCAGGGCCTGTCCCGCGGCGAGCGCATGGACTGGGCGATCCAGAAAGCCACTGAACTGGGCGTCAACGCAATCACCCCGATCATCAGCGAACGCTGCGAAGTGCGCCTGAAGGACGAGCGCGCCGACAAACGCCTGGCCCACTGGCGCCAGGTGGCAATCAGTGCCTGCGAGCAATGTGGCCGTTCGACCGTGCCGGTGATTCACCCGCCGGTCACCCTGGCGGAATGGATCAAGGGCAGCGACGCCGACCTCAAGCTGGTCCTGCACCCGGTGGCGGCGCCGCTGACCAGCCACGAAAAACCCGCCCGCCTGGCCTTCCTGATCGGCCCCGAAGGCGGCCTCAACGATGCCGAGGTCGAGCAGGCCAAGGCCGCCGGCTTCCACGCCGCCCGCCTTGGCCCGCGCGTGCTGCGCACCGAGACCGCGCCGGTGGTGGCGCTGTCGGTGGCGCAGCAGCTGTGGGGCGACTTCTAGCGAACGTAGAGATAGACCGCGACGAAGTGCATCAGGCTCCCGGCAATCACGAACAGATGCCAGATGCCATGCCAGTGGCGGAAGCGACTGTCGAAAGCGAAGAAGACGATGCCGACGGTGTAGAACACACCGCCGGCCGCCAGCCAGGCGAAGCCCGCAGCCCCCAGGCTGGACAGCAACGGCTTGACCGCCACCAGCACGATCCAGCCCATCACCGCGTAGATGATGATCGACAGGATGCGTGCTTCCGAACGTGGCTTGATCTCCTGCAGCATGCCGATCACCGCCAGCCCCCAGACCACCCCGAACAGGCTCCAGCCCCAGGGCCCGCGCAGGCTGACCAGGCAGAACGGGGTGTAGCTGCCGGCGATCAGCAGGTAGATCGACAGGTGGTCGAGCTTGCGCATGACCTGCTTCGCCCGCCCCCGGGTGCTGTGGTAGAGGGTGGAGATGCTGTAGAGCAGCAGCAGCGTGAAGCCGTAGATGGAAAAACTGACGATCTTCCAGGGGTCGCCCTGGAGCCCGGCCACGACGATCAGCCAGACCGCGCCAATGCAGGCCAGCACCGCACCGACCAGGTGGGTCCAGGCGTTGAAACGTTCACCATGGTACATGCAGGCACAGACCTCCTGAGGCGGTGCGGGTTCCGAAAGAGACTGCTTTGCGACCGGTTCGCCGCAGGAGCCGGCTTGCCGGCGAACCGGTCCATTCTAACTGGCCGCTGATTGCAGTTCGGCGTCACGCACCAACCGCTCCAGCCCCGCCAGGTCCGGCACCCGTGCCACCTGCTCGCCCACCTGCACCGCCGCCAATTCGAATTCGGCCAGTGGTACATCCACGTAGTTGAGCTGGCTGTCGAGCTTGCACGAACGCGGAATCCCCTGCAGCAGCATCGCCAGGTAGCGTAGCCCGGTGTCACCCAGGGCATTGAGCACGACGATCCGCGCCCGCTCGCCGGATGGGGTATGACCGCCACAGGCCGTCTCGAAGCCGATCAGCGGCAGGCGCTGCTGGCGCCAGTCGACCCAGCCCAGGTGCCAGGCCGGCTCAGCGGGCTCGCAGGCGATGGCAGGGTGGCCGATCAGTTCGGCCACCGCGACGTTGGGCAACACCAGCGTCCGGTCGCCCAGGGGCAGCAACAGCCCGGTCAGGCTGCTGCGCTGGCCGGCGATATGGTCAAGCATGGTTCTGGCTCCAATGGGCGATGCTCTGCAACAGCACCGACTCCTGGTAAGGCTTGCCCAGGTACTCGTTGACGCCGATGGCCATCGCTCGCTCGCGGTGTTTCTGCCCGGTGCGCGAGGTGATCATGATGATCGGCAACTGCTTGAGGCGTTCGTCGCGGCGAATGCGGGTGGCCACCTCGAAACCGTCCATGCGCGGCATCTCGATGTCCAGCAGCAGCACATCCGGGCGGTGCTCCTCGAGCAGGGCCATGGCATCGACACCATCCTTGGCGGTCAGCACGCTGATGCCATGGCGCTCGAGCAGGCGGCTGGTGACCTTGCGCACGGTCACCGAGTCGTCCACCACCATCACCAGCAGCGGCCGCCGTTGCGTCGGCCCGACCAGCCCGCGCTGGCTGCCCGCCGCACCCGGCAGACGTGCCAGGCGCCGCTGCTGGCCACGCAGTTGGCCGAGCAGGTCGAGGATCAGCACCACCCGACCGTCGCCAAGCAACGTCGCGCCCGACAACCCAGGCACGGCGGCGAACTGCGGCCCCAGGCTCTTGACCACGATCTCGCGACTGGGCGACAGGTTGTCGACCTGGATGGCGAACGACTGCTCGTGGGAGTGAGTGAGCAGCACCGGTAATGGCACGCTCTGGCCCAGCAGGCTGGGCTGCCCACCGCCCTGTACCAGCTCGCCCAGGTAGCGCAACGCATAATCGTGCCCGGCATAGCTGTAACGCGGCGGGTCGAGGCGATAGCAGGCCTCCAGTTCGGCCGGAGGCACCCGGACGATACCTTCGATGGTGTTCAGCGGGATGGCGTACTGCTCCTCCCCCAGGTGCACCATCAGCGCCCGGTTCATCGACACGGTGAACGGCAGGCGGATCAGGAAGCGCGCGCCCTTGCCAGGGCTGGACTCGATGCTCATCGAACCGCCCAGTTGCTTGACCTCTTCATGGACCACGTCCATGCCCAGGCCACGCCCGGAGATCTGGGTGATCTTCTCCGCCGTGGAGAACCCCGGGCGCAGGATGAACTGCAGGATCTCGTGGTCGCTCAGGCGCGCCTGCGGGTCGAGCAGCCCACGCTTTATGGCTTTGTTGCGCACCGCTTGCAGCGGCACGCCGGCACCGTCGTCGCTCATCTCGATGACGATGTCGGCACCCTCGTGCAGCAGGTTCAGGTGGATGGTGCCCAACTCCGGCTTGCCGGCGGCCAGGCGCACCTCGCGGGCTTCGAGACCATGGTCGACAGCGTTGCGCAGCATATGCTCCAGCGGTGCCACCATGCGTTCGAGCACGCTACGGTCCAGCTCGCCCTCGGCGTTGCCGACCACCAGTTCGACCTGCTTGCCCAACTCACTGGCCACCTGCCGCACCACCCGCTGCAAACGCGGCACCAGGCGCTCGAATGGCACCATCAATGTGGCGGTCAGGCCCTCCTGCAACTGGCTGTTGACCCGCGCCTGCTGCTGCAGAAGGCTGTGCGCCTCCTGGGCGCGCTGCATCAGGGTTTCCTTCAGGTCGAGCAGGTCGGAGGCCGACTCGAACAGGGCCCGGGACAACTGCTGCAACTGTGAATGGCGGTCCATCTCCAGCGGGTCGAAGTCGTCGTAGGCATCGCCTTCGAACTGTTGCCGGCTGGAGATCCGCCCTTGCGTTTCGATGTCCAGCCGCAGCAGCTGGTCGCGCATGCGCTCCAGCGTGGTTTCCATCTCGTTCAGGGCGAACTGGGCGTCGTTGACCTGCTGTTCGATCCGCCCGCGGATTACCGAATGCTCGCCGGCCAGGTTGCCTAGATCGTCGAGCAGTTCGGCGTCGACCTTGACCATGTCCCCTGCGGCTCTCTCGGGAGCGGCGGTCGGTGTATCGACCGGGGCGACCTCGCCCTGGGCCTGGCCAGCCGCACTGTCGGTGAGGGCGGCACTGGAGAAGTTGCGGATGTAGTCGATCAGCGCCGTGGCGGCGTGCAGCGGCTGCCCCAGGCGTACCGCGTCGAGCATGTGCGCCAGGCGGTCGTGGCAGTTCTGCAGCAGGCTGAACAGCGCCGGGGTCGACGGCAGGCGCCCGGCAGCCAGCAACTCGTAGAGAAACTCCAGTTCATGGGCGAGGTCGCCGATGGCGGCGATCTCCACCATCCGTGCACCGCCCTTGAGCGTGTGCAGGTCGCGCAGCAGGTTCTCCACTTCGACCGTATTGCGCGGGTCGGCCTGCCAGAGGGCCAGCGATTGCGCGGCGCTCTCGACGATGTCGGAACTCTCTTCGAGGAAGACCTCCAACAGCTCCTTGTCGCCTGCGGCCTCGTGTTGTTCCTCGGGCGGTTCTGTCTGGCCCGGTGGTGGCGTGGTATGGCGGAACTCGCGCAATTCGCCGAGCAGCGCCACCGCCGATGCGGGTCGCTGGCCCTGCTGAACGCCGTGCAACATCTCGGCCAGCGCACCGTGGCTACGCCCGAGCAGCTCGAACAACGCCGCGCTGGCGCCCAGGCGGCGGTCCACCAGGCCTTCGTAGAGCAGCGCCAGCTCCTGGGCAAGGAGTTCCACCGCGCCGATGGCGGCCATCTGCGCCCCGCCCTTGAGTGTCAGCACATCGTGCTGCAGGGCCGACAGCGCAGAGACGCTGTCCGGATCGGCCTTCCACTGTTGCAAGGCCTGGTCGGCACTGTCGAGGATGTCCCGCGCCTCTTCCAGGAACAGCTCGACCACCGCAGGATCCGGCAGTTCGCCTGCCCCCTGGAGCGGCGTCACCCGGTCGGCGCCAACCACCCCCATGGCACCCGGGTCGAGCGCATCGTCCAACAGGCCGCGCAATGCCGCCAGGCACTCCGGACGGGCATCCAGGTCTTGCCCGGCGGCAATCTCGTCGAACATGTCGAACAGTGCTTCATGAGCCTGCTGCGCCACCGCGAACAACCGTGGCGTGACTGCCAGGCTGCCCTCCTCCACCGCGCCGTACAGGTCGAGCAGCCCTTCGCAGATCTCATCCACCTGCCACAGCTCGGCCTGATGGGCGCTGTGGCCGAGGGTGGTCAAGTCATCCAGCAAGGTCTCCAGTGGCTGGCGCTCGCCTGGGTGCGCCTGCCAATGCATCAGCAGCGATTCGGCATCGAGCAGAATGTCCATGCCCTGGGCCAGGAAACTGCTGATCAACTGCGGGTCGCGGCGGCTGCGCCGTGGCTGATGCGGGTCGTCCTGATGCTGCGCCAGGCGGTTGTCGACGGTCTGTCCGACCTGCTCGATCAACTGTGCCGCGCCGGGAATGGCGGCCAGCGGCGTGCTGCCCAGCTGGGCCAGCCCCAGGTGGAACAGGGCACGGGCTGCCTCAAGCAGTTCGATCTCGGCCATGTGCAGCGATAGCTGGTGCCCCTTGTACTCACGCACCAGGCGGTCAAGCGCGGTGGCCAGCTCCGCCACCGGCATCACCCCGGCCATGGCGGCGCTGCCCTTGAGCGTGTGCAAGGCGCGCTGCAGGCTGTCACTGACCACGGTGCCCTGCACATCGGCGCCTTGCAGGAAAGTATCGAGCCCCGCCAGATGGCCCAGGGCCTCGTTGCGGAAGATCTCCAGCAAGTGCGGGTCGAGCCCGTCGATGCTGGTGCTGGCCGGCGTATCGTTGAGTGCCAGTGCGTGCAGGTGGCCCGCCAACTGCTCGATCTCGGCCGAAGGCGGCAGCTGGCTGGCCGCGAAATCGGCCAGCAGGTCGGGCAGGCGCACGAACACCTGCTGCAACGCCACCAAGCCCTCCGGGCTGAGCACGATGCGCCCTTCCAGCACGCGGTTGAGCAGGTGCTCGGCGCCCCAGGCCAACTCCGCCACGGCTTCGGCATGGACCATGCGCCCACTGCCCTTGAGCGTGTGCAAGGCCCGGCGCACTTCGACCAGCGGCTCGCGCAGGCTGTTGTCCGCCCGCCAGCGCAGCCAGTGGCGCTCGATCTCGGGCAGCAGTTCGGCGGCTTCCTCGAGGAACACTTCGCGCAACTCATCGTCGATGCCATCGATGGACTGCCCGGCATCGACTCGCTGGCACTGCACGCCCAGGGCGGCCAGGCTGGCATGGGCCATGTCGATGAACCGCTGGGCGTCGGCCAGCGGGTCGGCCACGCGCCATTGCAGGTAGGCCTCGCCAGCACTGAGGGCGTCGGCCAGGTGCGCCAGCTCGTCGGGCAGGGGCTCCTCCTCGAGGTGCACCAACCAGCCCTGGACATATCCGGCACAGCCGGCGAACACCTCGGCGGCCGCAGGCAACGCCAGCATCGCCAGGGCGCCGCGCACCTGATGCAACAGCCCGGGCAGGGCCTGCAGGCGCTGGCGCGACCAGTCCGATTCCAGGCAATCGCCGATCAGGTCCTTGGCCTGTTGCAGCACGTTGAGCGCTTCTGCGAGCACCAACTGGCGAATCTCAGCAAGGTCCGAGCCCGGCAAGTTGCCCGGCGCGGTCTCCTCCAGAGGCCCCACCATGCCGTTCAGGGTCGCTTCCACATAGAGCAGCGCGCCAGCCACGTCCATCAGCACCGCTTCGTCCACGCCATCGTCCCGCTCGACCACGGCCTGCAACGCCAGCACCTGGTCGATGATCACCCGCCGTGGTTGCTGGAAACCCAGCACCGACAGGGTGTCAGCCACATGCCGTAACGGCGCCAGCAGGCTTTCCAGCGGTTCGCGAGGCTGTCGCTCGCCGCTGACGAACGGGTCGAGGCGCTCCTTGATGCGCATCAGGTCGTCACACAACGCCATCACCACCGAACGCAGTGCATCACGACCAGAACCGGCCTGCATGTGCTCCCGCCAGTTGCCCAGCGACAGGTCGAGGTTGGCCAGGTCTTCGGCGCCCGCCAGGCGCTGGCCGAGCTCGCCCAGCAGGCTGCCCTGGGCCAGGGGCTCGGCGCCCCGGCAGACACGCAACTGGTTGAGCAGCGGCATCACCACCAATGGCAGGTCGTGCCGTGCGCCACGCAAACGGTCGAGGTAGGGGGGCAACTGCTCCAGGCCACGGAACAACGCGCCCAGGCAATCGCCACGAGGGCTGACCTGGCCCTCGGCCATGGCCCGCCCGAGCAGTTCCAGCTCCTCGGCCAGGCGCGCGGCACCCGACAGTTCGAGCAGACGCAGGCAGCTGTACACCTGGTGCAGGTTGTCGACGAAGAACGCGAGGATCGACAGATCCTCGGGCATACCGGTGAATCGTTCCAGGGCCTGGCGCGCCTGCCCCAGGCAATCGAGGATCGGCGCCTTGGTCCAGGCCAGGGCGACGGTGTCGTGCCGCGCGCCGCTGAGCGTACCCCCCATCACACTCGCCCCTTTCATTGACGCTCGACCGGTTTGGGTAGAGTGAAGCCGGACACCGAACGGCGCATCTCACTGGCCATGCGCGCCAGGTGGCGGATGCTGTCGGCGGTGGCGCCGGAGCCGGCCGAGGTCTGCGCGGTGATCTGCTGGATCACCGCCATGGTGTGGGAGATCTGCCCGGCGGACGAGGTCTGCAACTGGGCCGCATCGGAGATGCTGTGGATCAGCTCGGCCAGGGTCTGCGATACACCCTCGATCTCGGCCAGGGCCACGCCCGCGTCCTGGGCCAGGCGCGCGCCGCGCACCACTTCGGCGGTGGTCTGCTCCATGGAGATCACCGCTTCGTTGGTGTCGGCCTGGATGGTGCGCACCAGCGCCTCGATCTGGCGGGTGGCCGAGGACGAGCGCTCGGCCAGGCGCTGCACCTCGTCGGCGACCACGGCGAAGCCGCGCCCGGCCTCGCCGGCCAGCGAGGCCTGGATGGCGGCGTTGAGGGCAAGGATGTTGGTCTGCTCGGCAATGTCGTCGATCAGGCTGACGATGTCGCCGATCTCCTGGGAGGACTCTCCCAGGCGCTTGATCCGCTTGGCGGTGTCCTGGATCTGCTCACGGATGTTGTCCATGCCATGGATGGTGTTGTGCACCACTTCGTTGCCCTTGTTGGCGATGGCAACCGAGCGCTCGGCAACCTTGGCCGACTCGTAGGCATGGGCCGACACCCGGTCGATCGACTCGACCATGTCGCCCACCGCCTCCGACGCCTCGCTGATCTGCTCGGCCTGGTGCTCCGAGGCCTTGGCCAGCTGGCGCGCGGTGTTCTGCGTGTCCTGTACCGCCGCAGCCACCTGCTCGGCACTGTGGTTGATGGTGGCGACCAGGTCGCGCAGTTGGTCGACCGAATAGTTGATCGAGTCGGCGATGGCACCGGTGAAGTCCTCGGTGACCGATACGGTGACGGTCAGGTCGCCGTCGGCCAGCTCCTCGATCTCGTCGAGCAGACGCATGATCGCCTGCTGGTTGCGTTCGTTCTTCTCGGCGGTTTCGCGCAACTGGCGACTGGTGGCGCGCACCATCACCAGGCCGATCAGGATGATCGAGGCCAGCGCCAGCAGGCCGAGCACATAGCCGCCGACGGTGTCGAGGGTGCGCCCTCCGGCCAGGTTCTCGAAGCCGTTGGCCAGGTGCGAGGCTTCGTCGAGCAGCGTCTGCGACAGGCTGAAGATGTTGCCGGCGGCCTCGCGCACACGGAACAGCTCGGGCGAGGTCTCGAGGATTTCGTCCACGGAGCCTGCGACGAACTGGAACAGCTCGGCGATCTCGGCCAGACGTGCGCGGGCATCGGCGTCCTCGACCCGGGTCACCTGGATCGCCGGGTTGCCGGCGAGCATGCCCTCGAGCACCTGGCCGAAACGGCTGGCGTCGCGGCCGAAGGCATCGGCCGCCTGGACCGAAGTGTCGTCGCCGGCCAGCACGGTGTTTACCGAACCCAGAATCCGTTCGGCGAGCAGCAACTGGCGCTGGGCCACTGCTACCTGGTTGGCCGGGGCGCCGCTCTGCAGCAGGATCTCCACCACCTTTTCGTATTCGACCTGCAATTGCGGAACGGTCTCGGCCAGCGTGGCCGCGACCTGGTGCAGCGACAGCACCGTCTGCTCGCTGGCGAGGATGGTATCGGTGTTCTTGCGCAGGTTTTCCCAGTCCTGGCGCACCGCGTCCATCTCATCGCGCACCGTCACTGGCGCGGGCGGCAGCCCGGTGGCCTTGTCGCCTTCGCGCAGGTAGCTCCAGCGGCGCTCGAAGTCGTTGCGCGCATCGCTGAGCAGCTTGAACGCCAGTGCCTTGCCCGCCGCCGCCTCGGTGGCGTTCTTGGCGATGCGCTGCGACAGCACCCGCAGCTCGCCGGCATGGCCGATGTACTGTTTGTCGTGGTTGGCCTGGGTGTTGAGGTAGGCGAAATTGGCGAACAGCAGGACGATCGACAGGATCAGCACCACGAACAGCACGGTGATCTGCGCGCTGCTGCGTGGGCGCTGGGCCACGGCGGCCGGGGAAACGGCCGGCGCGACGACGGTGGGGCCGGGCTTGTTCACGTCGAAAATCCTCTACAACGCCACATCGAGAAAACCCGGGGCCTGGGCCAGGGCGAAAGGGCTGAAGATCGCCCAATTGCGTTCACGGGGGAAATACCCCTGCACGAAAGGCGCGGCCGTGCGGATCAGCGGCTGCGGCGGCGACAGTTCCAGGCTGCTGAGGGCAAAGTGCTGCAGGCCCACCACCTCGTCCACCAGCAGGCCGGCGAACAGCTCCTCGTGGTCTAGCACCAGCACGCGCCGCTGCTTGCCGGCGGCGGCCGGGCCCAGGCCGAAGAAGGCGCACAGGTCCATCAGCGGCAGCAGACGCCCACGCAGGTTGGCCACCCCGCGCACCCAGGGCTGGACGCCCGGAACCCGGCTGCTGCGGGGTTCGCGCAGCACCTCGGCGACCTCGCCCATGGGGGCGACGAACCACTGCCCGGCAATGCGAAAGCCGATGCCGCTCCATTGCTGCAGGCGCGTGTCCTGAGGCGGCTGGTCGGCGACCAGCAGGCGGCAACGGCGGTCGATGTCCAGCAGCAGCTCGAAGGCAGTCAGCGACGCGCCCTGAGGCCGGGTGGTCAAGCGCCGAGCACTTCTTTCAACTTGTTGATCAGCGCGTCTTCTTCCACAGGCTTGGTCAGAAAGTCGCGAGCGCCCTGGCGTTGAGCCCAGATGCGGTCGGTTTCCTGATCCTTGGTGGTGACCACGATCACGGGGATGGCGCTGGTTTCCGGGTCCTTGCTCAACTGGCGGGTGGCCTGGAAGCCGTTCATGCCGGGCATGACGATGTCCATCAGCACCGCATCGGGCTTTTCCTGGCGGGCCAGGGCCACGCCGTCGGCACCGTTGCTGGCCTTGAGCACTCCATAGCCATGCTTTTCCAGCCATTCGGTCAATCTGTACATCTCTGTCGGCGAATCGTCGACAATCAGAACTCGGGCCATGCTTTTTCCCCATGAGGAACGTGAGAGGCCGCCGATCTTGGCGGCGTCAGGGTGCGGGTTGGTCTTGCACGGCGAAACCGGGCACATGGGCACGGATCGCGTCGAGCAGTTCTTCCTTGCTGAACGGCTTGGTCAGGAACTGGTCGGAACCGACCACCCGGCCGCGGGCCTTGTCGAACAGGCCGTCGCGGGATGAGAGCAGGATCACCGGGGTGTCCTTGAATTCGCTGTTGTGCTTGATCACCGCGCAGGTCTGGTAGCCATCCAGGCGCGGCATGAGCACGTCGACGAAGATGATCCGCGGCTTGTGATCGATGATCTTCGCCAGGGCGTCGAAACCATCGCTGGCGGTGATCACCTCGCAGCCCGCCTCGCCAAGCAACATCTGCGCGGTGCGGCGGATCGTGCGCGAGTCGTCGATCACCATCACCTTCAGGGGTTGTTCCATAAATAGCGCCACATTGATGAGCGGTAAGCCGCGCGTTCCAAGCGGCAGGAACACAACGGTTCGGTGCATGCCACCTCACTGTTGTAGCTCATGGCCTGCGGCTTGACGCTGGATCGGGCCTTTTTAACACAGTCCCGAGGGCCATTCCATCCGCCAGCCCCTTGACCGCGGGCGCGCCCGGCGCCACCCTGAGCCACTTTTCTTTCGTGCCATCGCGGCCACCCGCCGCCAAGAGGAATTACCCCATGAGCGTTCGCCTCGGGATTGTCATGGACCCCATCGCGTCCATCTCCTATAAAAAGGACAGCTCGCTGGCCATGCTGCTGGCCGCCCAGGCTCGCGGCTGGAGCCTGTTCTACATGGAGCAGCGCGACCTGTACCAGGGCGAAGGCAAGGCCCGCGCGCGGATGCGCCCGCTGAAGGTGTTCGCCGACCCGGCGCGCTGGTTCGAGCTGGGCGAGGAGCAGGACAACCTGCTGGGCGAGCTGGACGTGATCCTGATGCGCAAGGACCCGCCCTTCGACATGGAGTTCGTCTACAGCACCTACCTGCTGGAGCAGGCCGAGGCGGATGGCGCGCTGGTGGTCAACCGCCCGCAGAGCCTGCGCGACTGCAACGAGAAGCTGTTCGCCACGCTGTTCCCGCAGTGCACGCCACCGACCCTGGTCAGCCGTCGCCCGGACATCATCCGCGCATTCGCCGCCCAGCATGGTGACGTGATCCTCAAGCCACTGGACGGCATGGGCGGCACCTCGATCTTCCGCCACCGGGTCGGCGACCCCAACCTGTCGGTGATCCTCGAGACGCTGACCGCGCTGGGTGCCCAGCAGATCATGGCCCAGGCCTACCTGCCGGCGATCAAGGACGGCGACAAGCGCATCCTGATGATCGACGGCGAGCCGGTGGATTACTGCCTGGCGCGCATCCCGGCCAGCGGCGAGACCCGCGGCAACCTGGCCGCCGGCGGCCGTGGCGAAGCCCGCCCATTGAGCGAACGCGACCGCTGGATCGCCGCACAGGTCGGCCCGACCCTGCGGGCGAAGGGCCTGCTGTTCGTCGGCCTGGACGTGATCGGCGAGCATCTCACCGAAATCAACGTCACCAGCCCGACCTGCATCCGCGAGATCGACGCCGCCTACAACACCAACATCGGCGGCAAGCTGATGGACGCCATTGATCGCCAGTTGAAGGCGCGCTGACCGCCGACACGTGGCAAACACGCGCGGTGGGGTATGATGCCGGTCCTTTTCACCCGACCTGCTGCCCCGCTTCGCGGTTGCTGGATACCAGATGACGCTGCCCGCCGACATCCCCGCCGACCTGTTGCCACCCCGCGTCCGCCCGGTGGACAGGCTCGGCTTCACCCTGTTCCTGGCTGCCCTGGTGCACCTGGCGCTGATCCTGGGGGTGGGCTTCACCGTGGTCAAGCCGGCCGAAATCCGCCATACCATGGACATCACCCTGGCCACCTTCAAGAGCGAAAAAGCGCCTGAGAAGGCCGATTTCCAGGCCCAGGAGAACCAACAGGGCAGTGGCACCCTGGAGAAGAAGGCGGTGCCCAAGACCACCGAAGTGGCGCCGTTCCAGGACAGCAAGATCAACAAGGTCACCCCACCGCCCGCCGCCCGCCAGGAAACGCCGCCGGCACCGGAGAAATCCGTGGTCGCAACGAAGGCGCCCAAACCGCAGAAAGCCGAGCCCAAGCCGAAGGAAAACAAGCCGCAAACGGCGCCAGCCACGAAAGTGGTGGACTTCGACAGCTCGCAACTGTCCAGCCAGATCGCCAGCCTCGAGGCGGAGCTTTCCAACGAACAGCAACTGTACGCCAAGCGCCCGCGCATCCACCGCCTCAACGCCGCCTCGACCATGCGCGACAAGGGCGCCTGGTACAAGGAGGAGTGGCGCAAGAAGGTCGAGCGCATCGGCAACCTCAACTACCCCGAAGAGGCACGGCGCCAGCAGATGTACGGCAGCCTGCGGATGATGGTGTCGATCAACCGCGACGGTTCGCTGTATGAGGTGCTGGTGCTGGAGTCCTCCGGCCAGCCGGTGCTGGACCAGGCGGCCCAGCGCATCGTGCGCCTGGCGGCGCCGTTCGCGCCGTTCACCGGCGACCTGGCCGAGTTCGACCGGCTGGAGATCATCCGCACCTGGCGCTTTGCCCGTGGGGACCGGTTGTCGAGCAATTGACCAGGCCGGTGAAGGGACTGGATCTTGTGGTGGTGCGGATATCGAGCGCCGCATGCGCGAATAAATTCGCTCCTACATCTTTTGCAACGACCCCATGCCTGGTGTCCTGGCTGGCTCTACCGCAGCCCTGCCTGCCTGTAGGAGCGGATTCATCCGCGATGCGCCGCATAAGCGGCGCTCGACCACCTTGCCAGCCTCACCACCTGGCGCCACACTAGCGCTCATGAAAACCTTCGCCCCCAGCTACCTCAAGCACCAGTTCCTGATCGCCATGCCGCACATGGCCGATCCGAACTTTGCCCAGACCCTCACCTACATCGTCGAGCACAACGCCAACGGCGCCATGGGCCTGGTGGTCAACCGCCCGCAGGAGCTGAACCTGGCCGACATCCTCGAGCAGTTGCGCCCGAACGAGCAGCCGCCCGCCAGCACGCTACAGGTGCCCATCTACCAAGGTGGCCCGGTGCAGACCGACCGCGGCTTCGTGCTGCACAGCGACGAGTGCAGCTTCCAGGCCACCGTGGCGTTGGAAGGGCTGTCGCTGACCACCTCGCAGGATGTGCTGCTGGCCATCGCTGCCGGCGTGGGCCCGAAGAAGAGCCTGATCACCCTCGGCTACGCCGGCTGGGAAGCCGGACAACTGGAAGCTGAGCTGGCCGACAACGCCTGGCTCAACTGCCCGTTCGACCCCGAGATCATCTTCGGCCTGGCCAGCGACCAGCGCCTGGGCGCCGCCGCCGCGAGCCTGGGGATCAACCTCAGCCTGCTGACCAGCCAGGCGGGCCACGCCTGATGGCCGAACTGCGCCTGCTGCTGGGCTTCGACTATGGCAGCAAACAGATTGGCGTGGCCGTCGGCCAGGTGATCACCGGCCAGGCCCGTGAACTGTGCGTGCTCAAGGCCCAGAACGGTGTGCCGGACTGGAACCAGGTCGAGAAGCTGATCAAGGAATGGAAACCCGACGCTATCGTCGTGGGGCTACCGCTGAACATGGACGGCACACCCAGCGACATGAGCGAGCGCGCCGAAAAGTTCGCCCGCCGCCTCAATGGTCGCTACAACCTGCCGGTACACACCCACGACGAACGCCTGACCACCTTCGAAGCCAAGGGCGAGCAGATGGCCCGTGGCGGCCGCCACGGCAGTTACCGCGACAACCCGGTCGACGCCATCGCCGCCGCCCTGCTGCTGCAAGGCTGGCTGGAGGCCAACACTTAAATCCGCTTTGCCGCCGGCTGGATCCGGCGCCCGCCTTCCGAGGAGCACGCAATGAGCCTACCCAATCCCGCCGACCTGATCCGGCAGATGGCCGTCGACCTTCGCGCCCACCTGGCCCGTCGTGCAATCACCGAGCCACGCTTCATCGGCATCCGCACCGGCGGTGTGTGGGTGGCCCAGGCCCTGCAGACGGAGCTGGGCGACGACAGCCCGCTGGGCACCCTCGATGTCTCGTTCTACCGAGACGACTTCAGCCAGAACGGTCTGCACCCGCAGGTACGCCCCTCGGAGCTGCCATTCGAGATCGAAGGCCAGCACCTGGTGCTGGTGGACGACGTGCTGATGAGCGGCCGTACCATCCGCGCCGCCCTCAACGAACTGTTCGACTACGGCCGCCCGGCCAGCGTGACGCTGGTGTGCTTGCTCGACCTGGATGCCGGCGAACTGCCGATCCGCCCGAACGTGCTGGGCGCCACCCTGTCCCTGGCCACCCATGAACGGGTAAAATTGACCGGACCCACGCCGCTCGCCCTCGAGCGCCAGGACCTCGCCCCCGCTTCCGCCCTTTAAGAGTCCCCCGCGATGACGCCATTCGACGCCAAGCGCCCGCTGCAGCTCAATGACCAGGGCCAGCTGCGCCACTTCCTCTCGCTCGACGGTTTGCCCCGCGAACTGCTCACCGAGATCCTCGACACCGCCGACTCGTTCCTCGAAGTCGGCGCCCGGGCCGTGAAGAAAGTCCCGTTGCTGCGCGGCAAGACCGTGTGCAACGTGTTCTTCGAGAACTCCACCCGTACCCGCACCACCTTCGAACTGGCCGCCCAGCGGCTGTCGGCCGACGTGATCAGCCTGAACGTGTCGACCTCCTCGACCAGCAAGGGCGAGACCCTGTTCGACACCCTGCGCAACCTCGAAGCCATGGCCGCCGACATGTTCGTCGTGCGCCATTCCGACTCCGGCGCGGCGCACTTCATCGCCGAGCACGTGTGCCCGGACGTGGCGGTGATCAACGGCGGTGACGGCCGCCACGCCCACCCCACGCAAGGCATGCTCGACATGCTGACCATCCGTCGCCACAAGGGCGGCTTCGAGAACCTTTCGGTGGCGATCGTCGGCGATATCCTGCACTCGCGCGTGGCCCGCTCGGACATGCTCGCGCTCAAGGCGCTGGGCTGCCCGGACATCCGCGTGATCGGCCCGAAGACGCTGATCCCGATCGGCATCGAGCAGTATGGCGTGAAGGTCTACACCGACCTCGCCGAAGGCCTGAAGGACGTCGACGTGGTGATCATGCTGCGCCTGCAGCGTGAGCGCATGGCCGGCGGCCTGCTGCCCAGCGAAGGTGAGTTCTACCGCTTGTTCGGCTTGACCACCGCGCGCCTGGCAGGGGCCAAGCCGGATGCCATCGTCATGCACCCGGGCCCGATCAACCGCGGCGTGGAAATCGAGTCGGCGGTGGCCGACGGCAAGCATTCGGTGATCCTCAACCAGGTCACCTACGGCATCGCCGTGCGCATGGCGGTGCTGTCCATGGCCATGAGCGGGCAGAACGCGCAACGTCAATTCGACCAGGAGAACGCCCAGTGACCATCAGCATTATCGGCGCCCGGGTCATCGATCCTGCCAGCGGCCTGGACCGCGTCACCGACCTGCACCTGGAAGGCGGGCGCATTGCCGCCATCGGCGCGGCCCAGGCCGGCTTCAGCGCCAGCCGCACGATCCAGGCCACGGGCCTGGTCGCCGCTCCGGGCCTGGTCGACCTCGGTGTGTCGCTGCGCGAGCCGGGCTACAGCCGCAAGGGCACCATCGCCAGCGAGACCCGCGCCGCAGTGGCCGGCGGCGTCACCAGCCTGTGCTGCCCACCGCAAACCAAGCCCATTCTCGACACCTCCGCCGTCGCCGAGCTGATCCTCGACCGCTCCCGCGAGGCGGCCAACAGCAAGGTCTACCCGATCGGCGCCCTGACCAAGGGCCTGGAAGGCGAACAACTGGCCGAGCTGGTCGCCCTGCGCGACACCGGCTGCGTGGCCTTCGGCAATGGCCTGAAAGAGATCCCCAACAATCGCACCCTGGCCCGTGCCCTGGAGTACGCGGCGACCTTCGACCTGACCGTGGTGTTCCACTCCCAGGACCGCGACCTGTCGCAGGGCGGCCTCGCCCATGAAGGCCCGATGGCCAGCTTCCTCGGCCTGCCCGGCATCCCGGAAACCGCCGAGACCGTGGCCCTGGCCCGCAACCTGCTGCTGGTCGAGCAGACCGGCGTGCGCGCCCACTTCACCCAGATCACCAGTGCCCGCGGCGCGCGACTGATCGCCCAGGCCCAGCAACTGGGGCTGCCGGTCACCGCCGATGTGGCGCTGTATCAGCTGATCCTCACCGACGAGGCCCTGCGCGACTTCTCCAGCCTGTACCACGTGCAGCCGCCGCTGCGCACCGCCGCCGACCGCGACGGCCTGCGCGAGGCGGTGAAGTCCGGGGTGATCCAGGCGATCTCCAGCCATCACCAGCCCCACGAACGTGATGCCAAGCTGGCGCCGTTCGGTGCCACCGAACCGGGTATCAGCAGCGTCGAGCTGTTGCTGCCACTGGCCATGACCCTGGTGGAGGACGGCCTGCTCGACCTGCCCACGTTGCTGGCGCGCCTGAGCAGTGGCCCGGCCGCGGCCATGCGCCTGCCGGCCGGTGAGCTGAAGGTGGGTGGCGCGGCAGACCTGGTGCTGTTCGATCCGAAGGCGTCCACCGTTGCTGGCGAGCAGTGGTACTCCCGCGGCGCGAACTGCCCGTTCATCGGCCACTGCCTGCCGGGCGCGGTACGTTACACCCTGGTCGACGGGCACATCTGCCACGAGGCCTGATAGATCGCGTCGCTCCCTTCGCGGGTAAACCCGCTCCCACAGGGCTATCGAAGCGCCTGTGGGAGCGGGTTTACCCGCGAATGCCCCAACATGAATGCGCCTGCCCTACCCCAACCACTCATCCCCCAAGGTTGAAATCCTTCCCCCCTCCCCCCATATGAGTCGGCATCAGGCATTTTCGCCCCGCTGCGTGGAGACTCTCCCTTGACTACCATCGTTTCTGTCCGCCGTAACGGCAAAGTCGTCATGGGCGGCGACGGCCAGGTTTCCCTCGGCAACACCGTGATGAAAGGCAACGCCAAGAAAGTCCGTCGCCTGTACAACGGCCAGGTCATCGCCGGTTTCGCCGGTGCCACCGCCGACGCCTTCACCCTGTTCGAGCGCTTTGAAGCGCAACTGCAGAAACACTCCGGCCACTTGGTCCGCGCCGCCGTCGAGCTGGCCAAGGAATGGCGCACCGACCGCTCGCTCAGCCGCCTGGAGGCGATGCTGGCCGTGGCCAACAAGGACGCCTCGCTGATCATCACCGGCAACGGTGACGTGGTCGAGCCCGAGGACGGCCTGATCGCCATGGGCTCCGGCGGTGGCTACGCCCAGGCCGCGGCCCGCGCCCTGCTGAACAAGACCGACCTGTCGGCCCGCGAAATCACCGAGGCCGCCCTGAACATCGCCGGCGACATCTGCGTGTTCACCAACCACAACCTGACCATCGAGGAGCAGGACCTGGCCGAGTGAATCAGTTGTTTTGGCGTCCCGCTCGCAGCGGGACTTTTCCACACTGATCACTCTGCTCGAGGACCCCATACATCATGTCCATGACCCCCCGCGAAATCGTCCACGAACTCAACCGCCACATCATCGGCCAGGACGACGCCAAGCGCGCCGTCGCCATCGCCCTGCGCAACCGCTGGCGGCGCATGCAGCTCCCTGCCGAGCTGCGTGCCGAAGTCACCCCCAAGAACATCCTGATGATCGGCCCCACCGGCGTGGGCAAGACCGAAATCGCCCGCCGCCTGGCCAAGCTGGCCAACGCGCCGTTCATCAAGGTCGAGGCGACCAAGTTCACCGAAGTCGGCTACGTGGGCCGTGACGTCGAGTCGATCATCCGCGACCTGGCCGACGCCGCGCTGAAGATGCTGCGCGAGCAGGAAATCGTCCGCGTGCGCCACCGCGCCGAAGACGCCGCCGAAGACCGCATCCTCGACGCCCTGCTGCCGCAGGCGCGGGTCAGCAGCTTCAGCGAGGAAGCCCAGCAGTCCAGCGGCGACTCCAACACCCGCCAGCTGTTCCGCAAGCGCCTGCGCGAAGGCCAGCTGGACGACAAGGAAATCGAGATCGAAGTCGCCGAGAGCATGGGCGTCGATATTGCCGCGCCGCCCGGCATGGAAGAGATGACCAACCAGCTGCAGAGCCTGTTCGCCAACATGGGCAAGGGCAAGCGCAAGAGCCGCAAGCTGAAGGTGAAAGAAGCCCTGAAGATGGTCCGCGATGAAGAGGCGAGCCGCCTGGTCAACGAGGAAGAGCTCAAGGCCAAGGCCCTGGAAGCGGTCGAACAACACGGCATCGTGTTCATCGACGAGATCGACAAGGTGGCCAAGCGTGGCAATGTCGGTGGCGCCGACGTGTCCCGCGAAGGCGTGCAGCGCGACCTGCTGCCGCTGATCGAAGGCTGCACGGTCAACACCAAGCTGGGCATGGTCAAGACCGACCATATCCTGTTCATCGCCTCCGGCGCGTTCCACCTGAGCAAACCCAGCGACCTGGTGCCTGAACTGCAAGGCCGCCTGCCAATCCGTGTCGAGCTCAAGGCGCTGACCCCGGAAGACTTCGAGCGCATCCTGAAAGAGCCGCACGCCTCGCTGACCGAACAGTACCGCGAGCTGCTCAAGACCGAAGGCCTGCATATCGAGTTCGCCGACGAAGGCCTCAAGCGCCTGGCCGAGATCGCCTTCCAGGTCAACGAGAAGACCGAGAACATCGGTGCCCGCCGCCTGCACACCCTGCTCGAGCGCCTGCTCGAAGAGGTGTCGTTCAGCGCCGGCGACCTGGCCAGCACCCACGACGAGAAGCCGATCCACATCGACGCGGCCTATGTGAACAGCCACCTCGGTGAGCTGGCGCAGAACGAAGACCTGTCGCGCTACATCCTGTAAGACCGCGTGGGGCCGCTGCGCGGCCCGTTCGCGGCACAAGGCCGCTCCTACAGGGAATCGCGATCGTCTGTAGGAGCGGCCTTGTGCCGCGAACGGGCTGCGCAGCAGCCCCTTGCACAATGGCCAAAATCACTCGAAGCTTGCCGCTTGAAGCCAGAGAGAGACATAGCCATGGCCCGCCTGCCCACCGCGATCAACCTGCACAAAGCCTCGAAGACCCTCACCCTCACCTACGCCCCCGGCGAGGTCTACCACCTGCCCGCCGAATTCCTGCGCGTGCACTCCCCCTCCGCCGAGGTCCAGGGCCACGGCAATCCCATCCTGCAGTTCGGCAAGATCAATGTCGGCCTCAGCGGCCTGGAACCGGCCGGTCAATATGCACTGAAACTGACCTTCGACGACGGCCATGACTCCGGATTGTTCACCTGGGAATACCTGGAACAGCTGTGCCTGCGCCAGGAGCAATTGTGGGCCGATTATCTGGACGAATTGCACAAGGCCGGCAAATCCCGCGACCCGTCGGAATCGGTGGTGAAACTGATGCTCTAGCTCAAGGCTCCCACGCTTTAGAGCGCATTTTCTAATCTCATCTGCTTGAATGCCTGGATGGCAGCCAAAGACTGGCTGTCTTGCGCATTACACGAAAGTCGGGTAACCAATGGAGCTGGCAAGTTCCCTGCATTGCATTTCGGGCAAGCAGGGCCAGGCCGGTAGGTAGAGGTCGCGAGCGAAAGCAGGCTGTCTTCACACGCAGAAAATCCCGCCGCTCATCACCGACACGCCCCCGGTCGCAGCACCGCTGTTCCTTATCACTGGTCACCCGAGTAGCAGTACCGGGCTGTCACAGCACACCGGTACTCGTCTCAGGACAACGGAGCGTCGTAGATGAGTAACAAGAACAACGATGAGTTGCAGCGGCAGGCCTCGGAGAACACCTTGGGGCTGAACCCGGTCATCGGCATTCGCCGCAAGGATCTGTTGACCTCGGCGCGCACGGTATTGCGCCAGGCATTGCGTCAACCGTTGCACAGCGCCAAGCACGTGGCGCATTTCGGCCTGGAACTGAAGAACGTGCTGCTGGGCAAATCGAGTCTTCAGCCCGAAAGCGACGACCGTCGCTTCAGCGACCCGGCCTGGAGCAACAACCCGCTGTACCGCCGCTACCTGCAGACTTACCTGGCCTGGCGCAAGGAGCTGCACGACTGGATCGGCGAGAGCGACCTGTCGCCCCAGGACATCAGCCGCGGCCAGTTCGTCATCAACCTGATGACCGAGGCCATGGCGCCCACCAACACCCTCTCCAACCCCGCCGCGGTCAAGCGCTTCTTCGAGACCGGCGGCAAGAGCCTGCTCGACGGCCTCTCCCACCTCGCCAAGGACCTGGTCAACAACGGCGGCATGCCCAGCCAGGTGAACATGGAAGCCTTCGAGGTGGGCAAGAACCTGGCCACCAGCGAAGGCGCGGTGGTGTACCGCAACGATGTGCTGGAACTGATCCAGTACAGCCCCATCACCGAACAGGTGCACGCCCGCCCCCTGCTGGTGGTGCCGCCGCAGATCAACAAGTTCTACGTCTTCGACCTGAGCCCGGAAAAGAGCCTGGCGCGCTTCTGCCTGCGCTCCCAGCAGCAGACTTTCATCGTCAGCTGGCGCAACCCGACCAAGGCGCAACGCGAGTGGGGCCTGTCGACCTACATCGACGCGCTGAAGGAAGCTGTCGACGCAGTGCTGGCGATCACCGGCAGCAAAGACTTGAACATGCTCGGCGCCTGCTCGGGCGGCATCACCTGCACCGCGCTGGTAGGCCACTACGCGGCGCTCGGCGAGAAGAAGGTCAACGCCCTCACGCTGCTGGTCAGCGTGCTCGACACCACGGTCGACACCCAGGTGGCGCTGTTCGTCGACGAGCAGACGCTGGAGGCGGCCAAGCGCCACTCCTATCAAGCCGGCGTGCTCGAAGGCAGCGACATGGCCAAGGTGTTCGCCTGGATGCGCCCCAACGACCTGATCTGGAACTACTGGGTCAACAACTACCTGCTGGGCAACGAGCCGCCGGTGTTCGACATCCTGTTCTGGAACAACGACACCACGCGCCTGCCGGCCGCCTTCCACGGCGACCTCATCGAGATGTTCAAGAACAACCCGCTGATCCGCTCCAACGCCCTGGAAGTGTGCGGCACCGCCATCGACCTGAAGCAGGTCGACTGCGACATCTACAGCGTCGCCGGCACCGCCGACCACATCACCCCCTGGCAATCGTGCTACCGCTCGGCGCACCTGTTCGGCGGCAAGATCGAGTTCGTGCTGTCCAACAGCGGGCACATCCAGAGCATTCTCAACCCGCCAGGCAACCCCAAGGCGCGCTTCCTGACCGGCGAGGACCGCCCGGACGATCCGGTGGCCTGGCAGGAGAACGCAGTCAAGCACGCCGACTCCTGGTGGCTGCACTGGCAGAGCTGGCTGGGCGAGCGCGCGGGCGAACTGAAGAAAGCACCCACGCGCCTGGGCAACCGCACATACGCCGCCGGCGAGGCATCGCCGGGCACCTATGTCCACGAACGCTGAGTGAAACCGCGGTGGTGCGCCCCGTGGCGCATCACCGCGCTACGTCCACCACAGAGTCACGCGTATGCCGCCACCCTACATCTTCAGGACCGTCGAGCTGGATGATCAGTCCATCCGCACCGCGGTCCGTCCGGGCAAGCCGCACCTGACACCCTTGCTGATCTTCAACGGCATCGGTGCCAACCTCGAGCTGGTGTTCCCGTTCATCGAGGCCCTGGATCCGGACCTGGAGGTGATCGCCTTCGACGTGCCCGGCGTCGGCGGCTCGTCGACGCCCCGCCACCCTTACCGCTTCCCCGGGCTGGCCAAGCTGACGGCGCGCATGCTCGACTACCTGGACTACGGCCAGGTCAACGCGATCGGCGTGTCCTGGGGCGGCGCCCTGGCCCAGCAGTTCGCCCACGACTACCCGGAGCGCTGCAAGAAGCTGGTGCTCGCCGCCACCGCCGCCGGCGCGGTGATGGTGCCGGGCAAGCCCAAGGTGCTGTGGATGATGGCCAGCCCGCGGCGCTACATCCAGCCATCCCACGTGATCCGCATCGCCCCGACCATCTATGGCGGTGGTTTTCGCCGCGACCCCGACCTGGCCCTGCACCACGCCTCGAAGGTGCGCTCCGGCGGCAAGCTGGGCTACTACTGGCAGCTGTTCGCCGGGCTCGGCTGGACCAGCATCCACTGGCTGCACAAGATCCACCAGCCCACCCTGGTGCTGGCCGGCGACGATGACCCGTTGATCCCGCTGATCAACATGCGCCTGCTGGCCTGGCGAATTCCCAATGCGCAGCTACACATAATCGACGATGGCCATCTGTTCCTGATCACCCGGGCCGAGGCCGTCGCCCCGATCATCATGAAATTCCTCCAGCAAGAGCGCCAGCGCGCGGTCATGCACCCCCGGCCCGCCTCCGGCGGCTGACGCCGGGCCGGCGCATGGAATACGCGCCGGCCCGGCCTTGCTGTGTTCCAGCGCTTGCTGGCCTGACGATGGAGTGTTGGCATGAAAGACAAACCGGCATCAGGGACGACACCGGTCCCCGCCACCAGCATGAACCTGCAGAACGCAATCAACGGCCTGCGCGGTCGCGACCTGCTGTCGACCCTGCGCCATGTCGGCCGCCACGGCCTGCGCCACCCGTTGTACACCGCCCGCCACCTGCTGGAACTGGGCGGCACCCTGGGTCGGGTAATACTTGGCGACACGCCGTTCCAGCCCCATGCCCGCGACAACCGTTTCAGCGACCCGACCTGGAGCGAAAACCCGCTCTACCGCCGAGGGCTGCAGGCCTACCTCGCCTGGCAGAAGCAGACCCGCCGCTGGATCGAGGAAAGCACCCTGAGTGACGACGATCGTGCCCGTGCGCAATTCCTGTTCACCCTGGTCAGCGACGCCGTGGCCCCGAGCAATTCACTGCTCAACCCGCTGGCGGTCAAGGAGCTGTTCAACACCGGCGGCCAGAGCCTGCTGCGTGGCGCCAGCTACCTGCTGGACGACCTGCGCCACAACGACGGCCTCCCGCGCCAGGTCGACGAACGCGCCTTCGAGGTCGGTGGCAACCTCGCCGCCACCCCGGGCGCGGTGGTGTTTCGCAACGAGCTGCTGGAGCTGATCCAGTACAAGCCCATGAGCGAACAACAGTACGCCCGCCCCTTGCTGGTGGTACCCCCTCAAATCAACAAGTACTACATCTTCGACCTGAGCCCGACCAACAGCTTCGTCCAGTACATGCTCAAGAACGGCCTGCAGGTGTTCATGGTCAGCTGGCGCAACCCCGACCCGCGCCACCGCGAATGGGGCCTGTCGAGCTACGTGCAGGCACTGGAGGAAGCGCTGAACGCCTGCCGCAGCATCAGTGGCAGCCGCGACCTCAACCTCATGGGCGCCTGCGCCGGGGGGCTGACCATGGCCGCCCTGCAGGGCCACTTGCAGGCCAAGAAACAACTGCGCAAGGTGCGTAGCGCCACCTACCTGGTGAGCATGCTCGACAGCCAGTTCGACAGCCCCGCCAGCCTGTTCGCCGACGAGCAGACCATCGAGGCGTCCAAGCGTCGCTCCTACCAGCGCGGCGTGCTCGACGGCGGCGAGGTGGCGCGGATCTTCGCCTGGATGCGCCCCAACGACCTGATCTGGAATTACTGGGTCAACAACTACCTGATGGGCAAGAAGCCACCGGCGTTCGACATTCTCTACTGGAACGCCGACAGCACCCGCCTGCCCGCCGCCTATCACGGCGAGTTGCTGGACTTCTTCAAGCTCAACCCACTGACCTTCCCCGAGGGGCTCGAGGTGTGCGGCACCCCCATCGACCTCAAGCAGGTCGACCTCGACAGTTTCACCGTGGCCGGCAGCAACGACCACATCACCCCCTGGGACGCGGTGTACCGCTCGGCCCTGCTGCTCGGTGGCGACCGGCGTTTCCTGCTGGCCAACAGTGGGCATATCCAGAGCATCATCAACCCGCCCGGCAACCCCAAGTCCTACTACCTCGAGAACCCCAAGCTGTCCAGCGACCCACGGGCCTGGTTCCACGATGCCCAGCGTCGCGACGGCAGCTGGTGGCCACTGTGGCAGGAATGGATCACCCAGCGCTCGGGCACGCTCAAGCCACAGCGCACGGAACTGGGCAACGCCACCTATCCACCGCTGGGCCCTGCGCCAGGCAACTATGTGATGGCCCGCTGAACGGATGAAGACCCGCGACCGTATCCTCGAATGCGCCCTGCAGTTGTTCAACCGCCAGGGCGAGCCGAATGTCTCGACCCTGGAGATCGCCAACGAACTGGGCATCAGCCCGGGCAACCTGTACTACCACTTCCACGGCAAGGAGCCGCTGGTGATCGGCTTGTTCGAGCGCTTCGAGGAAGAGCTGATGACCTTGCTCGACCCACCGCTGGACGTACAGCTGGAGGCCGAGGACTACTGGCTGTTCCTGCACCTGATCGTCGAACGCATGGCCCAGTACCGGTTCCTGCTCCAGGACCTGTCCAACCTCACCGGCCGCCTGCCCAAGCTGGCGCGGGGCATGCGCAGCCTGATCAACGCCCTCAAGCGCACCCTGGCCGCACTGCTGGCCAGCCTCAAGGCCCAGGGCCAGGTGACCAGCGAGACCCAGGCATTGGGGCAACTGGTGGAACAGATCACCCTGACCCTGATCTGCTCGCTGGACTACCAGCGGGTGATCGGCCGCGAGGGCGATGTGGGGGTGGTGGTGTACCAGGTGATGATGCTGGTGGCGCCACACCTGCAGGCGCCGGCGCGCAGGGCGGCGGAACAGTTGGCGATGCGCTATCTGGAAGGCTGAATTCTGTAGATCGGCGTTGACAGCATTCGCGGCCAAGCCCGCTCCCACAGGGTTTGAGATACGCCTGTGGGAGCGGGAGTTGCCCGCGAAGTTGACGACGCGGTGTCAGGCCTGGGCGGCCGCGTTCACCGGTGCCGACGGGGTGGCGCTGGCCGGCGCCGCGCTGGGTGCCGGGGCGGCGGTTGCTGCTGGCGCAACGCCCGCAGGCTTGGCCGCAGCGGCTTTCTTCACTGCCGGTTTCTTGGCCGCAGCCGGCTTGGCGGCCGGTTTTGCCGCTGGCTTGGCCGCTGCGGTTTTAGCCGCAGGCTTGGCGGCTGGCTTCGCCGCAGCGGTCTTGGCTGCCGGCTTGGCGGCGGCCTTGGCCAGCGGTTTGGCCGCAGTCTTGCTCGCGCCCGCCTTGGAGATCGGCGTGACCGAAGCGCCAGTCAGTTTCTCGATCTGCTTGGTCAGCGTGTCGACCTGCTGGTGCAGGGCCTTGATCTCATTGCGGCTGGGCACGCCCAGGCGCGAGATGGCGCTGTTCAGACGCTTGTCGAAGGCTTCTTCGAGCTCGCTCCACTTGCCCAGGGCACGTTCCTTGACGTCGGACACCCGCGAAGTGGTCGCCGACTTGGCGCTGCCAGCGGCCGAATCGACGCTCTTCTTCGCCTGCTTTTCAGCTTTCTCGCCATCCTTCACCAGCGTGTCGAACAGCTTCGGACCGTCCTGGTCGATCTTCGAGTAGATACCCAGGCCAGCCAGCCAGATCTTGCGGGAGTACTTCTCGATTCCGCCGACCCAGGAGCTACCTTCTTTCTCGGTGTTCTTCTTGCCAGCCATCCTGCTCTCCTTATGGTTTGTGCGCGACGCGCTCGAGCAGCTCATGCAGCTGTTCAAGCTTGATGGACAACGCCTCAACGTCATGTTTAGACGGAATGCCGAGGCGATTCAAGGCGCGACCGACGCGGGCGTCGAAGGCCTTCTCGATTTTGTCCAGTTGGACCTCGACTTTGCCGCGCACGCGGGTCACTTCGCGGGTGGCTTCGTCGAGCTGGCCGTTGGCGGCATCGAGCTCCTTGTCGATGCGCTTCTTGCCGCGCTTCTCGACGCCTTCACCGGCCTTGACCAGCTCCTTGAAGTAGTCGGTGCTTTCCTGGCCGACGCGGGCGTAGGCGCCCAGGCCCGCCAGCCAGATCTTGCGCGCGTAGCCGCGCACTTCGCCCAGGGTGCCCTGGTCGTCGTCTTTGTGCTTGAGACTCACTTTGGCCATGCTCTTCACCTCATGCTCATGATGGGAGGGAGAAACTGCCCATGGATTGCGGGCTTGAGCATAAGGTAGGGGGAGAAATTAGAATCCTCACCCTAAGGTGTGGCGCTTGCGAGGTGTTCGACGTTAGCGCTGCAGCGCCCAGGAGATCGAGCGCCGCCCGCGCGGCGCATCGCGGATGAATCCGCTCCTACGTTTGCCGCAACCTGTAGGAGCGGATTTATCCGCGATGCACTCTCAGGCCAGGGCCTTGTCCAGCGCCCGCTCGATCTCGCCCTTGATGGTGCCGCTCATCATCGACAGCATCATGCCCAGCTTGAGCTCGACACGGATGCTGTCGTCGAAGATCTGCACGCTGCCATTGGCGCCGCTACGCGACACATCGACGCGGTCGCCGTTCCAGCTGGCCTTGAGGTCGTATTCACGGGCCAGCCGGTCCACCAGCGCCTGCGCCTTGGCGCGGACGGCTTCGCGGCCGAGGGAGTGTTTGCGTTCGACGCTGATCTGAGTCATGCGGGTGTTCCTGGATATGAAGACAATGGCGCCATTATGCCCCCGCCCGCCCGACGGCACACCCCGTCAAGACAAATGCGCCCGATCCCCCTAGAATGGCCGTAATTTTTTTCTGGTGAAGCGAAATGACCGACCCGCGCAAAGGCGACCACGCCGAACCCACCACACACTTCGGCTACCAGGACGTGCCCGAGAGCCAGAAGGCGAAGAAAGTCGCCGAAGTGTTCCACTCGGTGGCCGCCAAGTACGACCTGATGAACGACGTGCTCTCCGGCGGCATGCACCGCCTGTGGAAGCGCTTCACCATCGAGCTGTCCGGCGTGCGCAGCGGCAACCGGGTGCTGGACATCGCCGGCGGCACCGGTGACCTGGCCGCCAAGTTCTCGCGCCTGGTCGGCCCGACCGGCCAGGTAGTGCTGGCCGACATCAACGAATCGATGCTCAAGGTCGGCCGCGACCGCCTGCTCGACCGTGGCGTGGCCGGCAACATCGAGTTCGTCCAGGCCGACGCCGAGAAGCTGCCGTTCCCGGACAACCACTTCGACTGCGTGACCATCGCCTTCGGCCTGCGCAACGTGACGCACAAGGATGAAGCCATCCGCTCCATGCTGCGCGTGCTCAAGCCAGGCGGCCGCCTGCTGGTGCTGGAATTCTCCAAACCCACCAACAAGCTGATGTCCAAGGCCTACGACGCCTACTCGTTCGCCTTCATGCCACTGGCCGGCAAGCTGATCACCAACGACTCGGAAAGCTACCGTTATCTCGCCGAGTCGATCCGCATGCACCCCGACCAGGAAACGCTCAAAGCGATGATGGTCGAGGCCGGTTTCGACCGCGTCACCTACCACAACATGACCAGCGGCATCGTCGCCGTGCACCGGGGAATCAAGCCCTGATGCTGCTGGCCGGCCTGCTCGCCAGCGTCGAGCACGGGCTCAACCGCGTCCTGCGCCTGGACAGCACCGCGCTGCCGCGGCTGGCCATGCTCGAGGGCAAGGTGGTCGAGATCGACTGCGTGCAGCCGGCCCTCAAGCTGTTCGTGCTGCCCGATGAACAGGGCCTGATGCTCGCCGCCCACTGGCAGGGCGAGGTCGACTGCACCTTGCGCGCCCCCGCCGGGCGCCTGGCGCAGCTTGCGCTGGCCAAGGACAAGACTGCCGTGCTGCATAGCCCGCAGGTCGCGCTGCATGGCGACAGTGCGGTAATGCTCGACCTGTTCGGCATCCTGCAGGACCTCGACCTGGACTGGGAATACGAGCTGCAACGCTGGCTCGGCCCGGTACCGACGGCATTGATCGCCGGCCACCTGCGCCTGCGCGCGCGCTGGACCAGGCAGGGCCTGGCCCGCTTCGGCCAGAACCTCTCCGAGTACCTGGCCGAAGAGTCCCGCACCCTGGTCGGCAAACGCGAAGCCGAAGCGGCCTTCAGCGAACTCGACGCGCTGAAAGTCGACATCGAACGCCTCGAGGCGCGCCTGCGCCGCCTCGCCCACACTCTTGATACCAGCGATAACGCATGAAGCTGCTCGCCGTCCGCCGTCTGTTGCGCATCCAGCGCGTCGTGATCCGCTACCGCCTCGATGACCTGCTGTTCGAACAACCCCTGCTGCCCTGGTGGCTGGCCAGCCTGCGCCTGCTGATGCCCTGGCGCTGGCTGCCGCGCAAGCCGCTGGAACTGAGCCGTGGCGCGCGCCTGCGTCTGGCGTTGCAGGACCTCGGGCCGATCTTCATCAAGTTCGGCCAGTTGCTCTCTACCCGCCGCGACCTGCTGCCCACCGATATCGCCGACGAACTGATGCTGCTGCAGGACCGGGTGCCGCCATTCGACCCGCAGCACGCCGTGGCGCTGATCGAAGAGCAGCTCGGCTCAACGGTGGGCGAAGTGTTCAGCCGCTTCGATGTCGAGCCGCTGGCCTCGGCCTCGGTGGCCCAGGTGCATGCAGCCCGCCTCAAGAGTGGCGAGGAAGTGGTGGTCAAGGTGGTGCGCCCGGGCCTCAAGCCGGTCATCGCCCAGGACCTGGCCTGGCTGTTCCTGATCGCCAAGGCCGCCGAGCGGGCCTCGGCCGATGCCCGCCGCCTGCACCCGGTGGAGATCGTCGGTGACTACGAAAAGACCATCTACGACGAACTCGACCTGCTGCGCGAGGCGGCCAACGCCAGCCAGCTGCGACGCAACTTCGAGGGGTCCGAGCTGATGTACGTGCCCCAGGTCTACTGGGACCTGTGCCGTCCGAAAGTGCTGGTGATGGAGCGCATCTACGGCGTGCCGGTCACCGACATGGCCACCCTGGCCGACCAGCGCACCGACATGAAGATGCTCGCCGAGCGCGGCGTCGAAGTGTTCTTCACCCAGGTGTTCCGCGACAGCTTCTTCCACGCCGACATGCACCCGGGCAACATCTTCGTCAGCACGGTCAAGCCCTGGAGCCCGCAGTACATCGCCATCGACTGTGGCATCGTCGGCAGCCTGACGGCCGAAGACCAGGACTATCTTGCCCGTAACCTGATCGCCTTCTTCAAGCGCGACTATCGCCGCGTGGCGCAGTTGCACATCGATTCGGGCTGGGTGCCGGCGCAGACCAAGGTCAACGAGTTCGAGGCGGCGATCCGCACCGTGTGCGAGCCGATCTTCGAGAAACCGCTCAAGGATATCTCTTTCGGCCAGGTGCTGATGCGCCTGTTCCAGACCGCCCGGCGCTTCAACATGGAAGTCCAGCCGCAGTTGGTGCTGCTGCAGAAGACCCTGCTCAACATCGAAGGCCTGGGCCGCCAGCTGTACCCGGACCTGGACCTGTGGAGCACCGCCAAGCCGTTCCTCGAGCGCTGGATGCGCGGGCGCATGAGCCCGAAGGCGGTGATCGGCAACCTGTACAACCAGGCCGAGCAACTGCCGCACCTGGCGGACATGACCCGCGACCTGCTCGAACGCCTGTCACAACCGCACCTCAATGATGCGCAACTGCCCGAACGGCGCCGCCAAGGCGACAACTGGGCGCTACGCCTGCTCGGTGCCGGCCTGCTCGGCGGCGGCGCGACGCTGGCGGCCGGTGCCGTCAGCCTCAGCGCCCCGGGCGCCTGGCCGGCATGGTTGATGCTGGCCGCAGGCCTGTACCTGATCGTGCGCCGATAGCCAGCCGCGCGGCTGGCTGGCACACTAGCGCAAGAGGCCCGGTACAGGAGCGGGCCCGGTTTGGAGTCGACGATGAAAGACTGGCTGGACGAGATCAAGTGGAACAGCGATGGCCTGGTGCCGGCGATCGCCCAGGACCACAAGACCGGGCGCGTGCTGATGATGGCCTGGATGAACCGTGAATCCCTCGCCCTGACCGCCGCCGAGCATCGCGCCATCTACTGGTCGCGCTCGCGGGGCAAGCTGTGGCGCAAGGGCGAAGAGTCGGGCCATGTGCAGAAACTGCACGAGATGCGCCTGGACTGCGACGCCGACGTGATCATCCTGATGGTCGAGCAACTGGGGCATATCGCCTGCCATACCGGCCGCGAAAGCTGCTTCTACCGCGTCTATGAAGACGGCCAGTGGAAAACCGTCGACCCGGTCCTGAAAGACCCGCACGCCATCTACAGCGCAGGACACTGACATGAGCGACACACTGAACCGCCTCGCCGAGGTACTGGAAGAGCGCAAGCAGGCGGCGCCGGACAGCAGCTATGTGGCCAGCCTGTATCACAAGGGCCTGAACAAGATCCTCGAGAAGCTCGGCGAAGAGTCCATCGAGACCATCATCGCCGCCAAGGATGCCGCCGTCAGCAAGGATTACAGCGATGTCATCTATGAGACCGCAGACCTGTGGTTTCATAGCCTGGTCATGCTCAGCGCGCTGGGCCAGCACCCACAAGCGGTGCTCGACGAGCTGGAGCGCCGTTTCGGGCTTTCCGGGCATGACGAGAAGGCTGCGCGCCAGCCTTCTGCCTGAATGATTGCGGGGGGCGCAAGGCCGCTCCCACAGGGGCCGCGGCGCCTGAAATTCCTGTAGGGCCTTGTGCCGCGATGGGCTGCACAGCAGCCCCCAGGGCCCGATAGACCGACACATATTTCTCAGGAGTACGAAATGGGCATTTTTGACTGGAAACACTGGATTGTTCTGCTGGTCGTCGTGGTACTGGTGTTCGGCACCAAGAAACTGAAGAACTTCGGCAGCGACCTGGGCGAGTCGATCAAGGGCTTCCGCAAGGCCATGAACGAAGAAGAGAACAAACCCGCCGAGCAGACCCCGCCACCGGCGCAACCGGTCCCACCAGTGCAGAACACCACGCAGCAGGCCCAGGGCCACACCATCGAAGGCCAGGCCCAGCCGGTCCAAGAGCCGCAGCGGAAAGACTGACCCATGTTCGGCATCAGTTTCAGCGAGCTGCTGCTCGTCGGCCTGGTCGCCCTGCTGGTGCTCGGCCCCGAGCGCCTGCCGGGCGCCGCGCGCACTGCGGGATTGTGGATCGGCCGTCTCAAACGCAGCTTCAACGCCATCAAGATGGAAGTGGAGCGCGAGATCGGCGCCGACGACATCCGTCGTCAACTGCACAACGAGCACATCCTGCAGATGGAACAGGAAGCCAAGCGCATCCTCAACCCTCTGGTGCCGCCCACACAACCGCCGGCCACCCCTGAAACGCCCGTCACGCCTGCCACCGAGGCCGCCACCGCGCAGCCCGCCGCAGCGCCACCCTCCGAGCCGCCACAACCGCCACGAGCCCCATGAGCGAAAATCCGGAACATGACCAGCCGATGCCGCTGGTCTCGCACCTGACCGAACTGCGCACCCGCCTGCTGCGCTGCGTCGCCGCCATCTTCCTGATCTTCGCCGGGCTGTTCTCCTTCGCCCAGCAGATCTACACCCTGGTCTCGGCGCCGCTGCGCGCCCACTTGCCGGCCAACGCGACGATGATCGCCACCGACGTGGCCTCGCCGTTCCTGACGCCGTTCAAGCTGACCATGATCGTCTCGATGTTCCTGGCGATCCCGTTCATCCTGCAGCAGATCTGGGGCTTCATCGCCCCGGGCCTGTACCGCCACGAAAAACGCATCGCCATCCCGCTGCTGGTGTCGAGCATCCTGCTGTTCTACGCCGGCATGGCCTTCGCCTACTTCCTGGTGTTCCCGCTGATGTTCAGCTTCTTCGCCGCCGCCACCCCCGAAGGCGTGTCGATGATGACGGACATCGCCAGCTACCTCGACTTCGTCATGACCCTGTTCTTCGCCTTCGGCGTCGCCTTCGAGATCCCGGTGGCGGTGGTGCTGCTGGTGTGGATCGGCGTGGTCGACGTGCAGTACCTGAAGAAGATCCGCCCGTACGTGATCATCGGCTGCTTCGTGGTCGGCATGATCCTCACGCCGCCGGACATCTTCTCCCAGACCCTGCTCGCCGTGCCCATGTGGATGTTGTTCGAGGTCGGCGTGCTGTGCGGCAGCCTGATCCGCAAGCGCAGCCACGCACACGATGAAGCCCCCAACGACCACAACGACCAGCCGCCTGCGACCCAACCGTGAACCTGTTGCTCCTCGAAGAGGCCGACTTCGTGTCGGCCGACCGCGTCATCCTGGCCGACCGCCGCTTCACCCACATGCAGGAGATCCACCGCGTGGCGGTGGGCGACAGCCTGCGCGTCGGCCGCATCGGCGGCCTGATGGGCAAGGCCGAGGTGATTCGCCTCGAAGGCCATGAGGCAGAACTGCGGGTGGCCTTCGACCAAGCGCCGCCGGCCAAGCTGCCACTGACCCTGGTGCTGGCCGTACCCCGCCCGAAGATGCTGCGCCGGCTGTTCCAGACGGTCGCCACCCTGGGCGTGCCACGGCTGATCCTGGTCAACAGCTACAAGGTCGAGAAAAGTTTCTGGCAGACGCCGTTCCTGCAACCCGAGACCATCCGCGAGAACCTCATTCTCGGCTTGGAGCAGGCCCGCGACACCGTGCTGCCGGAAGTGATCATCGAGAAGCGCTTCAAGCCCTTCGTCGAGGACCGCCTGCCCGCCATCGCCGAAGGCACCCTGGGCCTGGTCGGTCACCCCGGCCCCTACCCGGCCTGCCCGCGCGCAGTGGAAGGCCCGGTCACCCTGGCGATCGGCCCGGAAGGCGGCTGGATCCCCTACGAAGTCGAGTTGCTGGGCAGGGCTGGCCTGGCCCCCGTGCAACTGGGCGATCGCATCCTGCGTGTGGAAACGGCGGTCACCGCCCTGCTTTCGCGAATTTTCTGACGCAATAGTCAAGTTTTTACCATCAAGTTTCGCCGCTCCTCGCCGATGGCCTGTGCAAGAGAACAATAATCCGCACTGCCACGCGCCGGGGAGTCGTCTATGTACCGTTGGTTTGCCCAGTCACTGGGGAATGTAAGCGTCAATCGCAAGTTGGGGGTTGGTTTCGGCCTGGTGCTGCTGCTCACCCTGGGCATCACCTTCACCGGGTGGATGGGCATCGACAGCGTGACCAGCCGTGGCGACAAGCTCGGCAACATCTCGGTGATCCACCAGTACACCCAGGACCTGCGCCTCGCCCGCCAGGACTACGAACGCAACCGTGATGACGCCGCTGTCGGCGCGATGGAGAAGGCCCTGGCCAACCTCGAGCGCCAGGTGCAGTTCATGCTTGGGCAGATCGAGCTGCCCGCCGACCGCCAGCGCCTGGACCAGCAGCAGGAGGCCATCCGCCAGTACCAGCAAGCCTTCGCCGAGCTCAAGCAGGCCGGCCAGCGCCGCGAAGCCAGCCGCGGCATGCTCGGCGACAGTGCCGACAAGGCCGCCGAGCTGATCGGCAAGGTCCAGCAGCGCCTGCTGCAGGGCGGCGATATCAGCCAGTACCAGCAGGTGGTGCAAGTCAGCGCCCTGTTGCAGCAGGCACGCTTCCAGGTGCGCGGCTACACCTACAGCGGCAAGGCCGAATTCCAGCAGACCGCGCTGAATGCCATCGACCAGGCCCTGGCCGTGCTCAAGACGCTGCCGGCCAAACTCCCCGCCGAGTTCGCCGCCAGCCTCGACGACGCCGCCACTGCCCTGGCCGCCTACCGTGACGCGGTGAACCAGTTCGGCACCGCCCAGGCTGCCAGCGAACAAGCGATGCAGCGCATGTCTGCGCAGGGCCAGGTGCTGTTGAGCACCAGCCAGGACATGACCGTCTCCCAGACCCAAGTCCGCGACCAGGGCACCCAGCAGGCCAAGTCCATGCTCGCCGGTGCCACCGCCCTTGCCCTGCTGCTGGGCGTCGTCGCCGCATTCGCCATCACCCGGCAGATCATCGTGCCGCTGCGCCAGACCCTGGCCGCCGCCGAGCGCGTGGCCAGCGGCGACCTGCGCCAGGACACGCTGGTCACCCGCCGCGACGAGCTGGGCCAGTTGCAGGCCAGCATGCAGCGCATGACCCAGGGCCTGCGTGAGCTGATCGGCGGTATCGGTGACGGCGTCACCCAGATCGCCAGTGCCGCCGAGGAATTGTCGGCGGTGACCGAGCAGACCAGCAGCGGGGTCAACAACCAGAAGGTCGAGACCGACCAGGTGGCCACCGCCATGAACGAGATGGCCGCCACCGTGCAGGAAGTGGCACGCAACGCCGAGCAGGCCTCGGAAGCGGCGCTGATGGCCGACCAGCAGGCTCGCGAGGGCGACAAGGTGGTCGGCGAGGCCATCGCCCAGATCGAGCGCCTGGCCAGCGAGGTGCAGAACTCCAGCGAGGCGATGAACCAGCTCAAGAGCGAGAGCGACAAGATCGGCAGCGTGCTCGATGTGATCAAGTCGGTGGCCCAGCAGACCAACCTGCTGGCGCTCAACGCGGCCATCGAGGCCGCCCGCGCCGGTGAGGCCGGGCGTGGCTTTGCCGTGGTCGCCGACGAAGTGCGCAGCCTGGCCCAGCGCACCCAGCAGTCCACCGAGGAAATCGAGGAACTGATCGCCGGCCTGCAGAGCGGCACCCAGCGTGTGGCCAGCGTGATGGACAGCAGCCGCGAGCTGACCGACAGCAGTGTCGAACTGACCCGTCGCGCCGGCAGTTCGCTGGACACCATCACCCGCACCGTGTCTTCGATCCAGTCGATGAACCAGCAGATCGCCACCGCCGCCGAGCAGCAGAGCGCGGTCGCTGAAGAGATCAACCGCAGCGTGATGAACGTGCGCGACATCTCCGACCAGACTTCGGCCGCCAGCGAAGAGACCGCCAGTTCCAGCGTCGAGCTGGCGCGGCTGGGCACTCACCTGCAAGGGCTGGTGGGGCGGTTCAGGCTGTAATGGCCAGCCCCCTGTAGGAGCGGCTTGAGCCGCGATCATCCGCAAAGCGGGTGCCGCACACCGCGGTGCCTGCATCGCGGCTAAAGCCGCTCCTACAGAACCCAGCGCGCTCTTCACGATTTTTCTTATTTACCGCTAGGAATTTTCCTACCCAAATCTCAGGTCCAGTCCTACGCAGTCCCGGCCGATGAGTCCCCTGAACCCATTCGCCGGAGACTCACCATGCTCGGACCTTTCAACCGCCTGCTTGGCCACCTCAGCGTGCGCCTCAAGCTGACCATGGGCTTTGCCGTGGTCCTGCTGCTCACCTCATTGACCACCCTGACCGGCTGGCTCGCCCTCGACGATGCCATCGACCGCTCGGAAAAACTCACCCAGATCGCCCAGCTCAACGACTACAGCAAGGACCTGCGCGCTGAGCGCATCACCTTCCGAGTGCTCGGTGACGACGAAAGCCGCGCCCAGCTAGCCCAGACACTCAGCCAGGTCGAAAGCCTGCTGGCCAACATGCTCCCGCGTTACAGCGCCCCGGAAGATGTGCGCCTGTTGACTGAAAAGGGCGAAATCGTCGGCCGCTACCGGAGCGACTTCGACAAGCTCCAGCACGCCTTGCAGGCCCGACAACAGCGGCACGACGCGTTGCAAGGACAAACCGGTGAACTGGAACACGCTATCAGCGACCTGCAAGGCCAGTTCATGAAGCGCCTGAACCAGACCACCGCCCAGGGGGAAGCCCTCAACTTCATCGAAGCCCTTGAGCGGCAGGTGGAAATCGCCAGCCAGCAGGCCTCTGTTCCGGCCTATTACAGCAAACCGCTGCAAGCCTTCGAACAGGTCGGCCAGAACGCTGCAAGCAGAGCCGAGACCACCCTCGAGCAACTGCGCCAGTGGTTGCCTCGCGTCGATCTCGACAGCACCCTGCCCGACCCTGTAGCCAGCAACCTGGCCCGCTTTCGCGAACAGCTCAGCCAGTATGCCAAGGCAGCGATCATCGTCGAACAGCTGCAGAACGACATGGAACAGCTGGGCAACCAGATCACCACCAGCAGCCAGGCCCTGAGCAATCACCAGATCGAGCAGCGCGATGAGCAGGCCCTGGCCGCCCGCAGCCTGATGACCAGCGTCGCCCTGCTGGCCCTGCTGATCGGCGCCCTGGCCGCCTGGGTGATCAGTCAGCAGATCACCGTGCCGCTGAAACAGGCCCTGCGTCAGGCCGAACGTATCGCCCAAGGCGACCTGAGCCAGGTCGACGAGGTAATACGCCATGACGAACTGGGGCAACTGCAAGGCAGCATGCGCGCGATGACCTTGAGCCTGCGCGACCTGCTGGGGGGTATCGACCATGGTGTGACCCAGCTGTCCAAGGCTGTCGATGAGCTGGCGACCGTCAGCGAGCAGACCCAGCTCAGGGTCGGCCAGCAGAAAGAGGAAACCGACCAGGTGGCCACGGCGATGAACCAGATGAGCGCCACGGTCCAGGAAGTGGCGCAGAACGCTGAGCAGGCCTCGCGGGCGGCGACTGCGGCCGATGAGCAGGCGCAACGGGGCGACCAGGTGGTGGCCCAGGCGGTCGGGCGCATCGAGCAACTGGCCGGGCAGATGGAACACTGCCAGGCCGCCATGGGCCACCTGGCCGGGGAAAGCCAACGCATCGGTTCGATCCTCGATGTGATCAAGTCGGTGTCCGCGCAGACCAACCTGCTGGCGCTGAATGCCGCCATCGAGGCGGCGCGGGCCGGAGAGGCCGGACGCGGCTTCGCCGTGGTCGCCGACGAGGTACGCGGCCTGGCCCAGCGCACCCAGCAGTCCACCGAGGAGATCGAGCAATTGATCGACAACCTGCACAGCGGCACCGACCAGGTAATGGGGCTACTGGACGACAGCAGGCAGCTCACCGAGCAGAGCGTCGAACTCAGCCGCCAGGCGGGCGATGCACTGGGGCAGATCACCGAAACCGTGTCGACCATCCAGGGCATGAACCAGCAGATTGCCACCGCCAGCGAACAGCAAAGCGTGGTAGCCGAGCAGATCAATCGCAGCGTGATGAATGTGCGGGATGTGTCCGATCAGACCCATGAAGCCAGTGAGCAGACAGCGGCTTCAAGTGGTGAGTTGGAACAGCTGGGGCGGGCGTTGCGGGGGATGGTGGGGCGGTTCAGCCTTTGACACACATGGATTCGCAGAACGGTCGTGGGAGCGGGCTTGCCCGCGAACACGGGCGAAGCCCGTGCCAGGCGTCGCCGTTGCCAGCGTCGGCCTCATCGCAGGGCAAGCCCGCTCCCACGAGGTACTCGCAGCACCTACAAGATCAGAGCACCTGACGCAGGAACGCCTGCGCGCGCGGATCCTTCGGCGCGGCAAAGAACTCCTGCGGCGCCGAGTCTTCCAGCAGCTTGCCATGGTCGAAGAACAGCACACGGTCAGCCACTTCCCGGGCGAAGCCCATTTCGTGGGTGACACAGACCATGGTCATGCCTTCCTGGGCCAGGGTCTTCATCACGTCCAGCACCTCGCCGACCATTTCCGGGTCGAGCGCCGAAGTCGGCTCGTCGAACAGCATCACCTTCGGGTCCATCGCCAGGGCACGGGCGATGGCCACCCGCTGTTGCTGGCCGCCCGAGAGCCGCGACGGGTACTCGTTGGCCTTCTGGGCAATGCCAACCTTCTCCAGCAGCGCCCGCGCCTTGGCCTCGCGCTCGGCCTTGCCGCGCTTGCGCACCACCTTCTGCGCCAGGCACAGGTTCTCCAGCACAGTCATGTGCGGGAACAGGTTGAAGTGCTGGAATACCATGCCGACTTCACGGCGATAGGCGTTGATATCGGTCTTCGGGTCGTCCAGCTGCAGGCCGTCGATGGCCACATGGCCGTCGTCGAAATGCTCCAGGCCGTTCAGGCAGCGCAGGAAGGTCGACTTGCCCGAGCCCGAAGGCCCGAGCACTACCACCACCTCGCCCTTGGCGACGCGGGTGGTGACGTTGTCCACCGCACGCACCACCATGCCGCGGGTGTCGAAGACTTTCAGCAGGTCACGGACTTCAATCACTTTGCGCAAGCCTCCGCTCGAGCCGGCTGGCGATGTGCGACAGCGGCAGGTTGATCAGCAGGTACAGGCCTGCCACGCAGAACCAGATCTCGAAGGTCGAGAACGACGTGGTGATGGCCTCGCGGCCGCTCTTGGTCAGCTCGGTGATGGCGATCACCGACACCAGCGAAGTATCCTTCACCAGGCTGATGAACTGCCCGGCCAGCGGTGGCAGCACGCGCTTGAAGGCCTGGGGCAGGATCACGTGGCGCATCGACTGGCTGCCGTTCAGGCCCAGCGAGCGCGCCGCTTCGTTCTGGCCCTTGGCGATCGACTGCACGCCGGCACGGACGATCTCGGCCACGTAGGCACCGGTAAACAGCGCCAAGGCCGCAACCCCGGCGAATTCACGGGACAGGTTGAGCACGGTACCGATGAAGAAGTAGAAGATGAAGATCTGCACCAGCAACGGCGTGCCGCGCACCAGTTCGACGTAGACCGTGGACAGGTCGCGCAGGGTCGGGTTGTTCGACAGCCGGCACAAGCCAGCGAACAGGCCGATCACCAGGCCCAGGGCGCCGGAGATCACCGAAATCCACAGGGTGGTCCACAGGCCCCAGGCCAAGGGGCCAGCAGCCCAATGGCGAGTCACGCCGATAGCGTCGCCTTCGGCGACATCATCGCCACGGGCCAGCAGCAGGCTATCCTTGGCAACGTCGATGACCTGGGTGTCACCGCCTTCATCTTTCAGGGTGACCCGGGCGTTGTCGCCGGACACCACGATTTCCTCGATCGTGCCTGGGTTGGCGGCACGCTGGGTTTCCTCGGCCTTGTAGGCGAAGTATTGCGGAACGCGGTTCCAGCGCCACTCGTAGGATATCATCGAGGTGGCCAGGTACAGGCTGAACGCCAGGCCCACCAGGACCAGCGCGGTCAACCCATGCCAGGGCCACTGGGCTTTCTTGTGTTTGATCACTTGGGGTACTTCCGCAAAAAAAGAAACGCGCCGGGTGGAGCTTTGGCGGTGGCCTGCGAAGTGTGCGCTGTACTTGCTGGCCTCTTCGCGGGTAAACCCGCTCCTACACGGTTTGGCGCCACCTGTGGGAGCGGGTTTACCCGCGAAGAGGCCAGCTAAAACATCCGCTGTCCTCGACCTGCCACCCTCGGCGCCACCTGCGCGTCAGGGTCAGAGCCTGGGCTTGTGGCCCGGGCCTTATTCCATTTCCTTCAGCCAGTCCTTGTTCTTGAACCACTTGTCGTGGATACGATCGTAGGTTCCGTCATGCTTGATCTGGTGCAGGAAATTGTTGATGAAGTTAATGCTGTCGTAGTCGCCTTTCTTCAGGCCGAAGGCCAGCGGCTCGTAGGTGAAGGGTTCTTCCAGGAACGCCAGCTTGCCGGCACCGGCCTTTTCCACGGCCACCACGTTGTACGGCGCGTCGTAGACGAAGGCGTCGGCCTTGCCGTTGACCACGTCCATCACCGCTTCCTGCTCGTTGTCGTAGCCGTGGTACTTGGCCTTGCCGATCAGCTTCTTGGAGACCATCTCGCCGGTGGTGCCCAGCTTGGAGGTGATGCGGTACTTCTCGTTGTTCAGGTCCTTGTACGACTTGATCTCGCCCACCAGCTCCTTGCGGATCAGCAGGGTCTGGCCGACGACGATGAAGGGTTCGCTGAAGTTCAGGCGCAGGTTGCGCTCCTGGGTGAGGGTCATGCCGCTGCCGATGAAGTCGAACTTGTCGGTCAGCAGGGCCGGGATGATGCCGTCGTAGGCGGTGGAGACGGTCTCCAGCTTGACACCCATGGACTTGGCCATCGCCTTGAGAATGTCGACTTCGAAGCCGATGATCTCGCCGCGCTTGTTGGTCATCTCGAACGGCATGTAGGTCGGGTCCATGCCTACACGCAGGGTGCCGCGCTTGACCGCGTCGTCGATGGCGCCGGCCTGGGCGGCGGTTACCGCGATGAGGGCGGTCGCACCGACCAGCAGCCGCGACAGGTATTTCTTCATCATCACCAAGTCCCCTAGCAAGAAGTACACGATTTGTTCTTGTAAGCATGGCCTGACAGACCGATGCGTAATGTCGGGTGGGATGCTAACGCATGCGTGGGCTGGGACCTAGAGCCGGTGGGGACTTTGTTGGCCAAAAAAACAATAAGAAGGCGGGGGGGTGTCGCCCCTTGTTCGCCGGCAAGCCGGCTCCTACGAGGTCGAGGGTGAACCTGTAGGAGCCGGCTTGGATCAGACTCACGCCAGGGCTGGCTGAGCCACGTTCTCCGGATGCAGCGGCAACAGCGGCGAGTGCGGATCGTTGTCAATCGACGCACGCCACACATCGATCCAGGCCGCGTTGTGCTCGGCCCAGACCCGCTCGTGCAGGCGCGACAGCGCCACCGGGTCGCTCAGCAGGGCCAGACGGGTGTTGCCGTCCAGGCCTTTCGGGCCGACTTCCAGCGCCTTGGCAACGCGTTCCGCGCGCAGCGCCTCGATCGGTGCGGCCTGGCCGTGACGCGCGGTGGCCATGGCGCAGGCCAGGGCATTCTGGCGCGGGTCGACCACGGCACGCACGAAGCCGTCATGCAGGGCATGCCAGCGGTTCTCGTGGGTGTACTGGTCGGTGGCCAGCAGCTCGGGCGGGGTGGCGTATTCCTCGGGGATGAGGAACAGCTTCTCGTCCCTGGCCGCCAGGCCCAGGCGCACGCGGCTGGAAATCACCGAAACGGGGATCGACAGCACCAGCGAGCCGACGATCGGCGCCAGCCACCACAGGAAGCTCGGGTTCAGCCAGGCAACCAGGCTCGCCCAGGCAATGCCCAGCAGTGTCTGCGGACCATGGCGGCGCACCGCTTCGCTCCATGGGGTGGAGTCGTCGTCACGCTGCGGCGAATTCCAGGTCGCCGCCCAGCCGAGGAACGCGGCCAGCACGAAGCGGGTGTGGAAGATCATCCGCACCGGCGCCAGCAGCATGGAGAACAACATCTCCAGCAGCATCGACAGGGTGACCTTGATGCGCCCGCCAAACTCGGTGGCGCCCTTGGCCCAGATCAGGATGACGCTGAGCAACTTGGGCAGGAACAGCAGCACGATGGTGGTGGAGAACAGCGCGATGGCTTTCTCCGGGTGCCACTGCGGCCATAGCGGGTAGAGCTGGAACGGCTCGATGAAGTATTGCGGTTCCATCAGCGTGTTGGTCGCCAGCAGCGCGGTCGACAGCACCAGGAACAGGAACCACAGTGGCGCCGACAGGTACGACATCACCCCGGTGAGGAACACCGCACGGTGTACCGGGTGCATGCCCTTGACCAGGAACAGGCGGAAGTTCATCAGGTTGCCGTGGCACCAGCGACGGTCACGCTTGAGTTCGTCGAGCAGGTTGGGTGGCAACTCTTCATAGCTGCCCGGCAGGTCGTAGGCGATCCACACGCCCCAGCCGGCACGGCGCATCAGCGCGGCTTCGACGAAGTCGTGGGAGAGGATCGCACCGGCGAAGGCCCCCTTGCCCGGCAACGGCGCCAGGGCGCAGTGCTCGATGAACGGCTTCATGCGGATGATCGCGTTGTGGCCCCAGTAGTGCGACTCGCCCAGTTGCCAGAAATGCAGGCCGGCAGTGAACAGCGGGCCGTACACGCGGGTGGCGAACTGTTGCAGGCGCGCATACAGGGTGTCCATGCCCGAGGCCTTCGGCCCGGTCTGGATGATGCCGGCGTCCGGGTTGGCCTCCATCAGGCGCACCAGGCTGCTCAGGCACTCGCCGCTCATGACGCTGTCGGCGTCGAGCACGACCATGTACTTGTACTCGCCACCCCAGCGACGGCAGAAGTCGTCGAGGTTGCCGCTCTTGCGCTTCACGCGGCGGCGGCGGCGACGGTAGAAGATGCGGCCGAAGCCTTTCGCCTCGCGGCACACGTCCAGCCAGGCCTGTTGTTCGGCGACGGCGATGTCTGTGTCGTTGGTGTCGCTGAGCACGAAGAAGTCGAAACGGTCGAGGTTGCCGCTGGCGGCCACCGACTCGAACGTTGCGCGCAGGCCGGCGAACACGCGCGGCACATCTTCGTTGCAGATCGGCATCACCAGCGCGGTACGCGCTTCGGGGGCGATCGGCTCGTTGCCGGCACTGCTGCCGGAAATCTTGTATTTGTCACGCCCGGTGAGCAGCTCGAGGAAGCCCATCAACGCGGTCCAGAAGCCCGCCGACACCCAGCAGAAGAGGATGCCGAAGAGCACCAGGATGGAGGTCTGCAAGGCATAGGGCCAGACCTGGACCACCGTGTCCCAGAACGGCTGGTGGACGATTTCGTCGAAGTCGACGAACGACCAGCCCTGGTACGGCAGGATGCCCTTCATGTACCAGCCGGCGACGAGGGTCTGGCCGATCATCAGGGTGAGCAGGATGTAGCGGCGGATCGAACCGACCGTGCGCCAGCGCGCCGGCGGCAGCTCGCGCTTGGGCGGCTGCGGGGCGTTGGTGCGGCCGGTCATGCGCCGCCACATGCGGATCAGCACGTTGGTGCGCCACGGTTCGGGAACGACCTTGGTGCGCTTGATCGGCGGGGCGATCTTCAGGCACAGCCGCCCGCTGGCGTCGACGCCGAGCATTTCGGCCTCCTCCAGCTCGGCGGCGCTGCCGACGGTCAGACGCGGGCCCACCGAGGCCTGGGCGGCCTCGGTGGTGCCGGCGGCCGGTTGGGCCGCCAGGTGTTGGTGCAGCTCGCTGAACGAGGTGCAGCGGGCGAGTTCCGCGCGCTGCTCGTCGCTCAGGGGGAGGTGGGCCAGGTACTCGCTCAGCGATTCCGGCCTTGCGCTTGAGTTACTCATCGGCAGGCAACTGATAGCTCCAGGTCTCGGTCAGCACTTTCTCGGTGGTGGCCGGGGTCCCGTTGGTGGATGCCGCGTCGGCGGCGGGTTGCTCGGCAGGCTGCTCGGCCTTGGCCTTTTCGGCCTTGGCGTGGGCATGCTTGGCCGCGGCCTTGTCCTGCTTGCTGTCCTTGGCGGGCTTGGGCGCCTCCACCGGTACGTCACGCAGCAGCGCGGCACGCATCTCGGTGGCTTTCTTCGGGTCCTGCACCTTCAGGCGCAGGGTCAGGCGCCAGCCCTTGGTTTCCGGGTTGTAGCGCAGGTTGTTCTCGACCACTTCGGCGTTGTCGCCGACGCTGACCTGGCTGCGCACGGCGGTGTCCGCCGGCAGGGTGGCCAGGTTCGGGCCGATGAAGTCGACCAGGAAAGCGACGGTGCCATCGGCCTGACGGATCAGGTTGGACTGCTTGACGTCGCCGGTGGAACGCAGGGTCTGCTTGACCCAGCCCAGCTCAGGCGAGTGCAACTGGTCTTCCTTGATAGTCCAGCGCAGGCGGTAGTCGTACTCGAACGGCTTGCCTACTTCCGGCAGTTTTTCCGGGCTCCAGAACGCCACGATATTGTCATTGGTCTCGTCGGCGGTCGGGATCTCGACCAGATCGACGGTACCCTTGCCCCAGTCGCCTTTTGGTTCGATCCAGGTGCTTGGGCGCTTCTCGTATTCGTCGTCGAGGTCTTCGTAGTCGCTGAAGTCGCGCTGGCGCTGCAGCAGGCCGAAACCACGCGGGTTCTCGACGCTGAAGTTGCTCACGGCCAGGTGTTTCGGGTTGTTCAGCGGGCGCCACAGCCACTCGCCGTTGCCGGCATGGATCGACAGGCCTTCGGAATCGTGCAAGGCCGGGCGGTAGTTCATGACTTTCGACGGCTGGTTGGGGCCGAACAGGTACATGCTGGTCAGCGGCGCGATGCCCAGGCGGCTGACGTTGTCACGCAGGTAGACGCGCGACTTGACGTCGACCAGGGTGTCTTCGCCCGGACGCAGGGTGAGCTTGTAGGCGCCGGTGGAACGCGGCGAATCCAGCAGCGCGTAGATCACCAGGTGCTTGTCTTTCGGCTTGGGCTTCTCGATCCAGAACTCGCGGAAGCGCGGGAACTCTTCACCGGACGGCAGCGCGGTGTCGATGGCCAGGCCACGGGCCGACAGGCCATAGCGGTGGCCCTTGCCGACCACGCGGAAGTAGCTGGCGCCAAGCAGGGTCATGATCTCGTCCTGCTTGTCGGCCTTGTTGATCGGGTAGAGCACGCGGAAACCGGCGTAGCCGAGGTTCTTGGTGGCATCGGCGTCATGCGGCACGTCGCCGAACTCGAAGCGGCTCGGGTCGTACTTGATCTCTTCGACTTTGTTGGCGGTGATCTCGTTGATCGTCACCGGCGTGTCGAAGTGCATGCCCTGGTGGTAGAACGAGAGCTTGAACGGCGTCTTGTCCTTGGCCCACTCGGCCTTTTCCTGCAGGAAGCGGATCTTCTGGTAGTCGGCGTACTTCATGTCGCGGAACACCGGAGGCAGGTTGCTCTTCGGTGCCTCGTACTTCTGGCCGGCCAGATCCTTTGCCTTGGCTGCAACATCGTCCAGATTGAATGCCCACAGCTGGCCCGCGCTCATCAGGCCGACCAGCGCCACGCCGGCCAGCATGGCCTTGCGCAGCCGGGTACCGGGGATTCTAGGTGCAATACAGGGGCTTACAATCACGAGCAATCCTCGCCGAAAACAGATCATGAAACCAACGGCCAGCGACCAATGCCGGGTTGGCGAGCACTGTTCGGACCCCGTGAGGGCGTAATGATTCCCCAAACGGATCCTGACAATGCTCGAGTCAAAGTGAAACGAACCTGCGAACGCAGGTCCATGCAGCGCGCGATTATCCAGCAGGTCGCGTTACAACGCATCAGGCTGGACAAACTATTTATCGTACAAAACCCCTTGTTTTTCGACAAACAAAGGGTTTTTTGACCTCATATTTGTAACATAAATGTTACCGGGCCATCATTGACCAGATGCACCTGCATATCTGCGCCGAAGCGACCACTGGCTACATCCGGGTGCTGACCCTGCGCACGTAGCAGCAGATAGTCGAACAGCTCGGCGCCGAGGGCCGGTGGCGCCGCCGTCGAGAAGCTCGGGCGCATGCCGTTGCGGGTATCGGCGGCCAGGGTGAACTGCGACACCAGCAGCAGGCCGCCGCCAATGTCCTTCAGCGAGCGGTTCATCTTGCCCTGCTCGTCGCTGAACACCCGGTAGTTCAGCAGCTTGTGCAACAGTTTGTCGGCATGCTCGGGCGTATCTTCAGGCTCGACCGCCACCAGCGCCAGCAACCCGTTGTCGATGGCGCCCACGATCTCCCCCGCCACTTCCACCCGCGCGCCGCGTACGCGCTGGATCAACCCCTTCATGCTTCTTCCAGGGGCAAGTCGAGCAGGCGACGGGCCATCTGATCGGCAGCGCGCACCAGGGCGTCGGTGATGCCAGGCTCGGAGGCTGCGTGGCCGGCGTCGCGGATCACCTTCAATTCACTGTTCGGCCAGGCCTGATGCAGTTCCCAGGCGTTGTCCAGCGGGCAGATCACATCGTAGCGACCGTGCACGATCACCGCCGGCAGGTGGGCGATCTTCGGCATGTCGCGAATCAGCTGGTCCTGCTCGAGGAATGCATTGTTGGTGAAGTAATGGCATTCGATGCGGGCGATCGACAGGGCGCGCTGCGGTTCGGAGAAGCGATCGACCACCAACGGGTTCGGGCGCAGGGTGGCGGTACGGCCCTCCCACGTGGACCAGGCCTTGGCGGCATGCATCTGGGCGATCTGGTCGTTGCCGGTCAGGCGCTTGTGGAAGGCCTTGACCAGGTCGCCGCGCTCTTCCGGCGGGATCGGCGCGATGTAGTCCTGCCAGTAGTCGGGGAACAGACGGCTGGCGCCCTCCTGGTAGAACCAGCTGATTTCCTGCGGACGGCACAGGAAGATCCCGCGCAGGATCAGGCCATGCACACGCTCGGGGTGGGTCTGGGCGTAGGCCAGGGCCAGCGTCGACCCCCACGAGCCGCCGAACAGCACCCATTTTTCGATGCCCAGGTGCTCGCGGATACGTTCCAGGTCCTCGACCAGGTGCCAGGTGGTGTTGTTCTCCAGGCTCGCGTGGGGCGTGGAGCGGCCACAGCCGCGCTGGTCGAAGGTGATGATGCGGTACAGGTTGGGGTCGAAGTAGCAGCGGCTCTGGGCGTCGCAACCGGCACCCGGGCCACCGTGGATGAACACCACGGGCAGACCTTCCGGCGAGCCGCTTTCGTCGACATACAGCACATGCGGCGCTTCCACGGCCAGATCGTGCCGGGCGTAGGGTTTGATCTGCGGGTAGAGGGTCTGCATCGCGCACTCCGTGTGAGGTTTGGTTCGGCCGTGGGCCATCATAAACCTGAATTGCGCTTTGAGCATGCTCCACCGTTGCCCCTGCCACATATAGTTACCCCTTTACCGACCTTGGCACCCGGGATAGTGCGGTCAGCCTCAAGCAGAGCAAGGACCTGCACATGCCGACAGACCCAACACCCCGCAACCTCCTCCACCATGGGGTAATCGAGCGCAACACACCCTCCTGGATGAAAACCGCGCCAACCGCCACACACAAGGCCCTGCGCGCAGCCTTCGCGGCAGCCCCCGCCACGTTCAAGGCCGCATGCCTGCAACACCCCGACGTCGTCAAGGCGCTGGCGCAGGAGCATGAGCGCTACCGGGCCGGCAATCTCGCGGCACAGGGCCTTTTCGCCAGCCTGCCCGACCTGGAAGCGTTCGCCAGCGAGCAGCTGGCCGCCGCCATCAAGCAGCGATTCAAGCTTGAACTGGATGTGTCGGACACCTATCTGTTCGACGCCGTCGGCTATGCCCAGCAACGTCAGACGGGCCAGGCCAAACCTGAAGATTTCGTTCGCTCGCTGAAACATCATGCGCTGCAGAACTTCGAGGCTTCGGCCACCGAAGCCGGCGGCATGGATGTCCCTACGCCGCACATGCGCTCGGTCATCCTCGACCAGCGGGGTTATGGGAGCGGGCCACCCTTCGACAATGTGGTGGCTATCGAACCGACGGACTTCGCCGCCCTGTGCCGCACACTGGACATCGGCGGTCAGTACCTGGCCCTGATCGACAACATCTACTACCCCTCCCCCGCCCTGTCGGCGGACACCGACGCTTCATGGGAAGAGCGGTTCGCCGCCCAGGCTCCGGTGCTGGATACACTCGGCCAGGTCGAACTGTCAGCCTTCAGGCAAAGCGTGCACTGCGCCTTCCTGCAAGGCCAGGTCGGCCGAGCCGCCTATGACGCGATCCTGGCCACGTCGCTGGAGAGCCTGGACAAGCCAGCGCAGGCCCCGGCCAGGTTCAGTTTTCTGACCCTGTGGGGCACCGAGCTGAACGGCATGGTGCTAATCCAGCTCCAGAGCAGTCCAACCGTGGTGCTCTACACCCCGCACGCAACTGAATCGCCACTGCGTGAATACCCTTCGCTCACGGTGCTAAAGCAGCAATTGCGCGATGCAATCCAGCAAGACCTGAGCGTCATCACCCGCCACATGCCGGACGCGCAAAAGGCACAACTGGCGAGCAAGGTGCAGGATCACCTGATGCCGCTGACCTTCACGCTGAAAAACATCTACGAAAGGGTAGCCGACCCTGAGGCCGAACTGCCTCTCGCGCCGCGCGCGCTCAGCCGCCCGTTGCGCACCGAAATGCTCTACCAGAACTTCACCAGGCTGCGTGACGACGCCAGGCACCATGCCGTCCCGACCCTGGCCATGAATGCCAAGACCTTCAAGGCCCGTCTGGCCTATTTCGAGTCGATCGCCCTTGGCGCGCTGAACGTCGTCGGGTTCGTCGTGCCCGAGGTCGGCTACCTGTTGCTGGCGGCGACGATCCTGCACCTGGGCAGCGAGGTCTATGAAGGTGTCGAAAGCTGGGCCAACGATGACCGCCAGCAGGCTTTTGCCTATCTGCTGGATGTGGTCGAGAACATCGCCTTCCTCGCGCTCAGTAGCGCGGCCGGGCATGCCATCAAGGCAGAGCTGGGAGGCGCGGCGCAAACGTCCGGGGAAGGTACTCCGGTGCCTGCCCCGCCCCCCATTGAGACGCCGTCGTTCATCGAAGAGTTGATAGAGGTCGAACTGCCGGATGGCAACAAGCGCCTATGGAAACCCGACCTGACACCCTATGCGCAGCAACCCGTGTTCCCCTCATCGCTCACCCCGGATGAACTGGGCCTGCAGCGTCACGATGGCAAGCTCTGGCTACGCCTGGACGGCAAGGTTTATTCGCTCAAGCGATCTGCCGAGACTGGCACTTACAGGATCGAACATCCCAGCGATCCCCATGCCTATGCGCCTGCGCTGCGCCACAACGGCACCGGGACCTGGCTGCACGAATCGGACCGCCCCCGGGAGTGGCCAGCCCTGACGCTGTTCAAACGCCTTGGATACCGAGCCGAGCGATTCGACGATGAGGATGCCGCACGGATTCTGGCTGTCAGTGGCATCGACGACGGCGCCCTGCGCCGGGTCGTGAGCGAAAGCCAACCACTACCGGCACCGCTCGCGGATACCTTGGAGCGGTTCCGACTGGACCGCGAAATGGAGGACACGCTGCCCGCATTCTTGCGCCACTCAACATTTACCGAGAACTACCGGCGGTTACCCGCAACCCAGGCGCCAGGCGCAGCCGTGCTGCAACGCATCTACAAAGACCTGCCCAATGCATTCGTCGAAGAGCTGCTTCGCCATGCCGATAGCGCCGAGCTGCAATCCTTGAGCGCAGGTAAGGTCCCCAGGCGCATCGGCGAAGAAGCACGCCTCATGCAGCAGCAGGTCCGCCTCACGCGGGCCTACGAAGGCCTGTACCTACGCTCGGTGGACAACCCCGACACCGAGCGGCTGGTCCTGCACTCCTTGCCGCGCTTGCCTGGATGGTCCAGCGACACGGCCATAGAGCTGCATCGCGGCAGGCTGTCGGCCAGCCGGGTCGATGGGATCGGCCCAGAAGGGACATCCGCCAGGATCATTACCCACACCCCACAGGGATATCGGTTGACCGCTGAAGCCGCCTATTTGCCGGATACCACCCACAGCTCACTCTACCAAGCCCTGTTCGCCGCCCTCCCTGAAACCCAGCGCCAGGCACTGGTAGCTGCCGGCATCTCCGACGCAGAGACCCTGGCAGAACGCCTCAGGCAAGCGCCACTGTTACCCCGCTGGGCCCTGCGCAAAGCGCTGAAAATGCAACGCCCAGGCCCGCGATCGCCCATGCGCCTGGCCGATGGACGCCTGGGCTACCGGCTGAGCGGTGACGGTAAGCTTCCCGAGGCGCCCACCCGCAGCACTCTGCTGTCGCAGCTCGACGACATGGCGCTGTCACCAGCATTTGCGCAGTCATCGGAACGCATACTGATGGCCTTGGAAAGCGCCGAGCTATCGCCCACGCAGATCCAGTCACGTATAGAACAACTGCGTGCCGAGCAGCAAGAACTGCGTCAGAGCCTGGTCGAAGCATTCGCGGGCCCCGGCCAGATACCCGGGCTAGGCGCGCTGACCGCCAACCGGCAAGCGATCGAAATGGCCCTCTGGCAGCACTGGGCTCACAGTGCCATACCGGAGCTTGGCGAACCTACGGGCACGCTACGCCTGGCCAGGATGTTCATCGCCGAGTTCCCACGGCAGCTCCCGGAGTTCATTGGCTCTCGGGTCCAGCGCCTGCAACTGGACAACATTTGGCTCGATTACTCGACTAACCCCCCCCTGAACTGGACACAGTACGAAGCACAGCTGGGCAATCTGTTTCAGCACTTCCCCAACCTGTCGGCGCTGGAGATCGAACGCGAGCATGACGCGCTCGCTGGCGCGTCGGAACTGGCCAACAGCCTGCCGCTGATCGTCAGCAGCTTCCCACGCCTCAGTGAACTGCGGCTGGTCAACCAGAACCTGACGCTGTACCCACTGGACCTCGATCGCTTTGCCAGCCGCGAACAGCTGCGTCACCTCGACCTGAGCGGCAACAGGTTCGCCCCGCTTGCCACATTCAGCTTCCCTGGCATGTACCTTGAGCACTTTGGCCTGGATCGCATGGGCCTCGATCAGTGGCCAACCTGGCTGGACGAGTCTGCGTTGCTGAGAATTGGCACGCTGTCGCTGCGGGACAACAACCTGGTCCGCGTCCCCGACACATTGCCGGCCAATGTCGAGGGGGCCACCGAACGTACGCTGATCCGCCTCGATGGCAACCCCCTGCGCCCAGCACAACTGCTGGAAATGTACCGCAGTCAAGGCATGCCCCAGCGCCGCTTCGACTTCAGCCTGGGTACCACGCGCATCATCGAAGAGTACCAAGGCCTGCGTAACGCCATCGACTCCTGGAGCAACCCCGTTCAACCGCTGGACGAACAGACAACCCGCGCCAGGACAGAAATTGGCCAGTCGATACTGACATTCTGGGAGCGCCGAGTGCGTGATGACACGCTGTCACCCTGGCAATTGGACACCTTCCGCCAGGCGGATTTCCCGCCCACCCTGCCTGCGTTCTTCGCCCCTTATGTCGACATTGTCCGGCTCAACCAGGTGCAACTGACAACACAGCAGCTCGATCAGTGGCTGCGGCGTTTCCCGCACATCACCCACCTGGTCCTCGATGGCCATATCCACCCGTTGCTGGGCCTCCCCGAGGCCCTTACCGACCTGCAGTCGCTCACTCGACTCAGCCTCTTGAACCTCGGCCTGGAGGTCGACCGCCGGGCGATGGCGCTCATTGCACGCCTCCCCACGCTGCGCGAGGTGGACCTCTCCGGGAACGTGCTGAGCGATCGATTGCGCAACCTCAACGCGCTGCCCAGCCGCCTCGACCGCCTGGCCCTGCGCAACATGGGCCTGGAGCGCTGGCCAGACTGGCTGTTCAACCTGATGCCCAGGTTCACCCTGGATTTGCGAGAGAACCGTCTGACGACACTGCCACGGGCAGTATTGGACAACCCACGCAGCCCCTATGGCAGCACCGCCCTCCTGCTGACCGACAACCCCCTGACAGCCGACACGATGCGCGCCGCGCACCTGTCGCAACGTTATGACCGCAGCTTCACATTCGACATGGACCTGCCCTTGGACATCCTCATGGCCTCGCCACAGGGCACCGAGGCCGGCAGCGCCTTTGGCAGCTCGCTTGGCAGCCTGGGCAGCACCGTCAGCAGTGGCAGCTCGCACGGCCACGGCTACGCGCCCTGGGCGGCGTTGCTCGACCTGGATGTCACCCCCTGGCTCGAAGGCAGCGCAGGCTTGCGGCAAACGCGCAGCAACCAGTGGCAACGACTGCGTGACGGTGGCGAGGCAGAGAACCTGCTGCAGTTGGTGACCCAGCTCACGACCTCGGTTCCCTATCGTAATGCCGATTCCAGGCCCGCCTTCATCGAGCGAGTCTGGCGCGTGCTGGACATGGCCGCGAATCAAGCGACGGAGCGTGAATTGTTCGAGGCCATTGCCGAGGACGCGATTGCCGAAGGCACCTGCCCGGATGGCATGCTGCTGCAATTCCAGCAGGTTGAGCAGAAGCACCTGATCGCCCAGGCGGCGCTGGAGACGACCGGCGAACATCGGGAATCGAGTCTGTATCGCCTGCTGCGTCGCTTGTTCCGCCAGCAGCGGCTCGATGAAATCGCCAGCGCCAGGTCGCCGCACCAGGATGCCGCCGAGGTCCGCTTGGCCTATCGGCGTCTGTTGGCTGAGCGCCTGGACCTGCTGACGCCGGCGGACGAAATGATGTTCGGTGCCGACGTCAGTTCGGCGGACGCCACCGATGCGGCCTTGCGTATCTGGGAAGATGAAGAGGGGGAGGATTTCCTCAAGTTCGCCACCAGTACACCCTTCTGGACCGACTACCTGCGTGATGCCTATGCCGATGCCTTTGCCCAGATCCAGAGCACGTTCCAGAGTGCGGTCAACAACCTGCAGTACGACCACCCGCAAGCGAGTCTGGATGAACTGGCGGCACCGACCCGCGCGCTGGAGGCACAGCGGGACAAGCAGGTGGAAAACCTGATCAGCGAGCTGACCTTCCGCATTCGGGCCGATCACCGTTAGTCACGCGCTGTCCCAACACTGCAGGAGCCAGCTTGCTGGCGAACACAAGCACCGCGATGGCAGGTGCCGGTGTTCGCCGGCAAGGCCGGCTCCTACAGGGATCGCGCCAGGCGCTGGGGCCTAGCGACCGTAGCGCTCGCGCGCCCACTGCAAGGTGGTTTCCAGCAGGCGCCGCAAGACCTCCTGGGTCGGTTGCGCCAGGTCTTCGCGGTAGGCGAACGGTTCTTTCTCTTCCATGTAGGTGCTCTGCGCCAGCTCCAGTTGCACCGCATGGATGTGATTGGCCGGATCGCCATAATGGCGAGTGATGTGCCCCCCCTTGAAACGCCCGTTGAGCACATGGCTGTAAGCCGGGAACTCGGCGCAAACACCCAGCAGCCGCTCGGCCAATACCGGATCACAACTAGCACCATTGAAGGTGCCCAGGTTGAAGTCCGGCAACTTGCCGTCAAACAGGTGCGGGATCACCGAACGAATCGAGTGGGCATCCCACAACAACGCATAACCAAACTCTTCACGCAGACGCGCCAGTTCACGGCGAATCGTGTCGTGGTACGGGCGCCATATCCTTTCCAGGTACGTTGCCCGTTCGCCGGCGGTCGGTACCTGAGCGTCCTTGAACAACGGCTCGCCGTCGAACAAAGTCGCCGGGTACAGGCCGGTGGTGGCGCCGACATACAGCGGCTTGTCGTCATCCGGCCGGTTCAGGTCGATGACGAACCGCGAGTACTCCGCCGCCACCACGCTGGCGCCCAGTTCGCGGGCGACGTCGTAGAGGCGCGGGATGTGCCAGTCGGTGTCCGGCAGGCTGCGCGCAGGCTCGACCAGGCCGTCGCGCACCGCGGCGGTCAGGTTCAACCCGGCGTGAGGCATGCTGATCAGCAAGGGCAGGCGGCCCTGGTGGAAACTCAAAACCTTGTCCATGTCGCCTCGCTCAATTGGATATCTCATGGCCCAGGCGCACCACGCGCTTGGGCAGGTCGCCGCCGAGCCAGTAGCTGAGGTCGGCCGGGCGTTCGATCTGCCAGGCGATGAAGTCCGCCACCTTGCCCACTTCCAGCGAACCATGGCTGTGGCCCAGCCCCAGCGCGGTGGCGGCGTGCAGGGTGACACCGGCCAGGGCCTCTTCCGGGGTCATGCGGAAACAGGTGCAACCCATGTTCAGCATCAGGCGCAGCGACAGCCCCGGCGAGGTGCCGGGGTTGAGGTCGCTGGCCAGGGCAATCTTCACCCCATGGCGGCGCAAGGCATCCATCGGCGGCAACTGGGTTTCGCGCAGGAAGTAGAACGCCCCCGGCAGCAGCACGGCGACCGTGCCGGCCTTGGCCATGGCGATGGCGTCCTCTTCAGTCATGAATTCCAGGTGGTCGGCCGACAGCGCCTGGTAGCGCGCGGCCAGGCTCGAACCGTGCAGCGACGACAACTGCTCGGCGTGCAGCTTGACCGGCAGCCCCAGCTCGCGCGCCTTGATGAACAGGCGCTCGACCTGGGCTGGCGAGAACGCCAGGTGTTCGCAGAAGGCATCCACCGCGTCCACCAGGCCCTCTGCGGCCAGTGCCGGGAGCATCTGGTCGCAGATATGGTCGATGTAGTCGTCCGCCCTGCCCGCGTATTCCGGCGGCAGGGCGTGGGCGGCCAGGCAGGTGCTGCGCACGGTCACGGGCAGTTCCTCGCCCAGGCGCCGGGCGACGCGCAGCATCTTGCGTTCGTTCTCGAGGTCCAGGCCGTAGCCGGACTTGATCTCGATCGTGGTCACGCCGTCGCGCATCAGTGCCTGGACCCGCTGGCGGGCACTGGCCAGCAGCGCGTCCTCGCTGGCCGCGCGGGTGGCCCGCACGGTGCTGGCGATACCACCGCCCTGGGCGGCGATCTCGGCGTAGCTGACGCCCTGCAGGCGCTGCTCGAACTCGCCGCTGCGGTTGCCACCGAACACCGCGTGGGTGTGGCAGTCGATCAACCCGGGCGTCACCCAGGCACCGCCCAGGTCGACGACGCGGCCGGCCGCGACCGGCGGTACTTCACCGCGCGGGCCGATCCACTCGATCAGGCCTGCGCTGGTGACGATTGCCGCGTCCTCGATGACCGAGTAACGGCCCTCGGTCATGGTCGCTGCGTGGCAATGCTGCCAGAGGGTTCTCATCAGGATCTCCTTGTAGGCTTCAGCGGTGCAACTCGACCGACTCCCGGGCCGGCTCGCCACGGCCCGCGCGCGGCTTGCACCACAGCAGGTAGGACGCCACCAGGAACACCACCCAGATCACGCCGACGATCAACGCTGCCTGGGTGTCGGGGAAGTAGCCGAGCACACCGAAGATGAACACCATGAATGCGATGGCCAGGGCCGGGCCATAGGGCCAGAACGGTACCGGGAACTTGAGTTGGGCAACCTCTTCGCGGCTCATGCTACGGCGCATGGCCACCTGGGTGACCAGAATCATCAGCCACACCCACACGGTAGCGAAGGTGGCGATGGAAGCGATCAGCAGGAACACGTTCTCCGGGATCAGGTAGTTGAGCAGCACGCCGACCAGCAGCGCCGCGCCCATCACCACCACGGTCATCCACGGCACGCCATGTTTCGACAGTTTGCCGAAGCCACGCGGCGCCTGGCCGTGCTGGGCCAGGCCGTACATCATGCGGCCGGCGCCGAAGATGTCGCTGTTGATCGCCGAGATGGCTGCCGAGATCACCACGATATTGAGCACGGCCGCGGCGGAACCGATCCCCAGGTTGCTGAAGATCTGCACGAACGGGCTGCCCTGGCTGCCGATCTGCGGCCAAGGGTACAGGCACATCAGCACGAACAGGGTGAGCACGTAGAACAGCAGGATACGCAGCGGCACGGCGTTGATCGCCTTGGGGATCACGCGCTGCGGATCCTTCGCTTCACCGGCGGTGACGCCGATGATCTCGATGCCGCCGAAGGCGAACATCACCACCGCGAACGAAGCGATCAAGCCACTGACACCATTGGGCATGAAGCCGCCGTGCTCGAACAGGTTGCTCACCCCGACCGCGTGCCCGGTGTCCACCTGGCTGAAGCCGAAGGCCATGATGCCCAGGCCGGCGAGGATCATCGCGACGATGGCGCCGACCTTGAGCAGCGACAGCCAGAACTCCATCTCGCCGAAGACCCGGACGTTGCACAGGTTCAGGCCGCCGATCAGGAAGACGATGCCCAGCACCCAGATCCAGCGGGCGACCTCGGGGAACCAGAAGCCCATGTAGATACCGAAGGCCGTCACGTCGGCGATGGCGACGATGACCATCTCGAAAGCGTAGGTCCAGCCGAGGATGAAGCCGGCCATGGGGCCGAGGTAGGTGCTGGCGTAGTGACCGAAGGAGCCGGCCACCGGGTTGTGCACGGCCATCTCACCGAGGGCGCGCATCACCATGAACACGGCGGCGCCACCGATCAGGTAGGCCAGCAGCACGGCCGGGCCGGCCATCTGGATGGCCGAGGCGGAGCCGTAGAACAGCCCGGTACCGATTGCCGAACCGAGCGCCATGAAACGGATATGCCGGGCCGATAGCCCGCGCTTGAGACCTTGAGCTTGTTGCATGTCACGTCCTTATTCTTGTTCTGGTCGTGAGAATGAGGGGGCTGCTGCGCAGCCCATCGCGGCACAAGGCCGCTCCTACAGGGGAACGCGTTGCCTGTGCAGGAGCGGCCTTGTGCCGCGAAAGGGCCGCAAAGCGGCCCCCGGCGGTGTTACAGGCTAGGTAGAACCCCAGCCGGCAGCAGGCCGGTCAAGGTGCCTTTGGCCAGCAGCGTGGAGGCCGCCTCGATGTCCGGCGCGAAGAAACGGTCGCGGTCATAGTGCGGCACTTCGCGGCGCAGCGCCTGGCGCGCCTGCTCCAGCTTGACCGAGGTCTTCAGCCCCTTGCGCAGGTCCAGGCCCTGGCAGGCGCCCAGCCATTCGATGGCCAGCACGCCACGGGTGTTTTCGGCCATTTCCCACAGACGCTTGCCGGCGGCCGGGGCCATCGACACGTGGTCTTCCTGGTTGGCCGAGGTCGGCAGGCTGTCGACGCTGTGCGGGTGCGACAGGGCCTTGTTCTCGCTGGCCAGCGCGGCGGCGGTGACCTGGGCGATCATGAAGCCGGAGTTGACCCCACCGTTCTCCACCAGGAACGGCGGCAGCTGGGACATGTGCTTGTCCATCATCAGCGAGATGCGACGCTCGCTCAGCGAGCCGATCTCGGCGATTGCCAGGGCGAGGTTGTCGGCAGCCATGGCCACGGGCTCGGCGTGGAAGTTGCCACCGGAAATCACGTCACCCTCGGCGGCGAACACCAGCGGGTTGTCCGACACGGCGTTGGCCTCGATGCCCAGCACCTCGGCGGCCTGGCGGATCTGGGTCAGGCAGGCGCCCATGACCTGCGGTTGGCAGCGCAGGGAGTACGGATCCTGGACCTTGTCGCAGTTCTTGTGCGACAGCGACACTTCGCTGGAGTCACCCAGCAGGTCGCGGAAGCAGGCGGCGGTGTCGATCTGGCCACGCTGACCACGCACTTCATGGATGCGCGCATCGAACGGCGAGCGCGAACCCAACGCAGCTTCCACGCTAAGGCCGCCACAGGCGATGGCCGCGGCGTACAGGTCTTCAGCCTGGAACAGGCCACGCAGGGCGTAGGCGGTGGACGCCTGGGTGCCGTTGAGCAGGGCCAGGCCCTCTTTCGCGGCCAGGGTCAGCGGCTCCAGGCCGGCGACAGCCAGGGCTTCGGTAGCCGACAGCCATTGCCCCTTGTAGCGAGCCTTGCCCTCGCCCAGCAGCACCAGCGACATGTGCGCCAGCGGTGCCAGGTCGCCGGACGCGCCGACCGAGCCCTTGAGCGGGATGTGTGGATAGACTTCGGCGTTGACCAGGGCGATCAGCGCGTCGATCACCTTGCGACGGATGCCGGAGAAGCCACGGCTGAGGCTGTTGATCTTCAGCACCATGATCAGGCGCACCAGGCTGTCGTCCAGCGGCGCGCCGATACCGGCGGCGTGGGACAGCACCAGCGAGCGTTGCAGGTTCTCGAGGTCATGGCTGGCGATGCGGGTCGAGGCCAGCAGGCCGAAACCGGTGTTGATGCCGTAGGCGGTACGGTCTTCGGCGATGATCTGCTCGACGCAGGCGACGCTGGCGTCGATGGCCGGCGCGGCACTGGCGTCCAGTTGCAGGCGCACGGGGGCGGCATGGATGGCGCGCAGCTGGGCCAGGGTCAGGGTGCCGGGCTTGAGGGTCAATTCGGTCACTTCGCTACTCCAATCGCATGGGGCCGCACGGGGCCCCTTCTTGTTGTTCAGTATCACCCTTGCAGGGTGCGATCCAAAGCGCGGCGATCAGCCGGTGATCATCGGCAGGTCCAGGCCCTGCTCCTTGGCGCAGTCGATGGCGATCTGGTAACCGGCATCGGCGTGGCGCATCACGCCAGTCCCCGGGTCGTTGGTCAGTACGCGGGCGATACGCTCGGCGGCTTCGTCGGTACCGTCACAGACGATGACCATGCCCGAGTGCTGGGAGAAGCCCATGCCCACGCCACCGCCGTGGTGCAGCGAAACCCAGGTGGCGCCGCCCGCGGTGTTGAGCAGGGCGTTGAGCAGCGGCCAGTCGGAGACCGCGTCGGAGCCGTCGCGCATGGCTTCGGTCTCGCGGTTGGGGCTGGACACCGAGCCCGAGTCCAGGTGGTCACGGCCGATGACGACCGGCGCCGACAGCTCGCCGCTACGGACCATTTCGTTGAACGCCAGGCCCAGCTTGGCGCGCAGGCCCAGACCAACCCAGCAGATACGCGCCGGCAGGCCCTGGAAGCTGATGCGCTCGCGGGCCATGTCCAGCCAGCGGTGCAGGTGGGCGTCGTCCGGGATCAGTTCCTTGACCTTGGCGTCGGTCTTGTAGATGTCTTCTGCGTCGCCCGACAGCGCGGCCCAGCGGAACGGGCCGACACCACGGCAGAACAGCGGGCGGATGTACGCCGGCACGAAGCCCGGGAAGTCGAAGGCATTGGTCACGCCCTCTTCCTTGGCCATCTGGCGGATGTTGTTGCCGTAGTCGAAGGTCGGGATGCCCTGCTTCTGGAAGTCGAGCATGGCTTTGACGTGCACGGCCATCGATTGCTTGGCGGCCTTGACCACGGCAGCCGGGTCGGTCTGGGCGCGGTCGCGGTACTGCTCCCAGGTCCAGCCGGCCGGCAGGTAGCCGTTGAGCGGGTCGTGGGCGCTGGTCTGGTCGGTGACCATGTCCGGGCGCACGCCACGCTTGACCAGCTCGGGCAGGATTTCGGCGGCGTTGCCGTGCAGGGCGATGGAGATGGCCTTGCCTTCGGCGGTGTACTTGGCGATGCGCGCCAGGGCGTCGTCCAGGTCCTTGGCCTGCTCGTCGACGTAGCGGGTTTCCAGGCGGAAATCGATGCGGCTCTGCTGGCACTCGATGTTCAGCGAGCAGGCGCCGGCAAGCGTCGCGGCCAGTGGCTGGGCGCCGCCCATGCCGCCCAGGCCTGCGGTCAGTACCCACTTGCCTTTCAGGCTGCCGTTGTAGTGCTGGCGGCCGGCCTCGACGAAGGTTTCGTAGGTACCCTGGACGATGCCCTGGCTGCCGATGTAGATCCAGCTGCCGGCGGTCATCTGGCCGTACATGGCCAGGCCTTTGGCGTCCAGCTCGTTGAAATGTTCCCAGTTGGCCCAGTGCGGCACCAGGTTGGAGTTGGCGATCAGCACGCGCGGGGCGTTGCTGTGGGTCTTGAACACGCCGACCGGCTTGCCCGACTGCACCAGCAGGGTTTCGTCGTCTTCCAGGCGGGTCAGGGTCTCGACGATCTTGTCGTAGCACTCCCAGTTGCGCGCGGCGCGGCCGATGCCGCCGTACACCACCAGCTCTTTGGGGTTCTCGGCGACCTGCGGGTCGAGGTTGTTCATCAGCATGCGCAGCGGGGCTTCGGTCAGCCAGCTTTTGGCGGTCAGCTTGTTGCCACGCGGGGCGCGGATTTCTACGTCACGGTATTTGTTGTTGTCAGTCACGGGAAAGGTCCTCTGCGGTCATCCGACGGCATGTGTGTGTCGTGGCGACTATACAAACACATCTTTACTTGTATGTACAAGCATAGGCAACCAAAAAAGACCGACCGTTCCTCCGAAAAGCATCGCGGGGCAAGCCCGCTCCCACGCCAGCACTCGTTGGTCGTGGGAGCGGGCTTGCCCCGCGATTTTGTTACAGATGGATCAGCGTGAAATCAGCTCGATCAGGCAGAACCGCCCCTGCACATCCAGCTCCAGCAACCCCTCGTTGCCATCAATCCGCAGGCAGTCATAGCGCCCAAGCTGCTGCCTGCCCTGCCCGGCCAGCGCCACCTCGACATGATTGCCGGCGGCAAACAGCAACACCGTCGACGCCGAACTGAACAACCGGCTGGAACCATCGAACCACTGCAAGCGCGCCTGATACCGCTGCGGTGCATAGATCAGGTTGAAATCGCGAATCGCCCCGCCCAGCAGCTTGCAACTGACCTGGCTCTCGCCACTGAAAGCGAACGCGTCGAACGGCAGCAGCGGCCTGCTGGCCTGGCCGTCGACCAGCAGGCGCATGCCATCGCCCTGCAGCACGGTGATGATCCGCTGATAGCCGGCGAAGGTGGAAAAGCCACCGGACTCCTCGATATCGGCGATCGACAGCCGCCAGCCGAAACCGTCCAGGCTGTCGCCTGCGTCACGGGTGATCTCTTCGGTGAAACCGCCACCGTTCTTCCAGGGCATGCGCGGGTAGTCGTGGGCGCGCAACAGCTGCAGCTGGCTCATTTGCTGAATCGTCCTTCAAGGCGATGACGGGAACCGGGGTGGATCAGGCGCGCGGCGGTCACCGGCTGGCGGCCCGACCAGGTGCGGCGGCGGATCAGCAGGCAGGGCTCGCCACGCTCGATCTGCAACAGCTTGCATTCTTCAGGCTCGGCGAGGATGGCCTCGACCACGTGCTCGCCTTCGGTGAGCGGCGCGACCTGCGACAGGTAGGCGTAGGGCGTCTGCCGGGTGAAGTCCTGCTTGAGGTAGTCCGGGGCGATGGCCGCGTTGACGTAGCGGTCCTCGATCTGCACCGGCACGCCGTTCTCGTAATGCACGATAAGCGAGTGGAACACCCGCTGGCCTTCGCGCATGTCCAGGGCCAGGGCCCGCTCGGAGCCGGCGGCTTCCTCGGCGAGCTTGATCACCTGGCAGCTATGCTGGTGACCACGGCCGGCGATCTCGTCGGCGATGTTGTTGACCTCGAACAGCGCAGAGCGGGTCTTGGGCTCGGCGACGAAGGTGCCGACGCCCTGCATGCGCACCAGCAGGCCCTCGGCGGTCAGCTCGCGCAGCGCGCGGTTGATGGTCATGCGGCTGAAACCCAGCTCGTTGACCAGTTCGCTCTCGGAAGGCACCCGATGATGAGGCGGCCAGCTGCCGCTCTCGATCTGCTGGATGATCATCTGTTTCACCCGGGCGTAGAGCGGCGCCGGCCCTTCGCCCATCTGGGCAACCAGCGCGGAGACAGGAAGTGTCGGCACGGCGTTGAGTCCTTTGACGGTTGGAGTGAACGGTAGCTTGCCGGAGTTTACCCGGCAGGCAAACGGCTGTATATGTATATACAAGTTGAACAATAACAGGATTTCACCGATGCCAGCCTTTTTCGCCGAACGTGCCCTGCTCCCTACGGGCTGGGCCCGCAATGTCCGCCTGGAGGTCGCCGCCGATGGCCGGCTGGCCGCGATCATGGCCGACGCCGACGCCGAGGGCGCCGAGCGCCTGGCCGGCCCATTGCTGCCAGGCATGCCCAACCTGCACTCGCACGCGTTCCAGCGGGCCATGGCGGGGCTGGCGGAAGTGGCCGGCAACCCCAACGACAGTTTCTGGACCTGGCGCGACCTGATGTATCGCCTGGTCGGGCGCATCACCCCCGAGCAGTTGCAAGTCATCGCCCGCCAGCTGTACATCGAGATGCTCAAGGCCGGCTACACCTCGGTGGCGGAATTCCACTACGTGCACCATGACCAGGCCGGCCAGCGCTACGCCGACCCGGCCGAGCTGTCCCGGCGCATCAGCGCCGCCGCGGCGGCCAGCGGCATCGGCCTGACCCTGCTGCCGGTGCTGTACAGCCATTCGGGCTTTGGCGGGCAGGCGCCCAATGAGGGGCAGCGCCGCTTCATCAACTCGACCGAACAGTACCTGCAACTGCAGCAACAGCTTGCCCCGCTGCTGGCGCGACAGCCGGCGCAGCAACTGGGGTTGTGCTTCCACTCCTTGCGCGCCGTCACCCCAGGGCAGATCGCCGATGTACTGGGTGCCAGCGACAAGGCTTGCCCGATCCACATCCACATCGCCGAGCAGCAGAAGGAGGTCGACGACTGCCTGGCCTGGAGTGGCCGCCGCCCGCTGCAATGGCTCTACGAGCATGTCGAGGTGGATGAGCGCTGGTGCCTGGTTCACGCCACCCATGCCGAAGCCGACGAAGTCGCCGCGATGGCCCGCAGTGGCGCGGTGGCCGGGCTGTGCCTGACCACCGAGGCCAACCTGGGCGATGGTATCTTCCCGGCCGTGGATTTCCTGGCCCAGAACGGGCGAATGGGGATCGGCTCGGACAGCCATGTGTCGCTGAGCGTGGTCGAGGAACTGCGCTGGCTGGAATACGGCCAGCGCCTGCGCGACCAACGGCGCAACCGGCTGTATCGCGCGGATCAGGCGATGGTCGGGCGAACCTTGTACGACGCCGCGCTGGTGGGCGGCGCGCAGGCGCTGGGGCAGCCGATCGGCGAACTGGCGGTGGGCAAACGAGCGGACTGGCTGGTGCTGGATGGACAGGACCCGTACCTGGCCATGGCCGATGGCGATGCCATCCTGAACCGCTGGCTGTTCGCCGGTGGCGACCGTCAGGTGCGCGATGTGATGGTCAACGGCCAGTGGGTGGTGCGCCAGGGACGGCATGACCAAGAGGAAGAAAGCGCAGTGGCGTTCGTCGAGGTGCTGCGCCAACTGCTGGCCTGAGCACATACCCTGTAGGGGCGGCTTCAGCCGCGAAGCAAACAACGCGGGCCAACCCCGGCCTTGCCGGGGTTCGCGGCTAAAGCCGCTCCTACAGGTCCCTGCAATGCAAGCAGCCTTATGGCCTCAATGCCGGGCAACGATATCCTTGTCCGGCGAACGCCAGATCAACCGACTGGTGTCGAAGCCCTGCTGCCGCGCCCTGGCCAGCAGGTTCTCCCGCTCCCAGGCCGGCAGCGAAGGCGTGCGCGAAAGTATCCACAGGTACTTGCGATCCGGGCTGCCGACGATCGCCGTGCGATAGCGATCATCCACATAGAGGATCCAGTACGCGCCCTTGGCCACGCCAGGCACCAGCCGGGTGAACCAGTTGTCGAACTCCACCCACAGCTTGTCGGTGTGCCCCGGCTGCTGCGGCGTGGCATGCCCCTCGGCGCGCAGCCATTCGTCGCCCAGCGTGCGGCACCGGTTGAGCACGCCCACGCTGCCGTCTGGCTTGAGGTTGTAGTGGGCCTCGGACTGGGCGCAGCCGTCCTGGTACTTCATCGGCAGACGCGCCAGCTCGAACCACTTGCCCTGGTAACGCTTCAGATCGACCGCACCTGCGGTCTTCGGTGCCAGCGGGTCGGTGGCCGAGGTGGCGCAGCCACCGAGCAGCATCACCAGGCAAACCCCCAACAGCAGGTGCAGGCGCCTCATTTGAGCCCCTGACCGGAATACATCAGGACCTTGTCGGCAGCGTACTGCACGCTGATGAAGCTCTTCTCGTCACCCCAGGTGCAACTGCTCATGCCCAGCGCGCCGGAACACTCCTTCGGCGTACCGAGCAACTGCTCGACCTCGGCCTTGTTCATGCCGGCCTTGAGCTTGGAATAGTTTTCCTGGTTGATCTTGCTGCAGGCGGTCAGGACGACACACAAGGACAACAGGGCGAGGGAACGCAACGACATGAAGGGACACTCCTGGAGATAGGTACACAGGTACGAGGGCCTGCAGGGAGCTTAGAAGGGAAAATGGCTGCTCGGTTCCCTGCCCGTCGAGGTTTCGTTGTGCGCCGTTGGTCGCCTGGTGCGCAAACGATTAATGTTTTATTCCGGCGTACCGACACAGAGCCGTGGTGTGGCCTTTTGCCGCACCCACCCCTCCTTCGTGCCCGTGCGCAGACTTCAAAAAAATGACCAAGAACCTCAAGTTCAGCCACAAGATCCTGCTGGCCGCCGCCCTGGTGGTGGCCGTTGCCTTCACCTGCTTCGTCCTGTTCAACGACTACCGACAGCGCCAGTCACTGCGCAGCGACACCGAGTCGACGTTGCAGTCACTGGGCAACCTCACCGCCGGCAACATCCGCACCTGGCTCGACAGCCGCATCCAGCTGGTGAACTCGGTGGCCCAGCAGGTCGCCGTCGACGGCCCGGGCAAGAACAGCCTCGACCGCATCCTGGCGCTGCCGGTGTATGGCAGCAACTTCATCCTCACCTACTTCGGCGGCCAGGACGGCAGCATGCAGTCGGTGCCGGTGGGCAACCGCGCCGCCGACTACGATCCGCGCGTGCGCGGCTGGTACAAGGCGGCCAGCGCGGCAGGCCAGACCATCGTCACCGAGCCGTACATCTCGGTCTCGGCCGGCAAGCTGGTGATCACCCTCGCCACCCCGGTGCAACAGGGCGGGCGCATGATCGGCGTGAGCGGCGTCGACACCGACCTGCAGACCATCAGCAACCTGATCAACACCCTGGACTTTGGTGGCCGCGGGCATGCCTTCATCGTCAACGGCGAAGGCAAGGTGCTCATCCACCCCAAGGCCGAGCTGGCGCTCAAGGCCCTGGCCGACGTCTACCCTGGCAGCGACCTGCGCATCGGCAGCGGCCTGAAAGAGGTCGAGGTCGACGGCCGCAAGCAGTTCATCAGCTTCACCCATGTCGACGGCGTGCCGTCGGCGGACTGGTACGTGGCGCTGGTGCTCGACCAGGACGCGGCCTTCGCCATGCTTGGCGAGCTGCGCACCTCGGCGGTGGTGGCGACGCTGATCGCAGTGGTGGTGATCATCGCCCTGCTGGGCCTGCTGATCCGCGTGCTGATGGAGCCGCTGCACATCATGGGCCGCGCCATGCGCGACATCGCCGAGGGCGAAGGCGACCTGACCCGGCGCCTGAACATCCACGCCCAGGACGAGTTCGGCAGCCTGGCGCAGTCGTTCAACCGTTTCGTCGAGCGGATCCACGAATCCATCCGTGAAGTGGCCTCGGCCACCGGCCAGGTGAATGCCGTGGCCGGCCAGGTGGTCAACGCCTCCAACGCCTCGATCCACAACGCCGACCAGCAGTCGAGCCGCACCAGCAGCGTGGCCGCGGCGATCAATCAGCTGGGTGCCGCCGCCCAGGAAATCGCCCAGAACGCCGCCCTCGCCTCGCAGCACTCCAGCGCCGCCCGTGGCCTGGCCGAGGAAGGCCAGCAAGTGGTCGGCGAGACCATCGACGTGATGAATCAGCTGTCGGCGCGCATCAGCGACGCCAGCGGCAATATCGAGACGCTGAACAACCACACGGCGAACATCGGCCAGATCCTCGACGTGATCAGCGGTATCTCGCAGCAGACCAACCTGCTGGCGCTCAACGCCGCGATCGAGGCTGCCCGCGCCGGTGAGGCCGGCCGTGGCTTCGCCGTGGTGGCGGACGAGGTGCGCAACCTGGCCCACCGCACCCAGGATTCGGCGCAGCAGGTACAGCGCCTGATCGAGGAACTGCAGGCCGGCGCCCAGGTGGCGGTCAGCACCATGAACCAGAGCCAGGCGCACAGCGACCGCAGCGTGGGCATCGCCAACCAGGCCGGCGAGCGCCTGGGCAGCGTCACCCAGCGCATCGGCGAGATCGATGGCATGAACCAGTCAGTGGCCACCGCCACCGAAGAGCAGACGGCCGTGGTCGAGTCGATCAATGTCGACATCAACGAGATCAATACGTTGAACCAGGAAGGGGTGCACAACCTGCAGAGCACCTTGCGTGCCTGCACCGACCTGGAACATCAGGTCGAGCGGTTGAAGCATCTGGTGGGTAGCTTCAGGATCTGAGCAAGCGGCGTGGGAGCGGGCTTGCCCCGCGATGAGCTATCGCGGGGCAAGCCCGCTCCCACGCCCTGTCACCAAGCCTTAAAAGCGGGACCCAGGCTCCAGCAAGAAATCCATCTCCTCGCTGGTACTCGGCCGCTCCAGCACCAGGTTGCGGTGCGGGAAGCGCCCAAAGCGGGCAATCACCCGCTGGTGCTGCTCGGCATAATCGAGGAACCCTTCGAACAACCGGCGATTGGCCTCCGGCTGTTCATCCAGCAGCATCCGGTAACGCTCCACGCACAGGTTCTGCCAGTCCAGCACCTCGGCATGCTCCAGCACCAGCAGCACGAACACCCGCTGGATCGGCAGCAGCTGGTAGTCCCAGCCCTTCTGCAAGCCCTGCATCGCCACCACCTGGGCACGCCGGTCGCCATCGAAGGCCCTAGGTGTGTCGCGGTGGATCATGCGCGGCAGCTGGTCCAGCAGGATCAGCAGGCCCAGCCAGCCCTGCGGGCTCTGCTGCCACTCGTCGAGCCCACCGGCCAGAGCCTGTTCGGTCAGATCACCGAACAGCGCCTGGGCATCGACATCGTGGTGCTTGCCGAACCACAGCGTGCTCTTCTCGTCAGCCACGGCCTGGGGACTGGCGCCCCAACCGAACCACCATTCCAGCAACGGCTGCCAAGGTGCGAGCATGACTTACTCCTTGTGGTAGGCGGTGACGCGCTCGACCTCTTCCTTCGAGCCGAGGATGACCGACACGCGCTGGTGCAGGCTCTCCGGCTTGATGTCGAGGATGCGATCGTAACCGTTGGTGGAGGCGCCGCCGGCCTGTTCGATGATGAACGACATCGGGTTGGCCTCGTACATCAGGCGCAGCTTGCCCGGCTTGCTCGGTTCACGGGCGTCGCGCGGGTACATGAACAGGCCGCCACGGGTCAGGATGCGGTGCACGTCGGCCACCATCGAGGCAATCCAGCGCATGTTGTAGTTCTTTTTCAGCGGGCCGGTCTCACCGGCCAGCAGCTCGCCCACGTAGCGCTGTACCGGGGCTTCCCAGTGGCGCTGGTTGGACATGTTGATGGCGAATTCGGCGGTGGTTTCCGGTACGCGGATGTTTTCGTGGGTGAGCACGAAGCTGCCCAGTTCGCGGTCCAGGGTGAAGCCCTTGACGCCGTTGCCCAGGGTCAGGATCAGCATGGTCTGCGGGCCGTAGATGGCGTAGCCGGCGGCGACCTGCTCGGTGCCCGGCTGCAGGAAGGCTGCTTCGTTGAGGCTTTCGTTCTGGCTCAGGTACTGGTTAGGGCAACGCAGTACCGAGAAGATGGTGCCGACCGAGACGTTGACGTCGATGTTCGACGAACCGTCCAGCGGGTCGAAGACCAGCAGGTAGGCGCCTTTGGGGTATTTGCCGGGGATCTGGTAGGCGTTGTCCATCTCTTCGGACGCCATGCCGGCCAGGTGGCCGCCCCACTCGTTGGCTTCGAGCAGGATGTCGTTGGAGATCACGTCGAGCTTCTTCTGCACCTCGCCCTGCACGTTTTCGGTGCCCATGCTGCCCAGCACGCCGCCGAGGGCGCCCTTGGACACGTGGTGGCTGATCTCCTTGCACGCACGCGCCACCACTTCGATCAGGAAGCGCAGATCGGCAGGGGTATTGTTGCTGCGGGTCTGCTCAATCAGATAGCGACTCAGGGTAACGCGGGACATGTATGGCTCCGAAATGGAAAGGGGGAGAAAAACCCCCGCAGTTTACAGGGAGAGTGCAGCGCTAGCGAGCAAAGAGACTCGTCGGGCGGGCTTGAGTTCAGCGAGAGGCCGGTCAGTGGTCGGCTTGGGCCCCGCGCAGCGGCGGTTCGCCGGCAAAGCCGGCTCCTACGGGTACGTGCAGGAGCCGGCTTTGCCGGCGAACCGCGGCCGCCTCAATCCAGCGCCTTCCAGATCTCGGTCGCATACTCGCGAATGGTCCGGTCCGACGAGAACCAGCCCATCCGCGCGGTATTGAGCACCGCCATGCGCCACCACTCCTGCGGCGCATGCCACAACTCCTCGACCCGGCGCTGGGCATCCCAGTAGGCGTCGAAATCGGCGCACACCAGGAAGCGGTCATAGGCGATCAGCCCGTCGATCAACCCGGCATAGCGCGCCGGATCGTCCGGCGAGAACACCCCGCTGCGGATCGCCTGCAGCACATCCCCCAGGCGGCGCGAGGCGGCGATCGCTGCGGCGGCGCCGAAATCGCCGCTACGTTTGCGCGCCTCCACCTGCTGGGCGGTCAACCCAAAGATGAACATGTTCTGCGCGCCCACCTGCTCGCACATTTCGACGTTGGCGCCATCGAGCGTGCCGATGGTCAGCGCGCCATTGAGGCCGAACTTCATGTTGCTGGTGCCCGACGCCTCGTAGCCTGCGGTGGAGATCTGCTCGGACAGGTCCGCCGCCGGGATGATGCTCTCCGCCAGGCTGACGTTGTAGTTGGGCAGGAACACCACTTTGAGCAGGCCGCGCACGGTGGGGTCGTTGTTGACCACCCGGGCGATGTCATTGGCCAGCTTGATGATCAGCTTGGCCTGGTGATAACTGGCCGCGGCCTTGCCGGCGAAGATCTTCACCCGCGCCACCCAGTCGATGCCGGGGTCGTTGCGGATGGCCTGGTAAAGCGCCACGGTGTGCAGCAGGTTGAGCAACTGGCGCTTGTACTCGTGGATACGCTTGACCTGCACGTCGAACAACGCCTCGGGGTTGACCGTCACCCCCAGGCGGTCCTGGATGATGCTGGCCAGGGCGCGCTTGCTGTGCAGGCGTTGGGCGGCGAACTGCGTGCGGAAGGTGGCCTTGTCGGCGAACGGCACCAGCGCCTTGAGCCTGCCTTCCGGGTCGTCCAGCACCTGCGGGCCCAGCGCTTCGATCAGCATGGTGGTGAGCGGCGGGTTGGCCTGGTACAGCCAGCGGCGGAAAGTGATGCCGTTGGTCTTGTTGTTGATCCGCTGCGGGTAGAGCTTGTGCAGCTCAGCGAACACCGTGCTCTTCATCAGCTTGCTGTGCAGCGCCGACACACCGTTGACGCTGTGCGAACCGAGGAAGGCCAGGTTGCCCATGCGCACCCGCCGGCCATTGTCTTCCTCGATCAGCGACACCGCGCGCAGTACGTCGAAGTCGTGCAGGCCTTTGGCCCGCAGCGAATCGATGTGATAGGCGTTGATCAAATAGATGATCTGCATGTGCCGCGGCAACATGCGCTCCATCAACGCCACCGGCCAGGTTTCCAGGGCTTCAGGTAGCAGGGTGTGGTTGGTGTAGGCCAGGGTGCCGACGGTCAGCTGCCAGGCCTTGTCCCAGGGAATTTCATGCTGGTCGACCAGCAGGCGCATCAACTCTGCGACGGCGATCGACGGGTGCGTGTCATTGAGCTGGATCGCCGCGGCATCTGGCAGGTTCAGCAGGGTTTCGTGCATGTTCAGGTGGCGTCGCAGCAAATCCTGCAACGAGGCGCAGACGAAGAAGTACTCCTGGCGCAGGCGCAGTTCCTGCCCGGCTTCAGTACTGTCGGCGGGGTACAGTACTCGCGAAATGCTCTCGGCCCGGGCCACTTCGGCTACCGCACCCAGGTGATCACCGGCGTTGAACCGCTCCAGGTGCAACTCCTCCAGGGCCCTGGCACGCCACAGGCGTAGTGTGTTGACGCTGGCCCCACGCCAGCCTACCACCGGCGTGTCGTAGGCCACTGCCCGCACCGTCTCGCCTGGCCACCAGACCTGGCGCTGCTGGCCACCGGCTTCAGTCACGGTCTCCACGCTGCCACCAAAGCTGATCGGGTAGATCACCTCGGCCCGCTCGAACTCCCAGGGGTTGCCGAAGTCCAGCCAGTTCTCGGTCTGCTCCTGCTGCCAGCCATCGACCACCGCCTGGCGGAACAGGCCGTGCTCGTAGCGGATGCCATAGCCGTGGGCGGCGATGCCCAAGGTCGACATGCTCTCCATGAAGCACGCCGCCAGGCGCCCGAGACCGCCATTGCCCAGCGCCGCGTCGGGCTCGAGCAGGCGGATGCGCTCGAGGTCCACGTCCAGCCCTTGCAGGGCCTCGCGGGCAATCTCCAGGTAACCGAGGTTGCTCAGGCTGTCGTAAAGCAAGCGACCAATGAGAAATTCGAGGGAGAGGTAGTAGACGCGCTTCTGGCTGCGGCGGTAGGCCCGCCGGGTGTGGTCCATCCAGTGATCGACCATGTGATCGCGGGCCGCCAGGGCGATGGCTTCGAACCAGTCGTGGTCGAAGGCGTGCTCAGGGTCCTTGCCGACCGCGTAGGTCAGCTTGGCCAGCACGGCGGCGCGAAAGGCCGCCACCTCTGCACTATGGTCCTTTTCGTCACGGGCTTCGGTTTCCTGGGACATGGGGCATCCTCGGGCAAATGGGCGAAAGCGCAGGGAGAATGTTCAGCCTAGACGCTCTGACACGGAGCGACAGCGACGGTTCGCGGTTTTCATCGAGCACCGGTAAACCCGGCAAAAGGTTGTTCACAATTTGAACAACTCCGGTATCATCGCGCGCCCTGAAACCGTGATTTCCCTTGCAAGAATAAAACCGCAACCATGAAACCGACCCTGATCGCCGCCGCCGAAGTCGACCGCCTGGAGACCTGGCAGCGTTACGCCAGCCACATGTGCGGCGGCTGCCACTCGACCTGCTGCACCCTGCCGGTGGAGGTGAAGATCAAGGATCTGATCCGCATTGGCGTGGTGGACGAGTTCGAGAAAGACGAGCCACCGAAGAACATCGCCAAGCGCCTGCAGAAGGACGGCATCATCGAGCGCTTCAACCAGAAATCGGGGATCTTCACCCTGACCCGGATGAGCAACGACGACTGCCTCTATCTGGATCGCAAGAGCCGCCTGTGCACCATTTATGACAAGCGCCCGGACACCTGCCGCAATCACCCCAAGGTCGGGCCGCGCCCAGGCTACTGCGCATACAAGCCGAAGGCGACCACCCGCTGATTGGCGGAGGCACCGCCGGCTCAACGCTTGGCGATGATGTACACCGCATGGACGATCCCTGGGATATACCCCAGCAAGGTCAGCAGGATATTCAGCCAGAACGCCCCACCGAACCCGACCTGGAGGAATACCCCCAGCGGCGGCAGGATGATGGCGATGATGATGCGGATGAAGTCCATGGGCTGCGCTCCTTGAAGGGTTTCAACAGAGACCAGCCACCCAGCGCAGAGGTTCCACCGCCGCGCGCGAGGAAAAAAAAACGCCCCGGGCCAAATACTGCAGGCCAGGGGCGATGCGCAGAAACGCGAGACGGTTCGTTGAAATTCGGTTTGCCGGGATGGCCGCTCAGGCCGACACCTCGCGGCGGCCATGCTGCCGGGCATGCAGGCGGGCGAAGGCACGGGCCAGGCGTACCAGCATCTCGTCGATGTTGCCCTTGCTCACGGTCAGGGCTGGCGAGAAGCGCAGCACATCGGCCTGCGGGGCGTTGAGCAGCAAGCCTTCCTGCAGCGCCGCCTCGACCAGTTCACCAGCCTCGGCCGCCTGCAACTGCATGGCCCACAACAGGCCCTGGCCACGCACCTCGCCCTGGCCATAGCGCCCGGCCAGGCGGCTGAGGCCATCGCGCAGATGGCGACCGCTGTCCTGCACGTGTTCGAGGAAGCCGGGTTCCAGCACCGTGCGCAACACGGCCAGGCCGGCGGCGCTCATCAGCGCGTTGCCGTGGTGGCTGCCCTCCAGCTCCCCCGGCTCGGCGCAGCAGGCGCTGCCCCGGGCCAGCAGCGCGGCCAATGGCACACCGCCACCCAGGCCCTTGCCCAGGGTGATGATGTCGGCCCGTACGCCGTAGGTTTCTTCCGCCAGCAACGCGCCACAGCGCCCGACGCCGGTCTGCACCTCATCGAGGATCAGCAGGATGCCCAGCTCACGGCACAGTCGTTCGACACCCAGGAGGTAGTCACGGGTCGCCGGGATCACCCCGGCCTCGCCCTGGATCGGCTCTAGCATGATCGCCACGGTGCGCGAATCGACCTCGGCATGCAGCGCCGCGAGGTCGTTGAACGGCACCTTGCTGAAACCTGGCAGGCCTGGTTCGCAGCGGTTGCATGGCAGCGGATCGGAAGCCGACAACGCCCCCAGGCTACGGCCATGACAGCCCTGGCTGGCGGTGATGATGTGGTAGGCACCATTACGGTGCAGCCGGCCCCATTTGCGCGCCAGCTTGATTGCCCCTTCGCAAGCCTCGGCGCCGCTGTTGAGCAGGTAGGCCTGGTCGCTGCCGGTGCTCTGGCACAGCCGATCGACCAGGTTCAGCAGGCCACGGCTATGCAAACCCGTGCCAGGGTTGATCAACGCCTGGGCCTGGTCGCTCAGCGCCTTGACCAGCACGCTCGGGCTGTGGCCGAGGCTGTTGACCGCGCAGCCCTGGGTGAAGTCCAGGAAAGCATGCCCTTCGCTGTCCCACAGCCAGGAGCCCTGGCCACGCACAAACACCTGTGGCGCATGTTCGCTGCCAGGCATCAAGCGCTTGCGGTCAGTCTGCGCCGGGGCCGGCTCGGCGGCCGGTGCACGCTTTGGCTCTGCGGGCGCAGGGGCCGGGCGGCGCAGGTTGAACAGGTTCATCGGGGTTCCAGCCTTTCACGGTCGTGAGCGGTCAAGGCCCGGTCTGGCGCCGGGTAATGAATATTTTGCCTTGCCTATCAAAAGTGTTTTTCATCCGGGGTAACAATCTTCGCGATGATCGCTGTAACCCTCTGGAATACGGCGATAGACTAGGCGCCAAGGCGCGCTGGGGCCATTCCGATTTTCCAGCTTTTTCGATAAGTATTGCTTATGGATTTCCGCCAACTGCGCTATTTCGTCGCGGTCTATGAAGAAGGCCATGTAGGCCGCGCCGCCGAGCGCCTGTCACTGTCCCAGCCGGCCCTTTCACAACAGATCCGCCAGCTCGAGCACAGCCTCGACCTGAACCTGTTCGAGCGCAGCAACAAACGCCTGCTGCCTACCCTGGCCGCCCACACCCTGTACAACCATGCCCTGCCCTTGCTCGACGGCCTGCAACGGGCCCACGAAGCCATGCGCAACTTCAAGGGCCAGTCGTTGCGTACCCTGGCCATCGGCGTGCTGCAGACCGTGAGGCCGAGCCTGGTGCCGCAGTTGCTGGAGCGTGTACGCAGGGCGCAGCCGCATCTTGTGGTGCAGATCTACGAACTGTCGGGGCTGGAGATCGAGCGGCGCCTGCTCAATGGCAGCCTGGACATCGGCATCAGCTACCTGCCGCCGCGCCAACCCGGCCTGCATGGCTTGATGCTGTACGAGGACGAGCTGCAGTTGGTCATCCCCAGCAACCACCCGCTCAAGGATTTCAAGAAAGTCTCGATCCGCCAGGCGGCGGAGCTGCCGATGCTGATGCTGGGAGAGGAATTCCAGATTCGCCAGATCTGGAAGGCACAGCTGGCCAACCTGGGGCGCAGGCCACAGGTGCAGGCAGAGATGAACAACATGGCAGGGATCCTCGACAGCCTGGCGCACACCGCGCTGGCAACCATCCTGCCCGGGCGGGCCAAGGATGCCGCGGAGGATGACCAGGCGCTGTTGTGGAAACCGCTGAGCGAACCGCGGGTACCGTTGAAGGTCGGCCTGGTGTTTCGCGATGCCCAACGCCAGCAGGCCTCGGTCGAACTGCTGCGCACCCTGCTGGAGGAAGAGACCGACGCACGTCAGCTGGGCGTGTCGCCGCTGGATGTGCTTGGCTGAAACACGCGCACAAAGAAAACCCCGCCGAAGCGGGGTTTTCCAGACTGTTTCCCTGTGACTTCCATTTCACCCCGCCATCCTGGCAGGAAATCCTACGGTGTCCCTGTTCTGTCCATTGCGCTTCCTGCGCTCCGTCCATGTAAGAAAGAGTAACCGTGGATCCAATCTTAGGAAAGAGGAGAAAAGTCACCACGTCGTGTAGGAAAATGCTTACACGAAATTACCTCTCCACACGCCAGAAACAACAAGGGGCTGCAAAGCAGCCCCTTCCATGGATTACACCAGTCTTTATGTGAAAACCAGGCTTGCCGGCGAACGGGCCTGGCTCAGAACTGCGCGGCATCCAGCAGATAGAGCGATTCGCTCCCAGCCTTCACCGAAGCCACCAGCGAATGAACCCGTGGCAGCAGGCGCGCGAAGTAGAAACGTGCGGTGCCCAGCTTGGCGCCATAGAAATCGGCATCGCCCTCGCCCGCCTGCGCGGCACGTGCCATCAATGCCCACATGTAGGCATAGGCGACATAACCGAATGCATGCAGGTACTCGACCGAGGCGGCGCCGATCTCGTTGGGGTTGCCCTTGGCCTTGTCCAGCACCCAGTCGGTCAGCTCGTCGAGCTGGTCGAGGGACGCGGCCAATGGCTTGGTGAACTCACCCAGTTCACCACCCGCACTGGCGATGAACTGGCGGATTTCGTCGGCAAACAGCCGGTAGTAGGCACCACCGCTGGCCACCACCTTGCGGCCCATCAGGTCCAGCGCCTGGATACCATTGGTGCCTTCGTAGATCTGGGTGATGCGCACGTCGCGCACCAGTTGCTCCTGGCCCCACTCACGGATATAGCCATGGCCACCGAATACTTGCTGGCCATGCACGGTGCACTCCAGGCCCAGGTCGGTGAGGAACGCCTTGGCCACCGGGGTCAACAACGCCACCAGCTCCTCGCTGCGCTTGCGGGTCGCGGCGTCCTCACTGTACTTGGCGCTGTCGAGCTGCATCGCCACATAGGTGGAGAACGCGCGGCCGCCTTCGGTCAGCGCCTTCATGGTCAGCAACATGCGGCGCACGTCCGGGTGGACGATGATTGGGTCGGCCACCTTGTCTTTCGCTTGCGGGCCGGTCGGGGCGCGGCTTTGCAGGCGGTCGCGGGCGTACTCAACGGCGTTCTGGTAGGAGCGCTCGGCCGAAGCCAGGCCCTGGATGCCGACGCCAAGACGTTCGTAGTTCATCATGGTGAACATGGCCGCCAGGCCCTTGTTCGGCTCACCGACGATGTAGCCGACCGCTTCGTCGAAGTTCATCACGCAAGTGGCCGAGCCCTGGATGCCCATCTTGTGCTCGATCGAGCCGCAAGTGGCTGGGTTGCGCGCGCCGAGGCTGCCGTCTTCATTGACCAGGAACTTGGGCACCAGGAACAGCGAGATGCCTTTCGGGCCTGCCGGGGCGTCCGGCAGCTTGGCCAGCACCAGGTGAATGATGTTCTCGGTGAGGTCGTGCTCGCCGCCGGTGATGAAGATCTTGGTGCCGCTGACCTTGTAGCTGCCGTCGGCCTGCGGTTCGGCCTTGGTGCGGATGATCCCCAGGTCGGTGCCGGCATGGGGCTCGGTGAGGCACATCGAGCCTGCCCAGACACCGGCGTACATGTTCGGCAGGTACTGTTCCTTGAGCGCTTCGCTGGCGTGGGCGTTGATCGACAGGCAAGCGCCGGCGGTCAGCATCGGGTACAAGCCGAAGGCCAGGCTCGAAGCGTTGACCATCTCCTCGACCTGGGCCGAAATCACCTTGGGCATGCCCATGCCACCAAACAGCGGATCGCCGCCAACACCGACCCAGCCGCCCTCGGCGTAAGTCTTGTAGGCGTCAATGAAGCCTGCCGGAGTGCGTACCGCACCGTTATCCCAATGGCAACCCTCTTCGTCGGCAGCGCGGCTCAGCGGAGCGATGCTCTTGCCGGTGACCTTGCCGGCTTCCTCAAGCACCGCCATGGCGGTGTCCGCGTCGACCACTTCGGCCAGGGCGGGCAGCTGCGACCAGAGCTCGGCCACGTTGAAGACTTCATTGAGGACGAAGCCCATGTCACGCAGGGGCGCTTTATATTCAGCCATGACAACCTCTCGCTATCGGGGTCGGGGCGGCCCGTCGGGGCCGCGGCACTGGGATGAACGCAGTGTAACCGAACAACTTTTACGAGACATAGGGTCATCATGCGACTGAATAGTCGACAATAGTCACGCCATGCGAACGGCTCCACGCCGTGATTGCTGACCGAAGGTCATCACGCAGTTACGCCCTGCGCCTTTGGCGCTGTAGAGCGCCTGATCGGCGGACTTGAGCACCTCGTCGGGGTTGCGATGATCGACCTGACGCTCGGCGACACCGATACTGATGGTTACCGATACCGTGCTGCTGGCCCCGCCCCCTCGGCGCTGGCGGCCGGCAGAATCATCGTTGGGCCGGCTGTTCTGGTCCCGTAACTGGATAGCGTAGTTGGCGATCATTTCGCGCACCGCTTCCAGGTGGGGAAGGCACTCTTCGGCGGTCTTGCCGGCGAACACCAGGGCGAACTCCTCGCCACCATAGCGGTAGGCACGCCCACCTCCGGTGACCTTGGACAAACGGCTGGCGACCAACCGCAACACCTGGTCGCCGACATCGTGGCCGTGGGTGTCGTTGAATTTCTTGAAGTGGTCGACGTCGGTCATGGCGATCACATAGTTGCGCCCCAGTCGCTGCATGCGCTCGTTCAGCGCACGGCGCCCCGGCAGGCCGGTCAGCTCGTCGCGGAAGGCCATCTGGTAGGCCTCGTGGGAAACCGCCGCGGCGATCATCAGCATCACCTGGCTGCACATGATGTTAAGGGTGAAGGGCAGGATGAAGGTCTTGGGCAGCATCCAGAAGATGCCGATCAGGCCGATGACCTGCGCCGCGTGCAGCGGCCTGGGTTCACGCAGGTACTGCACCACCAGCAGGATGAACACCGCCAGAAACAGCGGGTAGGCCAGCTGGATCAGGCTCATCCACTGCCCGTGCAACGAAGGCCAGCGGATTTCCGCCAGCCAGCCTAGCAACGCTTCGGGGAAGCTCTGCTCCAGGGCCACGGCCACACTGCCGACGGCGAACAGCACGGCAAACCGGGCGAGCATGTCCTGGGCCAGGTGGGTGCGCTCCTGCCAGGCGGCATAGAGCCCGAACAACGCGGGCAACAACAGGCAGACCAGGTGGAAGATCACCGCCGCGTCTTCGCGGACCCGGCCATTGTCACGGTAATAGTCGGTCTGGGTGTCGAGCAGGAAATAGGCGATATACACCGCCACCATCAGGAACAGCTCGCGCTGGCGGCGGTACACGGCACAGTAGGCGCCACCCAGCAGCAGCACCAAGGTGGGAAGAACGTTGAACAGCGATGTGAAGAAGACGCTGAGGTCTCTCACATAGGCTGCCGCAAGCCCTGCCAGCAACAGAATCAGCGAAGGCAGGAAATGGCTCGCGCGTACAGCGGATAGACGAAACAAGGGTAATCTCCGACCCGGCAGATCAATAATGGCATTGTGCCCCTACTTCATCGGCAGTGCACATGAATAGATGAATACAGATGCCTGCTTTAACGGCAGATCAGGGGCGAAGCTTGAGACTTTCTCGTTACTGGATGCGACACCCGGTCGGATTTTTCCTGTTTGCGCGGTTCCTGTAGGAGCGGATTTATCCGCGAATGGGTCGGTGCACCCACCGCCCCCATCGCGGCTGAAGCCGCTCCTACAGGGATCGTGTCTTGGGCAAAAAAAAACCGCCTGCCGGTGAGGGCAGGCGGTTTCGCGTACAACCCGCAGGCTTAGATGGACAGACCGAAGTCTTCTTCCTTCATCGCCATCAGGTTGTCTGCGCCGGACAGGATCGCCGCCACGTGCGAGCGGGTGCGCGGCAGGATGCGCTGGAAGTAGAAGCGCGCGGTCTGCAGCTTGGCGGTGTAGAACGCCTCTTCGCTGGTGCCGGCAGCCAGTTTCTCGGCAGCCAGGCGGGCGATGTCGGCCCAGAAGTAGGCCAGGCACGCATAGCCGGAGTACATCAGGTAATCCACCGAAGCGGCGCCCACTTCCTCGCGGTCCTTCATGGCGGCCATGCCGATCTTCATGGTCAGCTCGCCCCACTCCTTGTTGATCGCCGCCAGTGGCTCGACGAACTCCTTGGTGGCGGCATTGCCCTCCTGCCCTTGGCAGAACTTGTGGACGATCTTGGTGAAGCCCTTGAGTGCCTCGCCCTGGGTCATCAGCACTTTACGGCCGAGCAGGTCGAGGGCCTGGATGCCGGTGGTGCCTTCGTACAGCATCGAGATACGGCTGTCGCGTACGTTCTGCTCCATGCCCCACTCGGCGATGAAGCCGTGGCCACCGTAGATCTGCACGCCGTGGTTGGCGGCCTCGAAGCCGACTTCGGTCATGAACGCCTTGGCGATCGGAGTGAGGAAGGCCAGCAGGGCGTCGGCCTTCTTGCGCTCTTCCTCGTCCTGGCTGTACTTGACGATATCCACTTGCTTGGCGGTGAAGTAGACCATGGCACGGTTGCCTTCGGCGAAGGCCTTCATGGTCAGCAGCATGCGACGCACGTCCGGGTGGACGATGATCGGGTCAGCGGCCTTTTCCGGCGCTTTCGGGCCAGTCAGGGAGCGCATCTGCAGGCGGTCACGGGCGTACTTCAGGCCACCCTGGAACGCCACTTCGGCGTGGGCCAAGCCCTGCAGGGCGGTACCCAGGCGGGCAGTGTTCATGAAGGTGAACATGCAGTTCAGGCCCTTGTTGGCCGGGCCGATCAGGTAGCCGGTGGCAGCGTCGAAGTTCATCACGCAGGTGGCGTTGCCGTGGATGCCCATCTTGTGTTCCAGGGAGCCGCAGCTCACACCGTTGCGCTCACCCACGCCGCCTTCGGCGTTCGGCAGGAACTTCGGCACGATGAACAGCGAGATACCCTTGGTGCCGGCCGGTGCGTCGGGCAGGCGGGCCAGGACGATATGGACGATGTTGTCGGCCATGTCGTGCTCACCGGCCGAGATGAAGATCTTGGTGCCGGAAACTTTATAGCTGCCATCGGCCTGAGGTTCGGCCTTGGTGCGCAGCATGCCGAGGTCGGTGCCACAGTGCGGCTCGGTCAGGCACATGGTGCCGGTCCACTCGCCGGACACCAGCTTGGTCAGGTAGGTCTCTTGCTGCTCGGGAGTGCCGTGCTCGGAGATGGTGTTCATGGCACCGTGAGACAGGCCTGGGTACATGCCCCACGACCAGTTCGATTCGCCGACCATTTCGCTGAGCGTGAGGCCCAGCGACTCGGGCAGGCCCTGACCGCCATGGGCGACGTCATGAGCCAGGCTCGGCCAGCCACCTTCGACGAATTGCTCGTAGGCTTGCTTGAAGCCGGTCGGGGTTTTCACGCCCGATTCGCTCCAGGTGCAGCCTTCCAGGTCGCCGACGCGGTTCAGCGGTGCCAGCACCTGCTCACAGAATTTCGCGCCTTCTTCCAGGATCGCGTTGACCATGTCCGGCGTCGCGTCCTGGCAGCCCGGCAGGCTCTGATAGTGCGCCTCATAGCCGAGCAGTTCGTCGCGGACGAAGCGGATATCACGCAAGGGGGCTTTGTAATCAGGCATTGCGATGAACCTCTGTGATGAGTTCGGTGGGGAGACCGCGGATACCGACCAGCTCTTGGCGGCTTTCGGTCAAACAGTTGTTTGAAACTTACGTTTAGGTGGCGCCAATGTCAAGAAGGCACCATAGTGCCATTTCAGTCGCCGAACACGGCATTTACGCCAAGCTCACTTGAATGCATCGCGGGGCAAGCCTGCTCCCACGCAATCACCGCTCAGCGGGGCATGGAAGCGGGCTTGCCCCGCAATGGTGTAGCCGGATGTGATTCAGCGGGTCAGGCGTAGGTGTCGATGAAACGACCGAGCATTTCGTCCGAAGCCTTGGCGACTTTCACGCCCAGTTCGACCTCGTGCTTGCCCAGCGCCAGTTGCACGGTGCTGGTGGCCAGGTCCAACTGCTGGCTGCGATCGACGCCGCGCAGGCGTTCGGCCTGGAATTGGCTGGACTGGCCGCTTTCCTCGCCGCGCTCGGTCGCGCCATTGGCGATCTGCTGGGCAGCCTGGTCGACGCGGTTCTGCCCGTTTTGGATGGCGCCAAGGCCCGCGTAGAAGGCGGAGCTCGCATTGATTTCCATGTCAGGACTCCATGACGCTGGATAGTGAACAGGCCTTATTAAAGCAGCACATCAGGTAAAAGGCCCGTTTAAATCACTAATAGCCTAGTGCCATCCAATAGAGCCCGGCGATCTGGATTCGCGCAGGGAACCGTAGGAGCGGCTTTAGCCGCGATGCAGGCGACGCGGTGCCTGGCACCCGCTTTGCGGGTGATCGCGGCTAAAGCCGCTCCTACAGAGGTCGCGCCAAATCAGACCACACTAGTCCAGCAAGTCCAGTTGCAAGTGCTCGGCGACCGCATCCGCCCCCGCTTGCTTGAGCCAGGGGACACGCCCGAGGCATGGCGCCGGCAAGCGCTCGGCCAGGCTGGAGAGGTTCTCTTCCAGGCGCGATGTGCGCGGATCGACGATGTTCGCCACCCAACCAGCCAGTTGCAGCCCATCCAGGGCGATGGCCTCGGCACTGAGCAAGGCATGGTTGATACAACCAAGGCGCACACCGACCACCAGGATCACCGGTAGCTTCAGGGCAATGGCCAGGTCGGAAAGGTTGGCCGTGTCGGACAGTGGCACCCGCCATCCCCCTGCCCCTTCGATCAACGTGAAGTCGGCACCTTGGGCGAGCACGTGGCGCATGGCATCACTCAAGGTCGACACGTTCAATGCCACCCCTGCCTCACGTGCCGCCACGTGCGGGGCGATGGCAGGCTCGAAGGCGAACGGATTGACCGCTTCGTAAGGCAGTTTGATCGAACTCTCGTCGATCAAGGCCAGGGCATCACTGTTACGCAACTCCTTGCCGGAAACCGCGCAGCCGGAAGCCACGGGCTTGGCCGCCAGGGTGCTCAAGCCCTGCTGCCGCGCCGCGCGCAGCAGGCCGGCGGCGATGGTGGTCTTGCCCACGTCGGTGTCGGTGCCAGCGATGAAATAGGCCTGGCTCATGCTACTGCTCCTGCGCCATGGGTTTGCGCAACACACCATAGACCACCTGGTAGGTGGCCGGCAGGCCCTGCGGCTGACGGAACTGCTCGTAGGCCTGCAACAGGCCCTGCATCCGCGCCCGGCCAGTGAGCCCGGAAGGACGCCCCGGATTGAGGTTGTGGGCACCCAACGCCTTGAGCTCGTGGGTCAGGCTGCGCACGTCCGGGTAGTGGAGGACATGGGGACGACGCTCCAGGTCGAGCAGTTGCAGGCCACTTTCGCCGCACAGCCGCTGATAGTCCTCGAAACGGCGGAACCGGTTGACGTGCACCATGCCGTCCACTGCCTGCCAACTGGCGCGCAACTCTTCCAATGTGCCCACGCACAAGCTGCTGAATGCCAGTACACCGCCTGGGCGCAGGACCCGCCGCGCCTCATCGAGCACGCTGGCGAACTGGCCGCACCACTGCACCGCCAGGCTGCTGAACAACAGGTCGACACTGGCGTCGCGCAACGGCAGGCGCTCGGCATCGCCCGCCACATGGTGGAGCGCGCCCCCCTGCTCGCGGGCATGGCGCAGCATGCCCTCGGCGATGTCCAGGGCCACACCGTTCGCATGGCTGAAACGCTCGGCCAATACCCGGCTGAAATGCCCGGTGCCACTGCCCATGTCGAGCCAGCGCGCAGGCGCCAGGCCGTCGGGCAGTTTGTCCAGCAAGGCAACACCGACCGCGCGCTGCAGGGCCGCGACACTGTCGTAGCTGGCCGCCGCGCGGGAGAACGAAGCCGCCACCTGGCGCTTGTCCGGCAGGGCGCCGGGCAGGGTTGGGTGGGAAAGGTCAGTCATCGCCACTCTCATGCAGGAAACTCTTGATGCCCGCCGCCAGTTCCTGTGGGTATTCCAGCAGGAAGGCGTGGGAACTGTCTTCGACCAAGCCGACTTCCACGTCCGGCAACAGGTCGCTCAGGGCCTTGGCCGCATCGGCCGGCACCAGTGCGTCACTGCCGGCGAACAGGTGCAACTGCGGGCCGCCGTATTGCTCCAGCGCGGCGCGGGTGTCCAGCTTGGCCAGCACTTCGAGGCCGTTGGCCAGGTACAACGGGTCGGTGTCCGGCACCCCCACGCCGAGCTGGCGCAGCAAGGTACGCGGCTGCTGGGCGCCGTCGCTGCACAGGGTGCGGAAGCGCTTGAGGGTGACCTGGGTATGACTGCGGCAACCATCCAGGAAGGTACCGAAGGTGTCCGGCGCCATCCCGTGGGGCCAGTCGGGGCGGGCCACGAAGCAAGGATTGCTGGCCAGGGTCAGCAGCCCGCAGCAATGGTCGCCGCGTTTATGCGCCAGCAGGCTGGCGAGCATGCCTCCCAGTGACCAGCCACCCAGCCACACGTCGGTGGGCAATTTACGGTCGAGATGATCGACCCAGGCCTGGACATCGCTGTCGGCCAGCTCCGGCAGCGGCATCAGCTCGACCTGCAGGCGTGAATCCTGGGCCCGCAGGCTGGCGGCCAGTGGCTCCAGGGACGCGGTGCCCAGGCCCCAGCCGGGCAGGAGGATCAGTCGGTTACGCATCGGCGGACTCCAGCTGTGGATAACAATCGGCCAATGCATTCAACAATAGCTGGACCTGGGCCTCGCTGTGGGCCGCACTCAGGGTCACGCGCAAGCGTGCACTGCCTGCAGGCACGGTGGGTGGGCGGATCGCGGTGACCAGCAAGCCGCGCTCGTGCAGTTTGCGCGACAGCGCCATGGCGCGCCCCGCATCGCCGATCAGAATCGGCTGGATCGCCGTGTGACTGTCCATCAGGGTCAAGCCGATCTGCCGTGCGCCCTCGCGGAACTGGCGGATCAACGCAGCCAGATGCTGCCGTCGCCAGGTGTCGTTGCGCAGCAGCTGCAGCGCCTTGAGCGTCGCGCAAGCCAGCGCAGGCGGCTGGCTGGTGGTGTAGATGTAGGGCCGGGCAAACTGCACCAGCGCCTCGATCAGCTCCTCACTGCCGGCGACGAAGGCGCCGGAAGTGCCACAAGCCTTGCCCAGGGTGCCGATCAGCACCGGCACGTCATCGACGCCCAGGCCAAAATGCTCGACCAGGCCACCGCCATTGGTGCCCAGCGTGCCCAGGCCATGGGCGTCGTCGACCATCAGCCAGGCGCCACGGGCACGTGCCACCCTGGCCAGTGCCGGCAGGTCGGCACAGTCACCATCCATGCTGAACACGCCATCGGTGACCACCAGTGTATTGCCGGTGGCTTTCTCCAGGCGGCTGGCGAGGCTCGCGGGATCGTTGTGCAGGTAACGGCTGAAGCGGGCGCCGCTGAGCAGGCCACCGTCGAGCAGCGAAGCGTGGTTGAGGCGGTCCTGCAGCACCGTGTCGCCCTGCCCCACCAGCGCGGTGATGGCACCGAGATTGGCCATGTAGCCGGTGGAGAACAGCAGCGCACGCGGGCGCCCGGTCAGCTCGGCAAGCGCCTCCTCGACCTGATGGTGTGGGGTGCTGTGGCCGATCACCAGGTGCGAGGCACCGCCGCCGACGCCCCAATGCTCGGCGCCATCGCGCCAGGCCTGGATCACGTCAGGGTGGTTGGCCAGCCCCAGGTAGTCGTTGCTGCAGAACGCCAGCAGTGGTTGGCCGTCGACCACCACCTGCGGCCCCTGCGGGCTTTGCAGCAGTGGCCGTTGCCGGTAAAGGTCGGCGGCACGCCGTTCGGCCAGCCGCGCGGCGAGGTCGAAGGCCATGCTCAGGCCGAGGCTGCGTCGTAGAACAGCTCGCTGTTGCGCTGTTCGACCAGCGCCTGCTCGATGGCCGCCTGGTGCACTTCGTCGGCGTGTTCTTCACGGGCTTCGGGCTTGATGCCGAGGCGGGCGAACAATTGCATGTCCTTGTCGGCCTGTGGGTTGCCGGTGGTCAGCAGTTTCTCGCCGTAGAAGATCGAGTTGGCGCCGGCCATGAACGCCAGGGCCTGCATCTGCTCGTTCATCTTCTCGCGCCCGGCTGACAGGCGCACATGGGACTTGGGCATGAGGATTCGGGCCACGGCCAGCATGCGGATGAAGTCGAACGGGTCGACGTCTTCTTCCTCGGCCAGCGGCGTGCCAGCGACCTTGACCAGCATGTTGATCGGCACCGATTCCGGGTGCTCGGGCAGATTGGCCAGCTGGATCAGCAGGCCGGCGCGGTCGTCCAGCGACTCGCCCATGCCGAGGATGCCGCCGGAGCAGATCTTCATCCCGGCATCACGTACGTAGGCCAGCGTCTGCAGGCGCTCGCTGTAGGTGCGGGTGGTGATGATGCTGCCGTAGAACTCCGGCGAGGTGTCGAGGTTGTGGTTGTAGTAGTCGAGGCCGGCCTGGGCCAGGGCCAAGGTTTGCTCCTGGTCGAGCTTGCCGAGGGTCATGCAGGTCTCCAGGCCCATGGCCTTGACCCCTTTGACCATCTCCAGCACGTAGGGCATATCCTTGGCCGAGGGATGTTTCCATGCCGCGCCCATGCAGAAGCGGGTCGAGCCGATGGCCTTGGCCCGGGCGGCTTCTTCAAGCACCTTCTGCACTTCCATCAGCTTCTGCTTTTCCAACCCGGTGTTGTAGTGGCCGGACTGTGGACAATATTTGCAATCTTCCGGGCAGGCGCCGGTCTTGATCGACAGCAACGTGGAAACCTGCACGCGGTTGGGGTCGAAATGCGCGCGGTGCATGGTCTGGGCCTGGAACAGCAGGTCGTTGAACGGCTGCTGGAACAGCGCCTTGACCTCGGCCAGGGACCAGTCGTGACGTGTAGTTGCAATTGCGCTGGCGCTCATCGGCGTTTCCTTATCTAGGGTCTGACTGACGCCGGGACAGGAAAACCTACCAGCGCATCACGGATAGCTCGCATAGTCATGGAAGGCCTTTGAACTGTCAACCAAACATAAAATCACTGGTTTACAAGTGCATAAATAATAACCACGCATGTTTGCTTTGTGATGAGCCCGCCAGGCAGCCCCACCCACTGTGCGTGGCCTGTGAGAGCGAACTGCCCTGGCTGGGCGAACAGTGCCTGCGCTGTGCCTTGCCGCTGTCACTGGACGGGCTCACATGCGCCAGCTGCAGTCGCCGCCCACCGGCCTACAGCCAGGTCGTCGCCGCCTGGCACTATGGTTTCCCGGTCGACACCCTGATCAGCCGCTTCAAGCACCACAGCCAGTGGCCCCTTGGGCGGTTGATGGCGCAGTTGCTCGGGCATGCCGTGGAGCATTGTCATGGCATGGGCTTGCCGAGACCCGACCGGCTGTTGCCTGTTCCTCTGGCCAGGCGTCGACTGCGCCAGCGTGGCTTCAACCAGGCGGCCATGCTGTGCCGCTGGCTGTCCAGGCAGCTTGAACTGCCCTGGGATGAACACCTGCTGGAGCGCACGCGCGACACGCCCGCCCAGCAAGCGTTGGGCGCCAGCGCCCGACAACGCAATCTGCGCCAGGCGTTCGCCCTGTCGCCCGGCACTGAGGTCGAAGGCCTGCACCTGGCCGTGGTCGACGATGTCATGACCACCGGCGCGACCGCCCAGGCGATCGCCGCGCTGCTGCGCAAGGCTGGCGCCCGCCGCGTCGATATCTACTGCCTGGCGCGCACCCCTCGCCCCGGCCAGGCTTGACTTGGCCGGGTGCGGGCGGCAACGTCGCGGGATATTCACCACATTCGATAACCCGCCCATGTCCCTGCCCGCCCTGCTCACCCAGCACATCGCCCGCCGCCCACAGCGCATCGCCCTGTTGCAGCACGTGGCCGAACAAGGCTCGATCACCCGCGCGGCCAAGGCCGCCGGCATCAGCTACAAGGCGGCCTGGGACGCCATCGACGAACTCAACAACCTGGCGGCGCACCCCCTGGTGGAACGCAGTACCGGAGGGCGCGGCGGCGGTGGTGCGCGGCTGTCCACAGAGGGTGAACGGGTGCTGCGCCTCTATCAGCGTCTGCAAGCCTTGCAAGCGCAGATACTCGAAGCCGCCGAGGAAACCAGCGACCTCGACCTGCTCGGGCGCCTGATGCTGCGCACCAGTGCGCGCAACCAGTTGCAGGGACGGATCAGCGGGCTGCGCCGTGAAGGCCGGCATGACCGCATCAGCCTGGACCTGGGCGGTGGGCTTGAGATCGAAGCGTTGATCACACGCGGCAGCACCGAACGGCTGGAACTGACGTTGGGCGCGACCGTGGTGGCACTGCTCAAGGCGGGCTGGGTGCAGTTGCTTGGCGCGGATGAAACTCAGGAGCCCGGCAGCAACTGCCTGCAAACCACGGTCGAGGAGGTGCTGGCCGATACCGATGGCCCGAGCGAAGTGCGCCTGGCACTGGGCAACGGCCAGACGCTGTGTGCCATTGCCGAAGAGCAATGGTTGGTGCAGCACAAGGTGGGGGCAGGCAGCACGTTGAGCGTGCAGTTCCATCCGTCGTACGTGTTGCTTGGGGTGCCGGTGTAACCCTCTGAACCTGGGCTGCTGCGCAGCCCATCGCCGGCAAACCGGCTCCTACAGGTAGGTCGCGCACCTGCCGAGCACGTTCACCAGGCCAATGCGCTACCATGCGCCCACGCAGTCCCCGCGCCTGGAGCCCTTCATGTCCCACCCCTTCGACACCCTCACCCCCGACCTCGTGCTGGATGCCGTGGAAAGCCTGGGCTTTCTAAGCGACGCACGGGTACTGGCGCTCAACAGCTACGAGAACCGCGTCTATCAGGTGGGTATCGAGGGGGAACAACCGCTGATCGCCAAGTTCTATCGCCCAGGGCGCTGGAGCGATGCGGCAATCCTTGAAGAACATGCCTTCACCGCCGAGCTGGCCGAGTGCGAAGTGCCAGTAGTGGCACCGCTGTTACATGAAGGTCGTTCACTGTTCGAGCACCAAGGTTTTCGCTTTACCCTGTTCCCACGCCGTGGCGGTCATGCCCCGGAGCCTGGCAATCTCGACCAGCTCTATCGCCTTGGGCAACTGCTCGGTCGCCTGCACGCGGTGGGCGCGACCAAGCCTTTCGCTCACCGCGAATCCCTGGCTGTGGACAACTTCGGCCACGCCTCGCTCAAGACCCTGCTCGACGGCGACTTCGTGCCCCGCGAGCTGCTGCCGGCCTACGAGTCGGTGGCCCGCGACCTGTTGCAGCGGGTCGAGGATGTCTACGCTCGCACCCCGCACCAGACGATTCGCCTGCACGGTGACCTGCACCCCGGCAACCTGATGCACCGCGACGACGTCTACCACGTCGTCGACCTCGACGACTGCCGCATGGGGCCGGCCGTCCAGGACCTGTGGATGATGCTCGCCGGCAGCCGCGAGGAACGCCTGGGCCAGTTGGCCGAGCTGATCGACGGCTACAACGAGTTCCACGACTTCGACCCGCGCGAACTGGCCCTGATCGAGCCACTGCGCGCCCTGCGCCAGCTGCACTACAGCGCCTGGCTGGCGCGGCGCTGGGACGATCCGGCGTTCCCGCCGAGCTTCCCCTGGTTCGGCCAGCCGCGCTATTGGGGCGACCAGATCCTCGCCCTGCGCGAGCAGATCGCTGCACTCGATGAAGAACCGCTGAAATTGTTCTAGAAGCGCGTCGCGGTCTGTCTACAATAGGCGTCGCTTTATTTAGCTACCTAAGCAAGGATTTTTCATGCACGCCGCCAACCCGCGCCGCGGGTACCTCCTGGGCCTCGGCGCCTACATCATCTGGGGCCTGTTCCCCCTGTACTTCAAAGCCATCCAGAGCGTCCCGGCGGTGGAGATCATCGTTCACCGGGTACTCTGGTCCGCGCTGTTCGGCTCGCTGCTACTGCTGGTGTGGAAACACCCCGGCTGGTGGCGCGAGCTGCGCGAAAACCCGCGACGCCTGGCGATCCTGGCCCTGAGCGGTGCGCTGATCGCCGGCAACTGGCTGACCTACGTGTGGGCGGTGAACAACGGGCGCATGCTCGAAGCCAGCCTGGGCTACTACATCAACCCGCTGATCAACGTGCTGCTGGGCATGCTGCTGCTCGGCGAGCGCCTGCGCCGCCTGCAATGGCTGGCAGTGGGGCTGGCGGCACTGGGGGTGGTGCAACAGGTGTGGCAGGTCGGCAGCCTGCCGTGGGTGTCGCTGGCGTTGGCGCTGTCGTTCGGCTTCTATGGGCTGATTCGCAAGCAGGCGCCCGTGGCGGCGCTGCCTGGGCTGGTGGTCGAGACCTGGATGCTGGTGCCCATCGCCATCGGCTGGCTATTGCTGCACCCCGCGGCCAGCAGCGCCAGCCCTGAGTTCTTCAGCAGCAGCGAGGCGCTGTGGCTGATCGCGGCCGGCCCGGTGACGCTGGTGCCGCTGGTCTGCTTCAACGCCGCCGCCCGTCACCTGCCCTACACCACGCTGGGCTTCCTGCAGTACCTGGCACCGACCCTGGTGCTGTTGCAGGCGGTGCTGCTGTTCGACGAGCATCTGACGGCGAGCAACCTGCTGGCGTTCGCCTGCATCTGGGCCGGCCTGGCGGTTTATAGCGTCGATGCCTGGCTCAGCTTGCGCAAGCGCGCTTGATCAAAAAACGATCACATTACTGCAGGCCACGGAATACGTGGCCTGTAGCAAGCGCTCCAAAGGTTATCCACACCCTCGTCCCCGGCGTTTGTGCACAAGCTGCTGATTACTGGACGTTTTTTGCTCAAGTCGCGCTAGGCTGCGCCGTTATTGGCCTGCAGCGTGGCGCCCCCAGGTTATCCACAGAGACGTCCCTCTGAAATCGGGGATAACCCTGTTCGCCGGCAAGCCGGCTCCTACAGGGGGCACGCCGCTCTTGAGTCACTCCTCCGGCCGCAACTTCAGTTCCACCATCAGGTCATCCGCCAGGCCCTCCAGCCGCCGCTGCAGGTCCTCCACCGACAAGGTCAACGGCAGTGCCAGCAAGGCATCGGCGCGGAACAGCGGCTCGCTGCTCATCGGTGCCGGGCGAACGTCAGTGGTCAGCCGCTCCACGTTCACCCCTTGCTCGGCCAGCAAGCGGGTGATATCACGCACAATACCTTGTCGGTCGTTGCCCACCAACTCCATGGCAATCGGCTTCCAGGTGCAGGACGGCTCGATGCCGCTTTCGGCGATCAGCACGCGAATGTCGTACTGGGCCAGCTTGTGCAGTGACTCGACGAGCTCGTCGTAGTTCTCCGCCGGCACGGCCACCCGCAGGATCCCGGCGAACTGCCCGGCCATGCGCGACATGCGGCTCTCCAGCCAGTTGCCGTTGTGATTGGCGATGCATTCGGCGATGCGCTCGACCTGCCCGGCCTTGTCGGGGGCGATCACGGTGAGTACGAGATGGTCCACAGGCCACTCCTCTTGGTTCGGTCAGGGCCGCGGCAGACGGCCGAAAAGCGGGGATCGCATCAGTATAGGCAAGGCGCGGCAACCTGCCGCAGGACAGTCCAGCCAACCAATCGTGTACTGTTTCAAGATTTATCTGGAACAATCCACCTGTTTTTTGCGAACATGTCATCTCCCAGCGTGACCCTATGCGACCAACCGGTCGCGGAGCGACGCTTTTAGTCTGATGTTTACCTGCCTGCTGCTTCATGTAGTATGCGTCGACGCGGACTACAAAACGTCGTTTCGATGTCTGCCAAGGCGCCTGTGAAAATACGCCACCCGCTCGCCGACCCGTCTGGCGAGCCGCACCCAGCCGCCCTCGTGAGTCATTGGGGCATGCACTGGTGCCGTGTTTAGAGAAGCGCTACAGGCTTAATACAGAAGAGCGAAAGCGAAATAGCTGAGCAGAGGTGAGGCAAGCAATGACTGGATACGTTCACGTCGGTGGCCTTCAGGTCGCCAAGGTCCTGTTCGACTTCGTCAACAACGAAGCCATTCCGGGGACCGGCATCAACGCCGAGCAGTTCTGGGCCGGTGCCGAGAAGATCATCAACGACCTCGCTCCCAAGAACAAAGCCCTGCTCGCCAAGCGCGACGAGCTGCAAGCGAAGATCGACGCCTGGCACCAGGCGCGCAAGGGCCAGGCCCACGACGCCGTGGCGTACAAAGCCTTCCTCCAGGAAATCGGCTACCTGCTGCCGCAGGCCGAGGACTTCCAGGCCACCACGCAAAACGTAGACGAAGAAATCGCCCACATGGCCGGCCCGCAGCTGGTGGTACCGGTGATGAACGCCCGCTTCGCCCTGAACGCTGCCAATGCCCGCTGGGGCTCGTTGTACGACGCGTTGTACGGCACCGACGTCATCAGCGATGAGGGTGGCGCCGAGAAGGGCCAGGGTTACAACAAGCTGCGCGGCGACAAGGTCATCGCCTTCGCCCGCGCCTTCCTTGACGAGGCCGCGCCACTGGCTGCCGGCTCCCATGTCGACTCCACCGCCTACCGCATCGAAGGCGGCAAGCTGGTGGTCGCTCTCAAGGGCGGCAGCAACAGCGGCCTGCGCGACGACGCCCAGCTGATCGGCTTCCATGGCGATGCCAAGGCCCCGACCGCCGTGCTGCTCAAGCACAACGGCCTGCACTTCGAGATCCAGGTCGACGCCACCACCCCAGTCGGCAGCACCGATGCGGCGGGCGTGAAGGACATCCTGATGGAGTCGGCGCTGACCACCATCATGGACTGCGAAGACTCGGTCGCCGCTGTCGACGCCGATGACAAAGTGATCGTCTACCGCAACTGGCTGGGGCTGATGAAAGGCGACCTGGCCGAGAGCGTGAACAAGGGCGGCAAGACCTTCACCCGCACCATGAACCCGGACCGCGAGTACGCCGCACCGAACGGTGGCAGCGTCACCTTGCACGGTCGTTCGCTGCTGTTCGTGCGCAACGTCGGTCACCTGATGACCAACCCGGCGATCCTCGACGCCCAGGGCAACGAGATTCCGGAAGGTATCCAGGACGGCCTGTTCACCAACCTGATCGCCCTGCACAACCTCAACGGCAACACCAGCCGCAAGAACACCCGCAGCGGCAGCGTGTACATCGTCAAACCGAAAATGCATGGCCCTGAAGAAGTGGCCTTCGCCGCCGAGATCTTCAGCCGCGTCGAAGACCTGCTGGGCATGAAGCGCAACACCGTCAAGGTCGGCATCATGGACGAGGAGCGCCGCACCACGGTCAACCTCAAGTCCTGCATCAAGGCGGCCGCCGAGCGCGTGGTGTTCATCAACACCGGCTTCCTCGACCGCACCGGCGACGAAATCCACACTTCGATGGAAGCCGGCGCCGTGGTGCGCAAGGGCGCCATGAAGAACGAGAAGTGGATCGGCGCCTACGAGAACAACAACGTCGACATCGGCCTGGCCACCGGCCTGCAAGGCCGCGCGCAGATCGGCAAGGGCATGTGGGCCATGCCGGACCTGATGGCCGCCATGCTCGAACAGAAGATCGCCCACCCGCTGGCAGGCGCCAACACCGCCTGGGTGCCATCGCCGACCGCCGCCACCCTGCACGCCCTGCACTACCACAAGGTCGATGTGCAGGCGCGTCAGCGCGAACTGGCCTCGCGCACCCCGGCCTCGGTCGACGACATTCTCACCATCCCGCTGGCTGCCGACACCAACTGGTCCGCAGAAGAGATCCGCAACGAACTGGACAACAACGCCCAGGGCATCCTCGGTTACGTGGTGCGCTGGATCGACCAGGGCGTGGGTTGCTCGAAGGTGCCGGACATCAATGACGTCGGTTTGATGGAAGACCGCGCCACCCTGCGTATCTCGGCCCAGTTGCTGGCCAACTGGCTGCGCCATGGCGTGGTCACCCAGGAACAGGTGCTGGAAAGCCTCAAGCGCATGGCCGCGGTGGTGGACAAGCAGAACGCCGGTGACGCCCAGTACCGCCCGATGGCGCCGAACTTCGATGACAACATCGCGTTCCAGGCCGCTATCGAGTTGGTGGTAGAGGGTGCCAAGCAACCGAACGGCTACACCGAGCCGGTGCTGCACCGCCGTCGCCGCGAGTTCAAGGCGCGTAACGGGTTGTAATCCGTGAGGGGCCGCGATGCGGCCCGTTCGCTGCGCTGTCGTGCAGGGAACAGATCCCTCTGTAGGAGCGGCTTTAGCCGCGATACGAGCAACGCGGTGCCTGGCACCTGCTTCGCAGATGATCGCGGCTAAAGCCGCTCCTACTCGATCTTCAGTTCCTTTTTCACCAGCTCCATCAACCTGTTCATGTCCACAGGTTTGAGCAGGAAGTCCACCACCCCCAGGTGCATCACATCTACCGCTTCTTTCACATCGGTGTCGCCGGACACCACGATGATCGACAGCGCCGCACGCTCCGACTCGCGAATCAACCTGATCAACTCAAGGCCATCCTTGGGCTCCATGCGTAGGTCAGTGATCATCAGGCCGATCCGTGGTTCCCGCTTCAGCCAACTCAACGCCGCCTGGGCACCATCGGCGGTCACGCTTTGAATGCCTTTGGCCTTCAGATAAAAGCTCAGCGCCTGGCTGTTCAACGGATTGTCATCCACCACCAGCACCAGCGGCTCCTGCGCGGGAGGGGCAGTCACCATGGCCAACGCCTCACGCTCGGCGTCACTCAGAATGTCGTCATGCTCAGCCATGGCCATCTCGTCAAAAAAACCCCGTTATTCAAGTTCAGACTGCAAAGCCTGCGTATGCAAACTGCCTTTCGTCGGCAATTTGACACCCAGGACAAGCAGCGAACCACGCCTCGTGCCTCATAGACTTACGTCCAATGGGCAGCGCAGAGCCGTCGTCCGACCATGGAGGCCTAGAACAACAAGGTCTGCGCCTCTCCATGCAGACATTTTTAACGCGGTTGGTTCCATGAGCAAAAAGGACGCCTACACCCAAGCAGGCAGGACAGCAGTGCTGCAGAACATCCAGGGCACCCTGCAGTTCCTGCAGCGCTTCCCGCCGTTCAATCAGATGGAGCAGAGCCACCTGGCCTACCTGGTGGAACAATGCCAGCTGCGTTTCTACGCAAGCGGTGAAAGCATCATCAAGCCCGCCGACGGCCCCGTCGAGCACTTCTACATCGTCAAGCAAGGGCGCGTGGTCGGCGAGCGCCAGCATGTCACCCGGCCAGGCACCGAAACCACGTTCGAGATTGCCAGCGGCGAGTGCTTCCCGCTGGCCGCGCTGCTGGGCGAGCGGGCCACCCGCACCGAACACCTGGCCGGCGAGGACACATTCTGCCTGCAATTGAACAAGGCCGCGTTCATCCGCGTGTTCTCCATGTCCGAGGCGTTCCGCGACTTCGCCCTGCGTGGCGTGAGCAGCCTGCTCGACCAGGTCAACCAGCAGGTGCGCCAACGGGCTGTGGAAACCCTCGGTACCCAGTATTCGCTGAACACGCCATTGGGCGAACTGGCCCTGCGCCACCCGGTGGTCTGCACGGCAGGCACGCCACTGCGCGAAGCGGTGCGGCTGATGCACGAGCAGCAGGTGGGCAGCATCGTCATCGTCGATGAACAGCGCCACCCCACCGGTATATTCACCCTGCGTGACCTGCGCCAGGTGGTGGCGGACGCCAGTGCCGAGCTGACCGCGCCGATCGAGCGCTACATGACCGCCCGGCCGTTCTCGCTCAGCCCCCATGCCAGCGCCTTCGACGCCGCCATGGCCATGACCGAACGGCACATCGCCCATGTCTGCCTGGTGGAGAACCAGCGCCTGTGCGGGGTGATCTCCGAGCGCGACCTGTTCTCGCTGCAACGTGTCGACCTGGTGCACCTGGCGCGGACCATCCGCCATGCGCCACGCCTGGACACCCTGGTATCGCTGCGCGGCGAGATCGGCCAGCTGGTCGAGCGGATGCTCGCCCACGGCGCCTCCTCGACCCAGATCACCCAGATCATCACCCTGCTCAACGACCACACCGTGTGCCGGGTGATCGAACTGGCCATTACCGAGCGCGGCGACCCGGGTGTGCCGTTCAGCTGGCTGTGCTTTGGCAGCGAAGGGCGCCGCGAACAGACCCTGCACACTGATCAGGACAACGGGATTCTGTTCGAGGCGCGCGACGCTGCCGAGGCCGATGCGATCCGCGCGAAACTGCTGCCACTGGCCCAATTGATCAACCACAACCTCGCCCAGTGCGGCTTCACCCTGTGCAAGGGCAACGTCATGGCCGGCAACCCGGAGCTGTGCCTGTCGCGCAGCGAATGGGCACGGCGCTTCGCCGGTTTCGTGCGCGAAGCCAGCCCCGAGAACCTGCTGGGATCGAGCATCTATTTCGACCTGCGTGTGGTCTGGGGCGATGACCAAGGCTGCGAACAGCTGCGCCGGGGCCTGCTGGAGCAGGTGGCGGACAACCGCATCTTCCAGCGCATGCTGGCCGACAACGCACTGCGCCAGCGCCCACCGGTCGGGCGCCTGCGCGAGTTCGTGCTGACCCGCCAGGGCGACGACAAGGCCGCGACCCTCGACCTCAAGGTGCAAGGCCTGACCCCGTTCGTCGATGGTGCGCGGCTGCTGGCCCTGGCCAATGGCATCGGTGCCTGCAACACCCTCGAGCGCCTGCGCCAGCTGGTGGACAAGGGCGTCATCGCGCCGCTGGATGGTGCCGCCTATGAAGAGGCGTACCACTTCATCCAGCAGACCCGCATGCAGCAGCACCAGCGCCAGAGCCGCGACAACCTGCCTTATTCCAACCGCCTCGACCCGGACAGCCTCAACCACCTGGACCGGCGCATCCTGCGCGAATCCCTGCGCCAGGCCCAGCGCCTGCAAAGCAGCCTGGCCCTGCGGTACCAGCTGTGAACCTGTTCGCCTGGTTGCGCCCGGCAGTGCCGGAACTGGACGACCGTCTGCGCCAGCGCCTGGCGCAGTTGCCCAAGCCCGCGCCACCGGCGGTGTGCTCGTTGCGCGAACAGCGCTGGGTGGTGCTGGACCTGGAGACCAGCGGCCTGAACCTCAACCGCGACCAGGTGCTGTCGATCGGCGCGGTGGCCATCGAGGATGGCGCCATCGACCTGGGGCGCCCGTTCGAGCGTACCCTGCACCGCCCCACCCAGAAGACCAATGCCAGCGTATTGATCCACCGCCTCGGCCCCAGTGCCCTGGCGGCGGGATGCGACCCGGCCGAGGCGTTGCTCGACCTGCTGGCGTTCATCGGCGACAGCCCGGTACTGGCCTTCCATGCCCCGTTCGACCAGCGCATGCTGGCCCGAGCCTTGAAGGACAGCTTGGGCCTGCGCCTGCAGCATGTGTTCCTCGACGTTGCGGAACTGGCGCCGATGCTCAACCCCGACACCGTCCTGCGCGAAGCCGGCCTGGATGACTGGATCGCTCGGTTTGGCCTGGAAGTGCAGGCCCGCCACCATGCCAGTGCAGATGCCCAGGTGACGGCGGAACTGGCGTTGATCCTGTTCAGCCAGGCCCGCCGCCAGCAGCTGGACAGTCCGTTGCAGCTGGAGCAGCGGCTCAAGCAGTGGCGCCGGCGCAAGGTGCACAATCACGGCTTCTGACCTGCATTGGCCTCTTCGCGGCCACAACCTGGACTTGAGGCTGGCGCGGTCCTTGTCGGAGCGGGTTTACCCGCGAAGAGGCCGGCACCGACAACCCACAACGTGATGGCAACCCGATAAGCGTCAATTGCGCCGCGCCCCCCGCCTCTGCCACAATCGCGAATAATTATCGTTAGTTAACGCATTCTTTCCCGGGGGACGCTTCTTGACGTCTGCGCAGAGTCCACATGCCGATCTGGTCGGGGCGCTGTACCGCGACCATCGCGGCTGGCTGCTGGCCTGGCTTCAGCGCAGCACCGCCTGCCGTCAGCGCGCCGAGGACCTGAGCCAGGACACCTTCGTGCGCCTGCTCGGCCGCGAACGCCTGGACGCCCCTCGCGAACCCCGGGCGTTCCTGGTGGCCGTCGCCAAAGGCCTGCTGTTCGATCATTTCCGCCGCGCGGCCCTGGAACAGGCCTACCTTGCGGAGCTTGCCCTGCTACCGGAGACTGAGCACCCCTCCCCGGAACTGCAACACTTGATCCTCGAAGACCTCAAGGCCATCGACCACCTGCTCGGCAAACTGTCGAGCAAGGCTCGCGCCGCCTTCCTGTACAACCGCCTGGACGGCCTGGGCCATGCCGAAATCGCCCAGCACCTGGGTGTTTCGGTGTCGCGTGTGCGCCAGTACATCGCTCAAGGCCTGCGTCAGTGCTATATCGCCCTGTACGGGGAACCGACATGAACGCTGCCCCGGTATCCGGCAAGGTGCTGGAAGCGGCCATTGCCTGGAAGCTTTGCCTGGACGAAGACAGCGGTACCCCGGACGAACGCAGCGAGTTCATACGCTGGCATGCCGCCGATGAGGAGCACGCCCGCGCCTGGCAGCAACTGGGCGCCCTCGACCATCGCGTCAGCGCCGCCGCCGGCCCGGTACGCCACACCTTGCTGCAATCACGCGCCGGCCTGCGCCAGCGGCTCGGCGGGCTGAGTGTGGGCCTGGCCGGGATGCTGGTGCTTGGCGGCTTGCTGGCCTGGGCCGGGGTCCCTACCCTCGCACCGGGCTACTGGCTGGCCGACCAGCGCACCGCCACCGGCGAAGTGCGCACCCTGCGCCTTGAAGATGGCACCTTGCTCAGCCTGAACACCCACACCGCGGTGGATATCGACTTCCACGGCGAGCAGCGGCTGATCGTGCTGCACCAAGGCGAAATCTCCGTGGAAACTGGCCACGCTGACAGCCGTCCACTGCTGGTGCGTACCGAGGATGGGCGCCTGCGCCCGCTGGGCACGCGCTTCCTGGTCAAGCGCGAAGCGGGTGGCACGCGACTGGAGGTGCTGCAAGCCTCGGTGGCCGCCAAACCGCGGAACAGTGGCGACGAACAGGTCCTGCGCGAAGGCCAGCAGGTATTGATGAGCGCCGATGGCCTTGGCCGCGTCGACCCCATGACCGTCGGCAGCGACGCCTGGACCCGCGGCATGCTGGTGGTCGACAACGTGCGCCTGGCCGACCTGGTGGCCACCCTCGGGCAGTACCGCAGCGGCCACCTGGGCGTGGCCGACGAGGTCGCCGACCTGCGCGTGAGCGGCAGCTTCCCGCTGACCGACACCGACCTGGCCCTGGCGTCGCTGCAGCCGGCGTTGCCGGTGAAGATCGAACGACACACGCCGTGGTGGGTGACCGTCACCGCCAAATGACGACTAGCGCCCACCTGGACTGCCCCCAAAAAATTTAGTTCAAAAGCCCCTGTCACTTTCCCACTCTCGCTCGGCAAGGAAGCAATCAGCACTATTTCGTCGAGGAGCCGCTGCATGTCCCGTGCCGTTGATGCTTTGCTTCGCCCCAGCCTGATGGCCCTGGCCATCGGCCTGGCCGCGCCGTTGGCCAGCCCCGCCCTGTTCGCCGCCGAGCAGTCCGCCATGCGTGCCTACAACCTGCCCAGCGCGCCGCTGGCCAGCACCCTGAACCAGATCGCCAGCCAGGCCGGCATCGCCCTGGCCCTGGACCCGGCGCTGGCCAGCGGCCGCGCCTCGGCGCCGGTCAACGGCGAGTACAACGGTGTCGGCGCCCTGCAGGCAGCCTTGCGCGGCACCGGCCTGCAACTTCAGCAAAGTGGCGCCGGGACCTACAGCCTGGTTGCAGCGCCGGATGACAGCCTGGTGCTGCCGGAAACCAGCGTGAACGCCGCCAGCGACAGCGAAAGCGCCTGGGGCCCGGTAGACGGTTACGTCGCCAAGCGCACCGCCGCAGGCACCAAGACCGACACCGCGCTGGTCGAAGTGCCGCGCTCCATCTCCGTCGCCACTCGTCAGCAGATGAGCGATCGCGGCGTGCACAGCCTCGATGATGCCGTGCGCTACATGCCAGGGATCGTCTCCGCCAGCTTTGGCAGCGACACCCGCTACGACTGGATGCGCGTGCGCGGCTTCGAGCCGACCCAGTTCCTCGATGGCCTGCCGCTGCCGCGCGGCATCTACGCCAACCCGAAGGCCGAGACCTGGAACCTGGACCGCCTTGCATTACTGCGCGGCCCGGCCTCCTCGATCTATGGCCAGACCCCGCCAGGCGGCTTGCTGGACATGGTCAGCCGTCGCCCGCAGGCCGAAAGCGCCCATGAAATCGAACTGCAGTACGGCAGCGACAACCATCGCCAGATCAACTTCGCCAGCACCGGCAAGATCGACGACCAGGGCCAGTTCCTCTACAGCGTCAGCGGCGTGGTGCGCGACGGTGGTACCCAGATCGACCATATCGACGACAAACGCTACAACATCGCCCCCAGCCTGACCTGGAATATCGACGAAGACACCTCGCTGACCTTCCTCACCCAGTTCACCCGCGACGATACCGGGGCCACCAGCCAGTTCCGCCCGATCCAGGGCACCAAGATCGACATGCCGTTCGGCAAGATCTCCCACCACAAGAACCTCGGCGACCCGGACTACGAGTTCTACGATCGCACCTACTACGCCTTGGGCTACGCGTTCGAACACCGTTTCAACGATGTCTGGCAGTTCCGTCAGAACCTGCGCTATACAAAGACAGAGCTGTCGTTCCAGAACATCACCCCCGGCAGCTACTACACCCCCGATGGGCCAGTGCAGGACGATGGCACCGTCAACCGCATGTCCACCAACGTCGATGAAAACATCGGCCAGTTCGCGGTCGACAACAACTTCCAGGCCGACTTCGCCACCGGCGCCATCAGCCATACCGTGCTGATCGGCCTGGATCACCAGCGCACCAACCACGACTTCCTGTCGATCTACGGTTTCAACGTACCGCCCACCAATGCCGTCAATCCGGTGTATGGCCTGCCGATCACCCGCCCGGACCGCTCCTCGGCCTACTACGACTACAACCAGAAGACCGTCCAGACCGGCCTCTACGTCCAGGACCAGATGGCCCTCGACAAGTGGCGCCTGACCCTTGGCGGTCGTGAGGACTGGGTCCACACCGGCACCAAGTTCTTCAACAAGGGCGATGCCACCAACACCCAGCGTGACAGCAAGTTCAGCGGCAACGCCGCGATCAGCTACGTCTTCGATTCCGGGTTCGTGCCCTACCTGTCCTATGCCGAGTCCTTCCAGCCCGCCAGCAGCGCGGACGCGGACCCGCTGAAGACATTCAAGCCAACCGAAGGCAAGCAATGGGAGCTGGGTATCAAGTACCAGCCACCGGGCTCCAATACCCTGCTTTCCGCCGCCGTGTATGACCTCACCCAGAAGAACATCCAAGTCAGCAATATCGAGGGCGGTGTGAGCGTCACCAGCCAGACCGGTGAAGTGAAGGTGCGTGGCCTGGAGCTTGAAGCCGTTTCCGATGTGACCGAAAACCTGAAGGTGGTTGCCGCCTACACACTGGCCAAGTCCGAAGTACAGGACGGCCAGTACAAGGGCAACCGCCTGCAACTGATGCCGAACCAGCAAGCCTCGCTGTGGGCCGACTACACCTGGCACAGCGGCGTGCTCGACGGTTTCGGGATCGGCCTGGGCGCGCGCTACACCGGCAACACCTATGGCAACCAGGAGAACACCTGGCTGGGCAAGACCAACGCCTACACCGTGTTCGACGCGGCCGTGCACTACGACCTGGGCCGCCTGGACAACAGCCTCAAGGGCGCCTCGGTGGCGATCAACGCCACCAACCTGCTGAACAAGGACTACCTCTCCACCTGCGACGGGTACTACTGCTACTACGGCGACCAACGCAGCGTCGTCGCCAGTGCTTCCTACAAGTTCTGAGTGACCGGGGCTTGCCCCGCGATTGCGTAAGGAACCGTGATGAAAAGCCAAACCATCCGCCGCTGGTCAGCGATCCACACCTGGAGCAGCCTGGTGTGCACGCTGTTCCTGCTGTTGCTGGCCGTCACCGGCCTGCCGCTGATCTTCCACCACGAACTGGAGCACCTGCTCGGCGAGGCGCCAGAACTGCGCGAGATGCCCGCCGACACCCCGCACCTCGACCTGCAGCAACTGGTGCTCAAGGCCGAGCAGCACCGCCCGGGCGAGGCGATGCAGTATTTCGGCTACGAGGATGACGAGCGCAACGGCGTGGTGGCGATCATGGCCGCCACCGCCGGCACCGAGCCCGACCTGTCGCACACCTTCATGCTCGATGCGCGCACCGGCGAGGCCGTGGCCATGCCGGCCGCCAACGGCGGCTTCATCATGCTCATGCTACGCCTGCATGTGGACATGCTCGCCGGGTTGCCCGGCAAGCTGTTGCTGGCTTTCATGGGGGTATTGTTCGTCGTTGCGATCATTTCCGGCACCGTGCTCTATGCGCCGTTCATGCGCCGTCTGGATTTCGCCACGGTGCGCCACGACAAGTCCCGACGCCTGCGCTGGCTCGACCTGCACAACCTGATCGGCGTGGTCACCCTGACCTGGGCCCTGGTGGTCGGTGTCACCGGGGTGATCAGCGCGCTGTCCGATCTGGTGATCGCCGCCTGGCGCAACGACAGCCTGGCCGCCATGGTCGCCCCCTACCGCGACGCGCCAACGCTCACCGAGCGCGCCCCGGCCAGCCGCCTGCTGGACATCGCCGCCGAGGCTGCGCCGGGCATGCGCCCGGACTTCATCGCCTTCCCCGGCACGCGCTTTTCCAGCGAACACCACTATGCGGTGTTCATGAAAGGCAACACCCACCTGACCTCGCACCTGCTCACGCCGGTGCTGATCGACGCGCGTACCCTCGAGGTCACCGCCGTTGGCGAGCGGCCGTGGTACATGGACGCCATGAGCCTGTCGTCGCCCTTGCACTTCGGTGACTACGGCGGGCGCCCCATGCAGATCCTCTGGGCGGTGCTCGATGTGCTGACCATCATCGTGCTGGGCAGCGGCCTGTACCTGTGGTGGGGCAAGCAACGCAAACCCAGGGAGGCGCGTGCATGAGCCACAAGTCGCAATCCACTGCGCGCCTTTTCGCCTGGCCGGTGCTGATCGCCTTGCTGGGGGCCCTGGGACTGTTCGCCGCCTTGCTGGGCGATGGCTGGTGGGATGGGCTGTCCTGGCTCGGCCTTGGGCTACCTGCGTGGTTCTCGATACGCGGCCTGTGGCGCCACTGAGGTAGCCGGCTAACACCGCTGCCCTGATGCCTTGGCGCAGCATGGTCCGCCCTCACAACAGGAGCCGGACCATGACTACCCTGCCGCATTTTCAAACGCTGGATAACCGGCTTGACGCACTGCTCCCCCCCATTCACGGCGTCGAACACAGCCTGAACCTGACGCTTGCTCAACTGTTCCCGGGCCTTACCATCAGTGCGAGCACAGTGTTTTTCGGCACGCATCAATTGTTGCAACTGGTGGGTTTCCATCTGTTCGACGGCGGTACTTTTCGCTTGCCCGCCGCAAGCCAGGCAAAGCAAGCCGACTACCCGGCACTTATCCTGCCGCCTGATTTCAGCAGCCGCATCGACAGTTTCTGCAAAACCATTCGCCAGGAGTTGCAAGCGCGCCTGGCAGCGTACTGGCTGGAGCGCTCCAGTAAAGGACTGACCCGCACCGTTAGCCTGGCAGTGCTGTACCGCGACCAGCTGGATGCGGAAATTCGCTTGCGCAGCACCGACAAGACCCTGTCTGCCGCGCATGCCCAACTGCTCAGGACCTGCCTGGAATTCCCACAACCTTGGCAGCGCCGGCACTTGCCAATCACCGCACGCCCCCAGGTCTACCGCCTGCTGCTGACCAGCACTGCGCCCAACTGGCGCAGCCATGTGCCAGGTTTCCTGGTCCTCACTGAACAGGGGGCTGAAGGGCATATGCTTGAACACCATGAACCCGTCGGCCGAGCGCTGTTGTGCAGTGTCGCCCACGGAATCGAAGCCTTCGACAGCCTGGCCGATCTCCACAAGGAGGTATGCGAGCGCCTGGAAGACCCGCAGCAGAGCCAGCACCTGCTCAAGCTCATGATCGATCCTGACGACCAGCAAAGTGCTCGTCGCTCGGAACGTTTACGTTATGACTGGTATGCGGAGGACTTGGCCGATTACTTCGCCTCGACCCTGCGTGATAGCCAGGCCAAACACTTGAGCCATGCCTGGCAACTGGCATGGAAACAAGGCAAGCAGCGAGATATCAAGCAACTGGACGAGGCGCTGGCCACGGCACTCGACATACGCAAGGCCGTCGGCAGCCGTGGCCCACTTGCCAACCGCTACGGCCTTCTGCTTGAGAAGCACCTGCCCAACTGGCTGCGCACCACATCACGCCAAGGCGTCGCACACATCATGCAAGCCATGCAGGAACAAGTGATGGCCATCGAGGCAGCCAGCGCACCGGGCATCCTCACCCTAGAGCAATTCACCCAGCGGCATAGCCTGCTGAACTGGGTAAACCTGCGCCTGCGCGAGTACCTGCAACGCGACCCAGGCCTGGACTGTGACCCCCGCGATATTTCTATCAACGTCACCCTCGCTCGCCAGATAGGCCCTATCGTGAACCCAATTCCATCGGGTAGCACCGGCTACATACCTGCAGCCAGCCGCCCCCATGCAAGCGCCACCATAGAGTTGGTGCAACACACCTACCGGCTAGACGAACTGGCCTTGCTGAACATCGCCTGGTTCGATGTGGACTACTGGCTGACGGCGCGTGTCTACCTTCACGGTGATCGGCCGCTGCCGGCGCTCACACCGCTACGGGTAAAGCAGATCGTGCGGCGCCTGAACGCCGGCAGTGGCTATCAGGCATATTTGCGCACGCAACTGCTCGACTCGCCAGAGGGCCGCTGGCGCCAAGCGGCGTATGCGCAGATCCTGCGCACACGCATGAACGCCGAAGCGGTGAAAGCACGTTACGCCGGCCATTTTCTCGCCGACACCGACACACAGGGGTACGGCTGGGCCAGCACCGTCATCAGCACGCCCGACAGCCATGTTCGCCCTCAATATGACGGGCAGCAGGTGATAGCCCAGCAACTGCTCGTGCAGGGCGACACGCTGATGGGCGTGCTGCTGCTCGTCTCGCCAGGGAATTCGAAGCGGATCGTCGTCTACTGCCCCGACGTTCCGGACCGGCGCTACTGGCGTGAGTACAACGACACCAAAGCGCTGATCAGGGCTGTGCGCAGTGACCCAGGCCTGCAAGATTACCTGGCCCAGCGATTACCGCTGCCCAGCGGGAAAACACTCAAGGCACGCTTGCGCAAAGGCCGACTGGGCGCGCTGGTCGCGCGCCAGGCGATTACCGGCGACCTGTACCAGGCGCTCTACCGCGCAGAAGTCAAAAGCCTGATGGCCCACAGCGATACCGTTAGCCGCAGCAATCAAGAGTTGCTGGGTGAATTCTCGGTCAATGTGCTCAGGCTGGTGCTGGATATCGTCACCTTCATACTGCCGCAACGGGCACTGATCTCCCTGGCATTTGGCCGTATGGCAATCTCCATATGGGACGGTTTCGAAGCCTTCGATCAGGATGACCATGCCAATGCCTTGCATCATGCCGTGGCCGCCCTCGGCCACGCCTCTGCCGGGCTCAACGAAATGGCTGGGTCCAGCCTCATGCGCCGCACCTTGCGCGGGTTACCCAAACCGCCACCGGTGCCACTGCCCAAACACTACGAAACCGCACCCGACCCCGCCAGGCTGCGTTATCGCATCGACGCGGCCCATGGCGAGGCCGTTTACGAACAACTGTCGGCCGACCCTGGGCTGACCCAATACTTCGTGAGGGACAACCTGGGCCGCTATTACAATGTCAATTTTGACGGCTCACGATGGCGAGCCACCGACCCCGACCAGCCGCATGCCTACCTGAAACTGCCGATCAAGCGTAGACAGGATGGGAGTTGGGTAGTGGACTCCTCCGTGCTGTGGCATGACGGCTTGCCAGACATCACGCAACTGCTTGAGCAATGTCGGCTCACAACGCCTCTACCGGGCATTGCCGTTGAAGAGGCAGAACACCTGTTCAGTCACGGCAGCACGCTGTACCTGCAGCTGAACAATCAACAGTTGCCAGTACGCCACCACCTGCTGCCAGGGCACTATCACCTGACCTTGCCCGACACACTGGCGGGCGAAGTGCCCGTCTGGGCGGTGCTGCGCCGCCAGGACGGTGAATGGCGTATCCGAGTTCGCCAGACCGGCCGCGGCAGCGACTGGCTGACGCTACCTGCAGACTACTCGCCCAGCCTGGGCAACAACCGGTCCAGCCGCTGATACAGGGCACTGCCACTTGGCCAGTTGCGTAGCAGCCGCGCCCGATCACGGGCATAGGCGGGGGCGAAGCTGAGCTGAGTGGCGTGTTGGCACATGGCGTCCAGATCAATCAGCGACCAGTGGCCGTTGTCCCAGAACAGATTGTGGCCCTTGAAATCACCATGGCTGATGCGCTCGCGGATAAGCTGCTGCATCAGCCGCACCAATGCCTCGACTTGCTCGTCAGGCGCCTCGCCACTGTCGACGAAGGGTGCGAAACAGGCGCTCAGGTCCGGGCCATCGGCGTATTCGGTTACCAGGTAGGCGCGGCTGCGCAAGCCCATCACCCGCTGCTCCAGCACCGCCAACGGGCGTGGGGTGGCGATGCCGAGGAACTCCAGGCGATGCCCTTCGATCCACGAGTGCCAGGCCCGGCTCGGGCGCCAGAAACGCTTGAACCAGTGGGCGGTGTTCTTGATGTTGTAGCGTTTGAGCACCAGGGTGCGGTCATTCACGTCGATACGCGCCACGCTGGCGGCACCACCGGTCTTGTACAGGTGGCCCTGATCGATCAGTGTGTCGGCCTGCTCCAACACCGGCAGCATCGCCTGCACCTCGCCACGGCGCACCGCCCGAAGGCCCGATAGCGTGCGCTGGACGCTGAACAGCGTGCATTCACGCCCGGCCTTGTCCAGGTAATCCTTGAGCCGCCAGGTGCGCACCTTGTCCACCTGCTTGAGCAAGGCTTCCAGCGGCAACGCATGCTCGGCGTTGGCCAACAGGTAATGCACCAGCGCCTCTTCGATGAAGGGTTCCAGGCGTTTCGGCAATTGAGCGAACAGCACCCCGAGGTTTTCCAGTACGCGCTGGCGTGATAGCTGCTGCCCGGGCGTCTCGGCCTTGATGCCGGCGCCATCGATCAAGTACAGCCGGCCACCCTGGCGCAGCAGGTTATCCAGATGCAGGTCTTGCTGCCACAGACCCTTGGCGTGCATTTGCGCCACGGCGGTCAATGCCTCGCCGAGCACCAGATGCTGCTCGTCGGCGAGCATCGGCAAGTGCTCCACTTCGGCCCAGGCGTCGCCCAGGCTCTCGGCGTTTTCCAGGAATTCGAACAGCAACCAGCCGCCCTCGCCTTCCTTCAAGCCATCGGCCAGCAGGCGTGGCGTCGTCAGGCCCTGGTCGGCCAGCAAGCGGGCGCCATCGAGCTCGCGCTGGAAATGGCGGGCGGCATTGCCGCCGACCAGCAACTTGGCCAGCACCTTGGTGCCACGCCAGATCCCGGCGCCGACATAGCGCTGGCCCGGCAGCACGCGCAACAGGCTGAGCAGCTGCAGGTCGGCCACGCCCGCGGCATCGGCGAGGGTGACGGTCAGGGGCAACGTCGGGGTGCGCCCGGCGTCCTTGAGTTCGGACAATCGCATCAGCGGGCCTCTTTGTGACGACGGCGTTGCATCAAGCGCTGCAGCCAAGTATCGACCTGCGCGCTGTCCGCCGGCAGGGCCAGGTAGGCGCCGAGCAGCGTGCGCACGTCTGCCTCGCTCCAGGCACCGGCGCGGCGCAACAGGGGCTCAAGATCCTTGAGCCGGTCTCGCATGCCGAGCAGCAGCGGGCGGGTCTTCTCCAGGTCGATGAGCTGTGCCTGCCAGCCTTCGCGGCGCTCGCGCAGGAAAATGTGTTTGGGGTAGAAGCAGCCATGCACCTGCCCCGCCGCGTGCAGGGTGCGCGCCAGCTCACCGCAGGCCTGAAGGATTGGCTGGCGCTGGGCGGCCGTCAGCTGCGGCCATTCAGCCAGCAGGCTGTCCAGGTCGCGCCATTCGTCCAGGGCACGGGTCATGAGGATGGCGCGGTGCTGCCCATCCTGCTTGCGCTCGCCGTAGAACACCGCCTGCAGCGCCGGGATACCCAGCTTCTGGTAGCGGCTGATATTGCGAAACTCGCGGGCGAAGGTCGGTTCGCCGAAAGGGCGGTGCAAAGTGCGAGTGAGGTAGTCGCTCTGGCGCTTGAGGTAGTAGCCCTTGCCCTCCAGCTCCAGGCGGAACACGCTGCTCCAGCCGCCGCGGCCGGTGTTGGGTTCGTCCACGGCTTCGAGCTGCAGCGCCCAGAGCGCCTCGAAATCGCCCAGGCCATGGCGCTTGAGCAGTGCCTGGTCGGCACTGGCCAGGTAATCGGTCATTCCCTTCCCTCGAAAAAGCCCACCACCTGGCGAATGCGCCGCTTGTCACGGGCATTGAGGCGATCATGCCTGCGGTACTGCAGGTAGAAACGCAGGCGCTGGGTCGCCGACAGGTGGTATTTGGCGACCTTGTCCAGGCACGCCAGGTCCTTGATCAGCCGGTGGCGCAGCATGAAGCCGCGCCAGAAATCGCCGGTGGGGCAGTCGATGAAGAACAGCGTGCCCTCGTCGTCCACCAGCAGGTTGCGCCACTTCAGGTCGTTGTGGGCGAAATGGTGATCATGCATCACCCGGGTATGCCGTGCCAGCTGGCGGCTGAGGTGCTCGACCCAGGCGCGATCGCGCAGGCGCGGGTCGTCGCGCTCGGCCAGGGCCGAAAGGTCTTCGGTGCGCGGCAGCTCACGGGTGATCATCGCCCCGCGACCGAAAGCCAGGCCATTGCGCTCCAGCCCCCAGGCGACCACTTCGGCGGTGGGAATGCCCCACTTCTTGAACTGCTTGAGGTTCTGCCATTCGGCCTTGATCCGTGGCCGGCCAAGATAGCGGCGCATGTGCTTGCCGGCGCCGGTGTAGCGCTTGACGTAGTAGTTGACCCCGTCACGCTCGATGCGGATGACCTCGCTGAGCGGGTCGCGGGTCAGGCGCTCGCCCTGCAGGGCGAACACCGCGTCGAGACTGCCGAAGTCCGCCGCCAGGTGCTTGTAGCCCGGCGCCAGTGTCCAACCCGCCATCAGAGTGCGTCCCCATAGCGTTGCTTGCGATCGTAGAGTTTCTGCGCCTTGCGTTCGAGCCAGGCGAGCAGTGCGGCCTCCTCCTTGAGCACCTGGCGCAGCGGACGCTGGAAGTAGCCACGCAGGAAGCGCAGCTTGTCACGGCGGGTGAGGCCGATGTCCAGTGCCGAGAAGTACAGGGCGGCCAGGTCCTTGTCGCGCCAGCGACGGGTAATCTTCGCCCGGGTCTGGGCGCGGTGCAGGTCGATCACCGACAGTTTGAAGTCTTCCGGCGTCACCGGGCGGTCGGTGTGCAACAGGAAGTGGCAGATGTAGCAATCGCGGTGGTTGACCCCGGCGCGGTGCATGCCGCCGGTCATCTTCGCCACCTCGGCGATCAGCGCCCGCTTCAGGCGCGGCTCTGGCGACTGCTTCACCCAATCGATGCTGAAGTCTTCCAGGCTGACGGTTGGCGCCAGCTCCTCGGTGACGATGAACGAGTGCTGGGTGGCCGGGTTGCTGCCGCGCTCGCCATAAGCCACGGCGGTCATGGTCGGTACGCCTGCCTCATGCAACCGCTGGATCGCCCGCCACTCCTGGCCGGCGCCCAGCACCGGCAGCTTGGCGCTGAACAGGTTCTTGAAGATCTCACCCCAGCCGATGCCCCGGTGGATCTTGACGAAGAAACCCGCGCCATCGACCTCGGTGCGCAGGGTGCGGCGACCTTCCAGCTCGCGGTACACCTCGCCCTGCAACTGTTCGACGGCTTCGAACGCATCTCGGCCGGCCCACAGGCGCTTGAACGGCTCTGCCAGTATCAGCTTCATGCAGGCTCCTGGAGAATCACGTCGGCTGCGTGCTGCGGCATGCTGTACAGGTCGGCGCTGTCGGCGAAGGCCACGCCATTGCGCGACCAGGCGGCACGCTGCTGGCCATCTTCGAGCATGCGTTGCAGGTAACGGTTGAGCTGCTCCTGCTCGAACGGTTCATCGAGCACCAGGCCGCTGTCGGCCTCGGCAATGTAGTGGGCGTAGCCGCACACCTTCGACACCAGCACCGGCAGGCCGGCGACCAGCGCCTCCAGCAACACGGTGCCGGTGTTCTCGTTGTACGCGGGGTGGATCAGCACGTCGGCGCCCAGCAGGAAGCGCGGGATGTCGCTGCGCCCCTTGAGGAATTGCACCTGGTCGCCCAGGCCAAGCGCGGTGCTCTGCACCTGGAACAGCTTGGGGTCGTCCTGGCCGATGACCATCAGTTTCGTGCGCTTGCGCAGGCTCGATGGCAGCGCCGCCAAGGCTTTGAGGCTGCGGTCGACGCCCTTGGTCTTGAAGCCCGAACCGATCTGCACCAGCAGCAACTCATCGTCGGCCAGGCCGAACTCCTTGCGAAACTCGGCGCGGATGGCATCGGCGCCGGCCGGGCGACGACGGTCCTGGGAGATGCCCGGTGGCAGCAGGTGGAAACGCGCCTCCGGGGTGCCGTAGTGCTTGATGAACAGCGGCTGCTGCACCTCGGAGATCATCAGGATCTCGGTGCGGGCATCCTTGGCGAACACCGCCCGCTCGTACTCGGCGAAATGGCGGTAGCGGCCCCAGCGGCGGTACAAGCCACCGCGCAGGGTCTGGGCCTTGTCCTCGAAGCAGCCGTCGGCAGCGTAGTAGACGTCGAGCCCGGGCATCTTGTTGAAACCGACCAGACGGTCGACCGGACGCTTTTTCAGGTCCGCCTCCATCCAGGCGCTGAGCTTCTCGTTGCGGCGATGGTTGAACAGCGCCTTCACCGGCGCCACCAGCACCTCGAAGCCCGGCGGAATGTCACCTTCCCAGATCAACGTGTACACACGAATCTGGTGGCCCCGCTTCTGGCACTCGAGGGCGATGCGCATGAAGTCGCGCTGCAGCCCGCCGAAGGGGAAATACTTGTAGAGCACAAAAGCCAGTTGCATCAACGAACATCCTCAGCCAGCAGCAGCGCGCTCAAGCGGCCCGCCACATGCTCGGGATTCAGGCGAGTGAAGCACAACGGCCACTCGCGTTTGAGATCGAACCGACGCAGGTCCTCGGCGCTCGGTTTGTAGGTGCACTTCTTCTGCAGGCATGGTGCGCAGGGGAAGTTGCTCGCCTGGTGGATCTGGGCGCGTCCGTAGGCGCCCGTCAAACCAGGGTTGGTAGGGCCGAACAGCGAAATGGTCGGCACATCCAGCGCCGCGGCCAAATGGCCGAGGCCGGTGTCCACGGCCACGCAGGCCTTGGCCGCCGCCAGCACGCGGGCGACGCCCACCAGGTTCAACTTGGGGAGCACCTGGCAGTTGTTCAAGCCCTGGGCGATGCGCTCGGCACGGGCTTTCTCCGCCGGGTTGCCCCAGGGCAGCATCACCTGCAGCTTGCGCCGGCCCATGCGCTCGGCCAGCTCGCGCCAGTAGGCTTCCGGCCAATGCTTGGTGGCCCAGGTGGTGCCGTGCAGGAACACCACATACGGCGCGGCGGGCGGCAGTTGCAGGCGGTTGAGGTCAAGGCCGTAGTCACCCAGCCCTTCGGGCAGGTCATAGGCCAGGGCCAGGGCGAACAGTTGGCGCACACGCTCCACGGCGTGCTGGCCGACGGCGACCGACAGGCGCCGGTCGTAGAAGCGGCTGGCCCAGCCCTCGCGGGCCGAATAACGGTCCAGGCCGGCCACCGGCGCCTTGACGTAGCGGGTCAGCCAGGCCGACTTGACCAGGCCCTGGGCATCGATCACCAGGTCGTACTTGTGCTCGCGCAGGCGCTGCTTGAACGCCTTCCACTCGCCGCTCTTGAGCGTCTGCCAGATGTTCTTGCGCCAGCGGCGGATCGCCACCGGGATCACCCGGTCGACCGCCGGGTGCCAGCTCGGAATCTCGGCGAAGCCTTCTTCCACCACCCAGTCGAAACGGATGCCGGGGATGGCGTGGGCCGCGTCGGTCAACGCTGGAAGGGTATGGATGACATCGCCCAGCGACGACGTCTTGATGATCAGGACCCGCACTCAGTCGACCTCGGCCACGGTATCGATCAGGTTCGGCCCGCCCAGGCTATGTAAGGCGGCGATGACCTTTTCTGGTTCCAGCAGGCGCAAGCAGTTGTAGTGGCCGAAGCGGCAGGTGCGGTCGAAGCACGGGCTGCATTCGACGCCGGTGCGCACGATCTCGACCTGGTCAGCCAATGGCGGGGTAAAGCCGGGCGAAGTGGAGCCGTACACCGCCACCAGCGGGCGATTCAGCGCGGCGGCCACATGCATCAACCCGGAGTCGTTGGAGACCACGGCGTTGGCGCAGGACATCAAGTCGATGGCTTCGGCCAGCGAGGTTTCACCGGCCAGGTTGTACGACTCTTCCCGCAAGCCCGGGATCAGACGGTCGCGAATCTGTTCGCCCACGGCATGGTCGTTCTTCGAACCGAACAGCCACACCTGCCAGCCCTGGCGGATCATCGCGTCGGCCACTTGCGCGTAGTGCTCGGCCGGCCAGCGCTTGGCTTCGCCGAACTCGGCGCCGGGGCACAAGGCGAGCACCGGGCGGTCCCGCTCCAGCTTGAACTTGGCCAGGGCCGCGTCGCGGCTCTGGGCCTCGATCTGCAAGGATGGACGTGGGTAGGGCTTGGGCAGCTCGACGCCCGACGCGTAGGCCAGGGCCATGAAGCGCTCGATCATCAGCGGGTAGCGCGCCTTGTCCAGCTTGCGCACGTCGTTGAGCAGCAGGTAGCGCATTTCGCCGCGCCAGCCGGTACGCTTGGGGATACCGGCGAAGTACGGCACCAGCGCCGACTTGAGCGAGTTGGGCAGCAGGATCGCCTGGTCGTACTGGCCGGCCAGCGACTTGCCGATGCGCCGGCGCGTGGCCAGCTCCAGCGCGCCGTGGCCGAGCGGGAAGCTCAAGGCCTGGCGCACCTCGGGCATGCGCTCGAGGATCGGCCGGCTCCACTCGGGGGCCAGCACGTCGATCACACAATCGGGGTGCTGCTGTTTGAGGCACTGGAACAGGGTCTGCGCCATCACCATGTCGCCGACCCAGCTGGGGCCAATGATCAGTATTCTCATGCGTTATCCAGAAACATTCGGGGAGGCTGCAGGCTGCGTTAAACCTGGCCTCCCCTCTTTATATTCAGGCTATGTGGCGGACAGTGTACCACCGAGGCTCAAATGCTGTTCATCAGGGCCCATTCGCGGGCAAGCCCGCTCCCACAGGCAGCCCTTGAGAGCTGTGGGCTGCCTGTGGGAGCGGGCTTGCCCGCGAAAAAGCCACCGCTATATCAGCTCAAACCCAACTGCCCCCAGATCCGCCGCACCTCGCGGCGCTCATTGACGAACTGCGCCGCATCGATCACCCCGGCCTGCTTCTGCAGGGCCTGGCGGTGCGAGGCCGAGCGGAACGCCTTGTACACCTCGCGTAGCAGCACGGCATCAGCGGCGGGCATCAACCCGGCCTGCTCGAGCTCTTCGAGGATGCGGATGTTGTCGGTCCAGCGCAGCAAGGCCGGGTGGTCGTGGGACCAGGCCAAAGCGGCGTATTGCACCATAAATTCGATATCGACGATACCGCCGGCATCCTGCTTGATATCGAACGCCACACCGGCGTCGAAGGCATTGGCCGCGGTACCGGCGGCAGTTGCCTTGGTGCCGAGGTTGTCGCGCATCTTGGCGCGCATTTCACTGACTTCGGTGCGTAGTGTGGCCAGGTCGCGGGCCTGGCCCAGCACCTTGGCACGCACCCCCTCGAACGCCGTCGCCACCTGTGGGCAGCCCACCAGCACCCGTGCCCGCACCAGGGCCTGGTGTTCCCAGGTCCAGGCTTCGTTCTGCTGGTAGCGCTCGAAAGCGCCCAACGAACTGACCAGCAGCCCCGAGGCGCCGGAGGGGCGCAGGCGCATGTCCACGTCGTAGAGCTGGCCGGAGTTGGTCTGGGTGGTCAGCAGGTGGATGATGCGCTGGCCCAGGCGAGTGAAGAACTGCGCGCCGTCGATGGGTTTTGCCCCGTCGGTCTCGGCGTTCGGGTCGCCATCGTGGATGAACACCAGGTCCAGGTCCGAGCCATGGCCCAGTTCGAGGCCACCGACTTTGCCATAACCGACGATGATGAATCCCGGGTCGCAAAGGCTGCCGTCGCTGCGTTTGGGCTGGCCATGACGGGCCGCCGTCTGGCGCCAGGCCAGGGCCAGCACCTGGTCGAGAATGGCCTCGGCGAGCCAGGTGAGGTAGTCGCTCACCTTCATCAGCGGCAGGTTGCCGGTGATCTCCGAGGCCGCCACCCGCAGGCTATGGGCCAGCTTGAAGTGGCGCAGGGCCTCCATCTGCTGTTCCAGGTCGTCCTCAGGGATGCGCGTGAGGCGTTCACGCAGTTCGGCGGCCAGTTCCGGCGCCAGCGGTGGGCTGAACAGCCGGCCTTCGTTGAGCAACTCGTCGAGCAGCAGCGGGTAGCGGGCGATCTGCTCGGCGATCCACGGGCTGGCCGCGCACAGGGTCAGCAAACGGCGCAGCGCGCCCGGGTTTTCCGTCAGCAGCACAAGATAGGCAGAGCGCCGCGCCACCGCCTCGACCAGCGGCAGCACGCGCTCCAGCACCAGGTCAGGGTTGTCATGCTCCACCGTCTGGGCCAGCAAACGTGGAATAAAGGCATCCAGACGTTCACGGCCGATGCGTTGCATCGAACGCAACGACGGGCTGGCGCGCAACGCGGTCAGGCGCCGCAACGCCTCGGCGGGCTGCTTGAAACCTGCCTCTTCCAATTGACGGCAGGCAGCCTCTTCATCTTGAGCCTGCTCCCAGAGCGGCGACCACTCGCCGCCAACCACCAGCTCGCCCTCGGCGTCGTCTTCGTCAGGGTCGGCGATCACCTGGCGGAAATGCCAGTCGACGCGGCCACGCCAGTGCATCAGTTGCTCATGGAAGCTGGCCCAGTCAGCGTAGCCGAGCATATAGGCGACGCGCTCGCGGTCGGTTTCATCGTCCGGCAGCATCTGCGTCTGGCGGTCGGCAATGGCCTGGATGGCGTGCTCGGTGTAACGCAGGAACTCGTAGCCCTCGCGCAGCTCGGCGACCACCGCCAGCGGCAGGTAGCCCTGCCCTTCGAGCGTCGCCAGCACCTTGAGCAGTGGCCGTTGCTGCAGGCTCAGGTCGCGCCCACCATGGATCAGCTGGAAGGCCTGGGCAATGAACTCCACTTCGCGAATGCCACCGGCGCCCAGCTTGATGTTCTCGGCCATGCCCTTGCGCCGCACCTCCTGCTGGATCAGCTGCTTCATGGTGCGCAGCGCCTCGATGGCGGAGAAGTCCAGGTAGCGGCGGTAGACGAACGGCCGCAACATTTCCTGCAACTGGGCGCCTGCGGTCTGGTCGCCGGCTACCACGCGCGCCTTGATCATCGCGTAGCGTTCCCAGTCGCGGCCCTGGTCCTGGTAGTACTGTTCCAGGGCATTGAAGCTGAGCACCAGCGCCCCGGCCGAACCATATGGGCGCAGGCGCATGTCGACGCGGAACACGAAGCCATCGACGGTGACTGGGTCGAGCGCCTTGATCAGGCGCTGGCCCAGGCGGGTGAAGAACTCCTGGTTGTCCAGGGAGCGTTTTACGCCCTCGGTCTCGCCGCCCTCGGGGAAGGCGAAGATCAGGTCGATGTCGGACGACAGGTTGAGCTCCACCGCACCCAGCTTGCCCATGCCCAGCACCACCATATGCTGCGGCTCGCCACTGCGGTTGCCGATGGGCGTGCCGAACTGCTGGCAGTGGCGCGGGTACAGCCACAGATAAGCTTCGTCGATGGCGGCGTCGGCCAGGTCGGATAGATCACGGCAGGTTTCCCCCAGCGCCGCCTGGCGGGTGATGTCGCGCCAGATGATGCGCAATTGCTGGCGGTTGCGTTCGCGGCGCAGGTTGCGCGCCAGTTCGTCCTCGGTTTGCGCAGCCTGGGCGGCGGCATTGACCTGCCCACGCAACTCGCCCGGCGCGAACGGGCGGCCCATCAGGCCACTGCCCAGCAACTCGAACAGCATGGCCGGCTCGCGCTGGGCCTGGGCCAGGACGAAGTCGCTGGCCGCGGCCACCTGGTCGAACTGCTGTCGATGCTCGGCACTCCAGCTATCCAGCTGGAGCTCGGGATGGTTGGCCAGGGCATCGCGCAGGAACTGTTGGTTGCGGGCGACCAGCGGTTGGAGTGCGGCGGGCAGATCGAGCGGCAAAGGCAGGCGCATGGTCTATCCTTGATCGGCGTGAAAGTGAGGGGCGCGGGCGCTCAAAAGGAGGCCCGACCACGGTTGGACTGTCATACAAAAGTTGGAAATAGCCGATAAAGCAGAAAAATTGGCAAAAAGCATCAAGAACCACCTGATCGCGACACGCCACCAACCAACATGAACGTTTATCCTCACAACCCGGGATGCGACAAACCGTCGCATTTGTGTAGTTTTACTACTACCCCATAGGTGCAAAAGCATGAAATGCGAAAGCATTTGTAGTAAAACTACACCGCGCCGGATGACTGTCCGGTAATCCAAGAATTCACGACGTCTGCCCATAAGGCCAGTCGCAAACTCAGGCCATCGATTCTGGTGGCCTTTCCGCCCTGGAGCAAGCCATGCAAGACCTCGATCCAATCGAAACCCAGGAATGGCTGGATGCCCTGGAGTCGGTCCTCGACAAAGAAGGCGAAGACCGCGCTCATTACCTGATGACCCGTATGGGCGAGCTGGCCACCCGTAGTGGCTCCCAGCTGCCGTATGCCATCACCACGCCGTACCGCAACACCATCCCTGTCACCCACGAAGCACGCATGCCTGGCGACCTGTTCATGGAACGCCGCATCCGCTCGATGGTGCGTTGGAACGCCCTGGCCATGGTCATGCGCACCAACCTGAAAGACTCGGACCTGGGTGGCCACATCTCGAGCTTCGCCTCCAGCGCCACGCTGTACGATATCGGCTTCAACTACTTCTTCCAGGCCCCGACCGACGAACACGGCGGCGACCTGATCTTCTTCCAGGGCCACGCTTCGCCAGGCGTCTACGCCCGCGCCTTCATGGAAGGCCGCATCAACGAAGACCAGATGAACAACTTCCGCCAGGAAGTGGACGGCAACGGCCTGTCTTCGTACCCGCACCCGTGGCTGATGCCTGACTTCTGGCAGTTCCCGACCGTATCGATGGGCCTGGGCCCGATCCAGGCGATCTACCAGGCACGCTTCATGAAGTACCTGGAAGCCCGTGGCTTCATCCCGGCCGGCAAGCAGAAGGTCTGGTGCTTCATGGGCGACGGCGAGTGCGACGAGCCGGAATCCCTGGGCGCGATCGCCCTGGCCGGCCGCGAGAAGCTGGACAACCTGATCTTCGTCATCAACTGCAACCTGCAGCGCCTCGACGGCCCGGTTCGCGGCAACGGCAAGATTATCCAGGAACTCGAAGGCGTGTTCCGCGGCGGTGGCTGGAACGTCAACAAGGTGGTCTGGGGCCGCTTCTGGGACCCACTGCTGGCCAAGGACACCAACGGTGCCCTGCAGCGCCGCATGGACGAAGTCATCGACGGCGAGTACCAGAACTACAAAGCCAAAGACGGCGCGTACGTTCGTGAAAACTTCTTCAATACTCCAGAGCTCAAGGCCATGGTCGAAGACCTGTCCGACGACGAGATCTGGAAGCTCAACCGTGGCGGCCACGACCCCTACAAGGTCTACGCGGCGTACCACCAGGCTGTTAACCACAAAGAGCAGCCGACCGTCATCCTGGCCAAGACCATCAAGGGTTACGGTACCGGTGCTGGCGAAGCCAAGAACACCGCGCACAATACAAAGAAAGTCGACGTCGACAGCCTGCGTCACTTCCGTGACCGCTTCGACATCCCGGTCAAGGATGCCGACCTTGAGAACCTGCCGTTCTTCAAGCCGGAAGAAGGCTCCGCCGAGGCCAAGTACCTGGCCGAGCGCCGTGCGGCCCTGGGCGGTTTCGTACCGCAGCGCCGTGCCAAGAGCTTCAGCGTCCCCACCCCGCCACTGGAAACGCTGAAAGCGATCCTGGACGGTTCGGGCGACCGCGAAATCTCCACCACCATGGCCTTCGTGCGCATCCTGGCGCAGCTGGTCAAGGACAAGGACATCGGCCAGCGCATCGTCCCGATCATCCCGGACGAAGCCCGTACCTTCGGTATGGAAGGCATGTTCCGCCAGCTGGGCATCTACTCGTCGGTCGGCCAGCTCTACGAGCCTGTTGATAAAGACCAGGTGATGTTCTACCGCGAAGACAAGAAGGGCCAGATCCTCGAAGAAGGCATCAACGAGGCCGGCGCCATGTCGTCGTTCATCGCTGCCGGTACTTCGTACAGCTGCCACAACCAGCCGATGCTGCCGTTCTACATCTTCTACTCGATGTTCGGCTTCCAGCGTATCGGCGACCTGGCCTGGGCCGCTGGCGACAGCCGCACCCGTGGCTTCCTGATCGGCGGTACCGCCGGCCGTACCACGCTGAACGGCGAAGGCCTGCAGCACGAAGACGGTCACAGCCACATGATGGCGGGCACCATCCCGAACTGCCGCACCTATGATCCGACCTACGGCTACGAGCTGGCGGTGATCATCCAGGACGGCATGAAGAAGATGACCGAAGAGCAACAGGACATCTTCTACTACATCACCGTGATGAACGAGTCGTACCAGCAACCCGCCATGCCGGCCGGTGTCGAGGACGGCATCATCAAGGGCATGTACCTGCTCGAGGAAGACACCCGCGAAGCCGCGCACCACGTACAGCTGATGGGCTCCGGCACCATCCTGCGCGAAGTCCGGGAAGCTGCGAAGATCCTGCGTGAAGAGTTCAACGTCGGCGCCGACGTGTGGAGCGTCACCAGCTTCAACGAACTGCGTCGCGACGGCCTGGCCGTGGAGCGTGCCAACCGCCTCAAGCCTGGCCAGAAGCCTCAGAAGACCTACGTCGAAGAGTGCCTTGCCGGCCGCAAGGGCCCGGTCATCGCCTCCACCGACTACATGAAGCTGTTCGCCGAGCAGATTCGCCAGTGGGTCCCGAGCAAAGAGTTCAAGGTCCTGGGTACCGACGGTTACGGTCGCAGCGACAGCCGCAAGAAGCTGCGTCACTTCTTCGAAGTCGACCGCCACTTCGTGGTGCTGGCTGCCCTGGAAGCCCTGGCTGACCGTGGCGAGATCGAACCCAAGGTTGTGGCTGACGCCATCGTCAAGTTCGGCATCGACCCGGACAAGCGCAACCCACTGGACTGCTGAGGAGTATTTTTAAGTGAGCGAACTCATTCGCGTACCTGACATCGGCAGCGGTGAAGGTGAAATCATCGAGCTGTTCGTCAAGGTCGGTGACCGTATCGAAGCAGACCAGAGCCTGCTGACCCTGGAGTCCGACAAGGCCTCCATGGAAATCCCGGCCCCCAAGGCCGGCGTGGTCAAGGAGCTGAAGGTCAAGCTGGGCGACCGCCTGAAAGAAGGCGACGAGCTGCTGGTCCTGGAAGTCGAGGGCGCCGCTGCGGCGCCTGAGGCTCCGGCCGCTGCCGCCCCGGCTCCGGCTGCTGCCCCAGCACCGGCTGCCGAAGCGGCCCCTGCGCCTGCCGCAGCCCCGGCTGCCGCCAGCGTGCAAGACATCCACGTGCCGGACATCGGCTCGTCCGGCAAGGCCAAGATCATCGAAGTCATGGTCAAGGTCGGCGACACCGTCGAAGCCGACCAGTCGCTGATCACCCTGGAGTCCGACAAGGCTTCCATGGAGATCCCGTCGCCTAGCGCCGGCGTGATCGAAGCCGTGCTGTGCAAGCTGGAAGACGAAGTGGGCACCGGTGACCTGATCTTCAAGATCAAGGCCGCAGGCGCCGCCCCTGCTGCAGCGCCGGCTCCGGCCGCTGCTGCTCCGGCTGCCGCGCCTGCCCCAGCTGCTGCACCGGCCGCTGCCGCCCCCGCTGCTGCTCCAGCCCCGGTCGCCACCGCGCCGGCCGCCGGCAGCAACGCCAAGGTTCATGCTGGCCCAGCCGTTCGTCAGCTGGCCCGTGAATTCGGCGTCGACCTGGGTGCCGTCGCGGCCACTGGCCCGCACGGTCGCATCCTCAAGGAAGACGTGCAGGTCTACGTCAAGGCCATGATGCAGAAGGCCAAGGAAGCCCCGGCCGCCGGTGCTACCGGTGGTGCTGGCATCCCGCCGATCCCGGCCGTGGACTTCAGCAAGTTCGGTGAAGTGGAAGAGGTCGCCCTGACCCGCCTGATGCAGGTCGGCGCCGCCAACCTGCACCGCAGCTGGCTGAACGTGCCGCACGTCACCCAGTTCGACTCCGCCGACATCACCGAGCTGGAAGCCTTCCGCGTTGCGCAGAAAGCCGTGGCTGAAAAGGCCGGCGTCAAGCTGACCGTGCTGCCGCTGCTGCTCAAGGCCTGCGCCTTCCTGCTCAAGGAACTGCCGGACTTCAACAGCTCGCTGGCGCCAAGCGGCAAGGCGATCATCCGCAAGAAGTACGTGCACATCGGCTTCGCCGTGGACACCCCGGACGGCCTGCTGGTCCCTGTGATCAAGAACGTCGACCAGAAGAGCCTGCTGCAACTGGCTGCCGAAGCCGCCGCGCTTGCAGAAAAAGCCCGCACCAAGAAGCTCTCGGCCGACGACATGCAGGGCGCCTGCTTCACCATCTCCAGCCTCGGCCACATTGGCGGCACCGGCTTCACGCCGATCGTCAACGCGCCTGAAGTGGCGATCCTGGGTGTCTCGAAAGCGACCATGCAGCCGGTCTGGGACGGCAAGGCCTTCCAGCCGAAGCTGATGCTGCCGCTGTCGCTGTCCTACGATCACCGCGTGATCAATGGCGCCGCCGCCGCGCGCTTCACCAAGCGCCTGGGCGACGTGCTGGCGGACATTCGCACGATGCTGCTGTAAACCGCTGTTTTCCTGCCCCTCCCGTGAGGGGCAGGTACCCTTTCGAGCTGCCACGCTCGTACCTCAACCCCGTCACTTTGGCGGGGCTTTTTTTTGCCCGCATGAATGCCACGGCCCTGTAGGAGCCAGCTTGCTGGCGAACAGGTGCATAGTTCGCCAGCGAGCTGGCTCCTACAGATTTCATGCAGCCGGCCGACAACCTGTTCACAGCATCCCCCATGGCCGCTTGCCAGCCCAGGGGACATGATGCAACCTTGCCCGATGCGCCGCTCTCCAGGCAGCGCCCCCTGTTCAAGCGAGTCTTCGATGAAAAGCCAACCCGATGCCGCCAGCCGTGTGGCGGCCGAGGTCGTCACGCAGCTCCCCGTGCCCTCGCGGCTCGGCATGCTGCGTTTCGAACGGCTCAACGAAGCCAGCTGGGCCATGCTCTACCTCGACCCCGCCTGCGACCGCCAATTCGGCCTGCCCGCCGCCGAACTCTGCGCCCTGATCGGCTCGCCCTACGCCAGCCTCATGGAGCCGGAGGCGCGCTACAAGCTCCACGACGAGATCCAGCGGCAACTGGCCCTGCGCGGACACTACCGGGTGCGCTACACCCTGCACGCCAGCCCGCTGGCGCTGCGCCTGCTGGAAGTGGGCGAGAGCTACAAGCAGCACAACCGCCAGCTGCTGCGCGGCTACCTGACAGTGATGGACGACCAGCAAGACGAGCTGGCGGAACTGGACACCGACGACCTCGAGTCGCGCAACAACCGCCTGCAACTGGCCCTGCAACTGAACCAGCGCGCCCAGCAGGAGCAGCTGGAGCACCTGGAGCGGGTGCGTGCCCAGCAGGACCTGATCCTGCGCCTGGCCCGCCAGCGCTACAGCGTGGGCAATTCGCTGCTCGAAGCCGCCGAACTGATCACCCGCAGCGCCTGCGAGATCTACAAGGTCGACTGTGCCAGCATCTGGTACCTCAACGACCAGCGCCTTGAGCCGATCAGCGCCTGGTACCGCAGCGAACAGCAGCACCGCCTGCCGGAAGCGATCGACGCCAGCCGCTTCCCCGACTACCTCGACGCCCTGCACGCCAGCCGCGCCATCGACGCCCACAACGCCAGCCACGACCCGCGCACCCGCGAGATGGCCGAGTCGCTGTACAGCACCGATGACAACGCCATGCTTGACGCCAGCATCCGCATCGACGGCCAGGTGGTCGGCGTGCTGTGCCTGGAGCAGACCGGCCAGCCACGGGCCTGGCAGACCGACGAGATCGCCTTTGCCGGTGAGCTGGCCGACCAGTTCGCCCAGGTCATCAACAACCACAACCGGCGTACCGCCGCCAGCGCCCTGCACCTGTTCCAGCGGGCCGTGGAACAAAGCGCCAGCGCCTTCCTGCTGGTCAACCGCGACGGCGTGGTGGAATACGTCAACCCAAGCTTCACGGCGATCACCCAATACAGCACCGAAGAGGTCCAGGGCCACCACCTGGGCGAACTGCCGGCGTTGGAAAACCTGAGCGAGCTGCTGTTCGACTCGCCGTCGAGCCTGGCCATGGGCAACAGCTGGCAGGGTGAGTTCAAGAGCCGGCGCAAAAACCTCGAACCCTACTGGGGCCAGCTGTCGATCTCCAAGGTGTACGGCGACAACCGCGAGCTGACCCACTACATCGGCATCTACGAAGATGTCACCCAGACCAAGCTGGCCCAGCAGCGCATCGAGCGCCTGGCCTACACCGACAACCTGACCAACCTCGGCAACCGCCCGGCGTTCATCCGCAACCTCGACGAGCGCTTCGCCCGCGACAGCAACACGCCGATCTGCCTGCTGCTGGTGGACATCGACAACTTCAAGCGGATCAACGACAGCCTCGGCCACCAGACCGGCGACAAGCTGCTGATCAGCCTGGCCCGGCGCCTGCGCAACAGCCTGAGCAGCGGTGGCAGCCTGGCGCGCTTTGCCAGCAACGAGTTCGCCGTGCTGCTCGACGACACCAGCCTGGAAGACGGCCAAAGCGTCGCCCAGCAGTTGCTGCGCACCCTCGACAAACCCATGTTCGTCGACAACCAGCTGATCAACGTCACTGCCTCCGTGGGCCTGGCCTGCGCGCCGCTGCACGGCAGCGACCCGGCCACCCTGATGAAGAACGCCGGCCTCGCCTTGCACAAGGCCAAGGCCAACGGCAAGCACCAGGTGCAGGTGTTCACCGAAGTGCTCAACGCCGAGGCCAGCTACAAACTGTTCGTCGAGAACAACCTGCGCCGCGCCCTGACCCAGAACGAACTGGAAGTGTTCTACCAACCGAAACTGTGCCTGCGCAGCGGCCGCCTGCTCGGGCTGGAGGCGCTGCTGCGCTGGAACCACCCCGAGCGCGGCATGATCCGCCCCGACCAGTTCATCAGCGTCGCCGAGGAAACCGGCCTGATCATCCCGATCGGCAAATGGGTGGTGCGCCAGGCCTGCCGCAAGAGCCAGGAACTGCGCGGGGCCGGCATGGGCAACCTGCACGTGGCCATCAACCTGTCGCCCAAGCAGTTCTCCGACCCCGAGCTGGTCGGCTCGATCGGCAGCATCCTCAAGGAGGAAGCGCTGCCGCCGCACCTGCTGGAGCTGGAACTGACCGAAGGCCTGCTGCTCGAAGCCACCGAAGACACCCACCGCCAGCTCGACGAGCTCAAGGCCCTGGGCCTGACGCTGGCGATGGACGACTTCGGCACCGGCTACTCGTCGCTGAGCTACCTGAAGAAATTCCCGATCGACATCATCAAGATCGACCGCAGCTTCATCAACGAGATCCCCGACAACCAGGACGACATGGAGATCACCTCGGCGGTGGTGGCCATGGCCCACAACCTCAAGCTCAAGGTGGTGGCCGAGGGGATCGAGACACCGGAGCAGCTGGCCTTCCTGCGCCGCCACCGCTGCGACGTCGGCCAGGGCTACCTGTTCGACCGGCCGATTCCCGGCCGCGAACTGGCCGAGAAACTGCGCCGCTATCCGCGCGGGCCGATGGACTGACAGCGGCATAAAGCTCGGGCACTATAGAGACCATTCGGGCCTGTTCGCCGGCAGGCCCGCTCCCACAGGGGAAGCACTCATTCAGAAATCAGTGACTTCCTGTGGGAGCGGGCTTGCCCGCGAACGGGCCAACCCACATCCCACTGGAAAACACAGAGGAACGGCCATGGTCCTGCGTTCGGAAATCCTGGTGAACAAAAACGTCCTGCCCACTGCGGAACAGGCCCTGCCTGGCCGCGAAACCCCGATGGCCCTGCCCGAGTTCCACTACGTGTTCGAGGGTACCCCGCTGCTCGGCCCGTTCTTCGAAGGCGACATCGACTTCGCCATCTTCGCCCTGGGTTGCTTCTGGGGCGCCGAGCGCCGCTTCTGGCAGCGTGACGGCGTGGTCAGCACCGTGGTCGGCTATGCCGGCGGCTTCACCCCCAACCCCACCTACGAAGAAGTCTGCTCGGGCCTGACCGGCCACACCGAAGTGGTGCTGGTGGTGTTCGACAAGAACAAGGTCAGCTACCACCAGCTGCTGACGATGTTCTGGGAACTGCACAACCCCACCCAGGGCATGCGCCAGGGCAACGACGTCGGCACCCAGTACCGCTCGGCGATCTACTGCACCTCGCCGCAGCAGCTCGAGGAAGCCAAGGCCAGCCGTGATGCCTTCCAGGCCGAGCTGAACAAGGCCGGTTTCGGCGAGATCACCACCGAGATCGAACAAGCACCGACCGTGTACTTCGCCGAGGCCTACCACCAGCAGTACCTGGCCAAGAATCCGGACGGTTACTGCGGCATCGGTGGCACCGGTGTGTGCCTGCCGCCCAGCCTGCAAGGTAACTGAGCCATGATCCTGTTCCATTCGCCGTTGTCGCCGTTCGTGCGCAAAGTGATGATCGTGCTGCACGAGACCGGGCAGTTGGACCGTGTCACCGTGAAAGGCGTCAATATCAGCCCGGTAAATGGCGACGACCAGCTCAACCTGGGCAACCCGATCGGCAAGATCCCGGCCCTGCGCCTGGACGACGGCAGCGTGCTGCACGATAGCCGGGTGATCTGCGAGTACCTCGACAGCCAGCACGTCGGCAACCCGCTGATCCCCCGCGAGGGTTCGGCGCGCTGGCGCCGGCTGACCCTGGCCTCGCAGGCCGACGCGATCATGGATGCGGCGGTGGCTTCGCGCTACGAGACCTTCCTGCGCCCGGCGGACAAACAGTGGGACGGCTGGGTCGAGGCGCAAGGCGAGAAGATCCGCCGCAGCTTGGCGAGCCTGGAGCACGAACACCTCGCGGAGATTGCCTCGGGGTTCGATATCGCCACGATCGGCGTAGCCTGCGCCTTGGGTTATCTGGACCTGCGCCAGCCGGAGTTCGATTGGCGTGGGCAGTATCCGGGGCTGGCGGCATGGTATGCCGAGGTGGCAAAGCGATCGTCGATGGTCGCCACAGCACCGGTAGCCTGATTCGGCCTTTTCGCGGGTAAACCCGCTCCCACAGGTGAAATGCCGCACCTGTGGGAGCGGGTTTACCCGCGAAAGGTTCACCTGGATATCACAGGAAACAACTGGCCGATTCGAACGGCCAACCAGCGCCCGATCTCCCTATCCTCCCTCATACCCCCCTCCCCACCTGCGACCAGTCCAGCCGACGGGTCAGCACCATGAACACCCCCAGCAACCCGAAGCACAGCAGCGAACCCATCAAAAGCGCATAGTCCTCGGCACTGAGCAGCCCGTAGAGCATCGCGTACAACGCCGCCAGCCCCGCCGCGAAGCCGACTCCACGCCCCAGGCTGCGCAACACATGCACCAGATAGAAACCGATCAGCAGCACGCAGCCCGACGCCGACAGCCCATAGGCCAGGCCGAAGCCCAGGTGTTCCGACAGCGACAGCAGCAGCAGGTAGAAGAACGCCAGGGCCACGCCCACCAGGATGTACTGCACCGGGTGCACGCTGAGGTTCTTCAGCACCTCGAACAGGAAGAAGCCGGCAAAGGTCAGGGCGATGAACAGCAGCGCGTACTTGATCGCCCGCTCGCTCTTGAGGTACTGGTCCACCGGGTCGACGAAGCTGACGCCGAAGGCACGCTCGTTGAAGTCGCCGCACTTGCCGACGGTTGCGCAAAGGCGCACGACCTCTTCCAGGTTGGTGGCGAAGAACGACGTCTGCCAGTGGGCGCTGAAGCCCTTTTCATCGATGGCGCGACGGCTGGGCAGGTAGCTGCCGACGAAGCTCGGGTGCGGCCAGTTGGCGCGCATGTCCACGGTGGTGCTGCGACCCACCGGCAGCACCGCCAGCTGGCTGGTGCCCAACAGGGCCAGGTCGAAGGCGTAGTCGAATTCGCGGGCCTTCTGGTCACTGAACTGCGGCAGGGGCACATGCACGCCACCGGGCAACCAGTCGACTCCACTGCCAGCCTCGAACGGCAGGCGCTGTTCGTCCAGGGTGAGCTCCAGGCTGTTCTCGATGCCGCGAATGTCGCTGATGCCGACCATCAGGAAGGGTTTGTCGAAGCGGTAGTCGTCGTAGTCCTTCTCGATGCCCCAGCGCTCGGGCAGCTTGAAGCGGCCACTGACCTGGCTCTTGGCGTGGAACAGGCGCGCCTGGTAGATGCCGCGAGCGCGCAGTTCGGTATCGACGCCCACATCCATCGCGAAGGTTTCCGGCAGGAAGTAGAGATTGCCGTGCATCGTGGTGGTCTCCTGGACGCTCGTGCCGTCCTTGTCGATCCAGCGCCGCTCGTACTTGCGGTAGGGCACCACCAGCAGCGGCCCACTGACCACCTGGCCGAAGCTCGAACTGGCGGCGATCTCGCCCAGCACGTTGTTGCGCAGTTGCTGCCGTTCGTCGATCAGGCCGCCGATCATCAGCAGGGGGATAAGCAGCAGCAGGATCAAGGTGCCGATCAGGCCGAGCTTGAAACCTAGGGTCTTGTTCATGGGGTGGGGCTCCGTTTGCGATGGGGGCAGTGTCTGCCCGCCGCATGGAGCCCTCAGGGAGGGAATGTGGAGATTGTGTGGAGATTACCCACGATCCGCGGCACGACATCGCCCCTTGTAGGAGCGGCTTCAGCCGCGATGGCGTCGGCTCAATTTTCACGACTGACGCTATCGCGGCTAAAGCCGCTCCTACAGAGATGTACGCTGATTCAGCTGAGCCGCCGCGCCGGTAGCCACAGACGCACCCGCACCCCACCTTCGACGTTGTCCACCGCCAGCGCCCCGCCGTGCAGCTGCATCACCTCGTCGACGAAGTTCAGCCCCAGCCCGGTGCTCTTGCGGCCCGTCCCAGGCCTGGGCAACGAATAGAACCGCTCACTGACCCGCCCCAAGGCGTACTCCGGAATCGCCTGCCCCTGGTTGAACAGGCTCAACGCTACCCGCTCGCCCTCCCTCTCCAGTTCGAACAGCAAGGCGCCACCCGGCGGGGTGAAGTCCAGCGCGTTGTCCAAGAGATTGGCCAGCGCCTGGCGCATCAGGAACGGATCGCACCACAGCCGGGTGGCGGCCGGGACACGCTGGCGCACTTGCAGGCCGGCCCCTTCGATCCGCGCCGCATGGGCCAGCAGCAGCTCATCGACCAGCGCCGCCAGTGCCACCTGCTGCTCGTCCTCCAGCGCCTGCATCTGCTCGACCCGGGCCAGGTTGAGCAGGCGCTCGATCATCTGCTGCAAGCGCTCGCTCTCGCGCTCGATATTGCCGGCGAAACGCACCCGCTGCTCCTGCGGCATGTCGCCCTGCAGCAGCTCGGAGGCGCCACGTATCGCCGCCAGCGGGCTCTTGAGTTCATGGGTGAGGGTGTGCACGTAGCGCTCCACATAAGCCTTGCCCTCAAGCTGCGTGCGCATGCGTTCCACCGCCGTGGCCAGTTGCAACAATTCGCCGCCCTTGTAGTGCGGCAAGGCAGTGCGCTCGCCCTCGCTGACTGCCTGGGCATACTGGGTGAGCCGGCGCAGCGAGCGGGCCAGCCACCACGACAACGCCGCCCCCACCAGCAGCCCCAGCACGATCAGCCCCAGCCCGAGCGTCAGCAGGTGCTGCTCGGAGCGGTCGATGTACGGTTGCAGCGAACTGTTGGGCTTGGCCACCGTCACCACGCCAATGATCCGGCCCTGATCGAGGATCGGCGCCGCCACGTGCATCACCGAGGTGCTTTCGTCGTCCGGGTCGCTGCGGGTGGAACGCGCGCCATACTGGCCGCGCAAGGTCAGGTAGACATCGTTCCAACGCGAGTAATCCTTGCCCAGGTCCTGGCCGCTGGAGTCGAGCAGGACGATGCCCTTGGCGTCGGTGACGTAGATCCGGTGGCTGACCTGGTTCTTCGCCAGCCCCCAGATCTGCGCGCTGGGGCGCCGCTCGCCATACAAGGCCAGCACCTGGGGCAGGCGGCTCTGGCCGAGGGTGCCGGCCTTGACGTCGTCGTGGAGGATTTCCGCCAGCAGGTTGGCGGTGTCCACCAGGGTTTCCTCGGACGACTGGCGCACCACCGGGCGGATCTGTTCGCGCACGGTGTTGAGCAGGAAGTAGCCCGCCAGCCCGACGAACAGGAAGTACACCAGGAAGATGCGAATCCCCAGGCGCATCAGGTGTGCTCCGGGCTGTAGCTGTAGCCCAGGCCACGGTGGGTCTGGATCGGCTCGGCGTCGCTGACGACCTGGCGCAGCTTGGCCCGCAGGCTCTTGATGTGGCTGTCGATGGTGCGCTCGTAGCCCACGTCCGAAGCCACGCCCAGGCCGTCGAGCAGTTGCTCGCGGCTGAACACTCGCCGGGGCTGTTCCAGCAGACATTGCAGCAGGCGGAATTCGTGGCGAGTCAGCGCCAACGGCTGGCCACGGTAGACGATGCGCATGGCCAGGGTGTCGAGCTGGAATGGCGCAACTTCGGCGACAGGCTCGGGCCGCGGCGCCATGCGCTTGAGGATCGCCCGTACCCGCGCCGCCACCTCGCGGGGGCTGAAGGGCTTGACCACATAGTCGTCGGCGCCGATTTCCAGCCCCAGCACCCGGTCGATCTCGGCGTCGCGGGCGCTGAGGAACATCACCGGCACCTCGCTGAAACGGCGCAGCTGGCGGCAGGTCTCGAAGCCGCTGATGTCGGGCAGGCCGATATCGAGGATCACCAGGTCGGCCGGGCGCAGGCGCTGCTGTTCGACCGCGGCGCTGCCCAGCGACACCCATTCGGTGCTGTGGCCGTCGGCCTGAAGGGCGTAGACCAGGGTATCGGCGATGGCGGCTTCGTCTTCGACGATGAGGATGTGAGGCATGGCGTCCGGCCTTGCTAGGTTGAAGGCTGGACTGTGAAGCATATCCGGATGCCGGTGCAATCCCTGTAGGAGCGGCTTCAGCCGCGATAGCGACGGTCACGTCAATTGGGCTGGCGCCATCGCGGCTGAAGCCGCTCCTGCAAGCGCTTAACAGCCCGGATTGCCGGCCGTGAACTTCTTGCGCGGGTCTACCGCCGCCTTGAACTTGCGCAGGGCCTTGGAACCGATCAGCAAGGGGTAACGGAAATTGCTGCGATCGACCAGGTTGACCTCCACGGTGCGCTTGACGTTGCCCAGGCACATCTCCAGTTCGATCACCGGCCGGTGCGAGAGATCTGGCGTATCGCCTTCGTCTTCTTCCTCGGCGCGGTTCTTGATCTTGCTGATGCGCGCCACTTCATGCTCGTAGACCTTGTCGCCGGCACCCTCGGCCGCCAGGCGGAAACGCACCCACTCGTTGCCATCACGGGTGAACATCTCGATATCCTTGGCCGACAGCGAGGCGGTCCAGGCACCGGTGTCCATCTTGGCGTTCAAGGTCTGGCCGATCTCCGGCAGCTTGATGTTCTCGTATCGGCCGTACAGGGTCGGTTCGGCGGCCATGACCGGCAACGCGAGAAGGGACAACAGGGCAAGCAGGGATTTCACAGGGCAGCTTCCTTGAGAGGGGTCAGTGCTTAGACTGCGCAAGCAGGATAGGTTCGTTGCCACAGGCTAAACAACACAATGTGAAACATTTGTACCAATTAATGGACGTACGACGTTTGGCTAAGGACCTTCCCCTGCTTATCATTGCCGACCGTTTATCTTTCACCACAAGAGTCCCCTTATGCGTCGCCTGCTGACCGGCACCCTCACCCTCACCCTGCTGCTGCTCAACACCCTGGTGATGATCGGCCCGCTGCTGGTGTTCGCCCTGCTCAAGCTGGTGCTGCCCGGCCGTGGCCGCGACTATGCGTCGGCCGCCGTGATGTGGGTCGCCGAAACCTGGTCGGAAGTCGACAAGGTCATCTTCGCCCTGTGCATCCCCACGCAATGGGACATCCGCGGTGTCGACACGCTGCGCAACGACACCTCGTACCTGTGCGTCAGCAACCACCAGACCTGGGTCGATATCCCCGCGCTGATCGAAAGCCTCAACCGCCGGGTGCCGTTCTTCAAGTTCTTCCTCAAGAAGGAACTGATCTGGGTGCCGCTGCTGGGCTTGGCCTGGTGGGGCCTGGACTACCCGTTCATGAAGCGCTACAGCAAGGCATTCCTGGACAAGCACCCCGAGCTCAAGGGCAAGGACCTGGAAATCACCAAGGCGGCCTGCGAGCTGTTCAAGCGCCAGCCGGTGACCGTGGTCAACTATCTCGAAGGCACCCGCTTCACCGAGGCCAAGCGCGAGCAGCAGCAGTCGCCCTACCGCCACCTGCTCAAGCCCAAGGCCGGCGGTGTGGCCTTCGTGCTGGCGGCGCTGGGTGAACAGCTCGACGCGCTGCTCGACGTGACCATCGTCTACCCCGGCAACAAGGCACCGGGGTTCTGGAACCTGCTCAACGGCAGCATCAGCCGGGTGATCATCGACATCCGTGTGCGCGAGCTGGACCCGGCGCTGAGCGAGGGGGATTACGAGAACGATCCGGCGTTCCGCCAGGTGGTGCAGGCCTGGGTGAACCAGCTGTGGGTGGAGAAGGATCAGCGGATAGAAGAACTGCGCGCCGAGATGCGTTGACCAAACGGTTCGCCGGCAAGCCGGCACCTACAGCAGGTTGCCCGTAGGTGCCAGCCTTGCTGGCGGTAGCGAGGCACCGCGGCTCACCAGCAAGGTACGCGTCACACGGAAGGCACAGCGGCGGCCGGGGTGGCCCACAGGTTGCCCAGGTTCTGCAACAGCGAGCTGGCGATGCCCTGCTGACCCAGGTACTGGAGGATCAATGGCGCGAACTGGCCAATCATTCCGGTCTCCATGCCCAGCGCCTTGAACACGCTGTCCAGGTCGTTGCGGTTCTGCACCTCGCCGCCCAGGGCGTTGCTCAGGGCGGAGGAGTTCTTGTCATTGCCCAGCAACTGGCCCAGGCCACTCAGCCCGCCCAAGGCACTGTTGCCCGACAGCAGGTCCAGCCCCGGCACAGCCTTGGCCAGTTGCCCATAGTCGTCACCACTGAGGTTGTTGCGCGCCAGCCCCAGCATCGCTCCCGCCCCGCCGATCGCCTGCTCAGGCGTGATCTTCAGTTCGCTGCCCAGGCTGTTGAGCAGGTTGGCCTGAGCCGCCGGTGCCTGCACCTGGCCCTGTTGATGCGGACTTTGCGCAGCGGACACCGCATTGGCGACATCGCCGAGGTTGAGGGCGAACACCGGGCTTGCGGCCAGGGTCATCAGGGTTGCCAGGGTGAATGCTTTCATCGGGAGGGACCTCGTCGGCCGGGATGGCCGGGAAACGAGGGGTTGGACTGGGTTGCCGAAGGTTTGTTCCAGCCCGGCCATCGGTGTTCATCCCGACGGGCCGGCCTGGGCAGCGTGGGGCCACCACCCATCCGGTGGCGCCCCACTGCCAGCCATCACGCAGCGCTGAAGGTCTTGTGCGGATCGATCACGAATTTCTTCGGCACACCTGCATCGAACTCGCCATACCCTTCAGGTGCCTGGTCCAGGCTGATCACCTGCACCCCCACCACTTCGGCGATATTGATGCGGTCCCACATGATCGCCTGCATCAGCTGGCGGTTGTACTTCATGGTCGGGGTCTGCCCGGTGTGGAAGCTGTGCGACTTGGCCCAACCCAGGCCGAAGCGAATGCTCAGGGCGCCAATCTTGGCGGCGGCATCCACCGCGCCCGGGTCCTCGGTCACGTACAGGCCGGGGATACCGATCTTGCCGGCCACGCGGGTCACCTGCATCAACGAGTTGAGCACGGTGGCCGGGGCTTCGTGCTTGGCGCCTTCATGGCCATGGCCGCGGGCCTCGAAGCCAACCGCATCGACCGCGCAGTCCACTTCCGGCTCGCCGAGGATATCGATGATCTGCTCGTGCAGCGGGGTATCCTTGGACAGGTCGACCACTTCGAAACCTTGCGACTTGGCGTGGGCCAGGCGGGCCGGGTTGAGGTCACCGACGATGACGCAGGCCGCGCCCAGCAGGCGAGCGGAAGCGGCAGCGGCCAGGCCGACCGGGCCGGCACCCGCGACGTACACGGTGCTGCCCGGGCCAACACCTGCGGTGACGGCACCGTGGTAACCGGTGGGGAGGATGTCGGACAGGCAGGTCAGGTCGCGAATCTTCTCCATGGCCTTGTCGCGGTCCGGCAGTTTCAGCAGGTTGAAGTCGGCGTAGGGCACCAGCACGTACTCGGCCTGGCCACCGGTCCAGTCACCCATGTCGACATAGCCGTAGGCGCCGCCGGCGCGGGCCGGGTTGACGGTGAGGCAGACGCCGGTGTGCATTTCTTTGCACGAGCGGCAGCGGCCGCAGGCGACGTTGAAGGGTACCGACACCAGATCACCGATTTTCAGGCGTTCGACGTCACGGCCCATTTCGACGATTTCACCGGTGATTTCGTGGCCCAGGACCAGGCCGACCTGGGCGGTGGTGCGGCCGCGGACCATGTGCTGGTCGGAGCCGCAGATGTTGGTGGAGACCACCTTGAGGATGACGCCGTGCTCGATCTTCTTGCCGCGCGGGTCCTGCATTTTTGGGTAGTCGATCTTCTGCACCTCGACCTTGCCCGCGCCGAGATACACCACTCCACGGTTACCAGACATGCTTCTTACCTCGCTTGATTTGTATTTATGCAGCGGTGGTGGAAAGCGCCGCCGTCCGTGGGCGGCCTGTGTTACTGGAATGAGGGGGATTGTGGGCTGGATAAGCGCTGGGGCGGTGACTGGATGCGACAAGGGTATGTCTTTTTGCGGCAGGTAAAAATGTGCTGGCCCATTCGCGGGTAAACCCGCTCCCACAGGCCTTGCGCGAAACCTGTGGGAGCGGGTTTACCCGCGAATGGGCCAGTGCCAGCGCTAGAGAACTACCGTGCGATTGGCGTTGAGGAACACCCGCCGCTCGATGTGATAGCCCACCGCTCGCGCCAATGTGAGGCACTCGATATCGCGCCCCTTGGCGATCAGGTCCTCGGGATAGTGGGCGTGGTCCACCACCTCCACGCCCTGGGCGATGATCGGCCCTTCGTCCAGGTCGTTGTTGATGTAGTGCGCGGTGGCACCGACCATCTTCACGCCCTTGTTGTACGCCTGGTGATACGGTTTGGCGCCCTTGAACCCGGGCAGCAACGAGTGATGGATGTTGATCGCCCAGCCGTCCAGCCGCCGGCACAGCTCCGGCGACAGCACCTGCATGTAGCGGGCAAGAATCACCAGCTCGGCACCGGTTTCCTCGATCACCTGCAGTACCTTGCGCTCCTGCCCCGGCTTGTCATTGGGGTCGAGGGCGAAATGGTAGTAGGGAATCTTGTGCCAATGCGCCAAGGGCTCGAGGTCGGGGTGGTTGGACACCACCGCGACCACGTCCATGGCCAGTTGGCCGATGCGCTGGCGGTACAGCAGGTCGTTCAGGCAGTGGTCGGCCTTGGACACCATGATCACCACCTTGGGGCGGTGGTTCGGCGCGGTCAGCTCGAAGGCCATGCCGAACGCTTCGCTGCGCTCGGCCAGCCCCGCGCGGAAGGCGTTCTCGTCGAAGCCATCCGGGGCGCGGAACTCCACGCGAATGAAGAACCGCCCCGACAGCCGGTCATCGAAGGAATGGTGCTCGGTGACGTAGCAGCGCTGCTCGTAGAGATGACGCGTCACCACATCGACCGTACCGAGCATGCTCGGGCAATCGGCGGTGAGAATCCAGGTGTCCGGTGCCCGACTCATGATGACTGCTCCTTACGCTTCGATGGCCAGGCCGTACTCGGCCGACGCGTCCTGCAGCCACAGCCACCAGTAGTCGGAGAAGCTGCGGCGGATCACCAGCTCCCAGGTATCCTCGGCGGTGCGGCGGATCACCAGTTGCGACTTGGCGAACACGGTGCCGACGGCCTTGCCGACCGGGAAGTTGTTCGGGTGTACATCATAGCTGGTGGATTTCATCAGCACGTCGCGCACATTGGGGCCACGCAGTTCGAGCAGGGTCTGCCCGCCGCTGACGTTGACCACCTGGATGTGCTGGCCGTCGAGGGCCTCGCGCAGCTTCTGCTCGACGGCGAACTCCTGGCCGCCGGGGACGATCAGCAACCACTCGTCCGGGCCCATCCACTGCAACGACATCTCGTTGTTGGCGACCACGGTCAGGGCCACCGGCAGTTCCAGGCCCAGGGCCTTGTGCACGCCGCCGGCGAAGGCCTGGTCGTGGCCATCACCACGGATAGTCAGGTGGCCAAGCAGTTTCTTTTCCCGCAGGGTCACGCCTGCGTTCTTGCGGCCCTTGCCGACCAGGCTGGCCAGGTCGGCGTGGTGCAGCGGCGACTGGGCCTTGGCATCACTGCCGGGGTTTTGCTGGAAGACGTTGATAGCGCTCATTTCTTACCTGCCTTGAATTCTGTGGGTCACAACCGGTGTTCGGGTCGGCGGCACATCCTGTAGGAGCGGGTTTACCCGCGAATGCGATGGTGGTTTCACCGCCCTATTCGCGGGTAAGCCCGCTCCTACAGGGACCTCATTGCCAGCCAGACACCGTTTGCCTTCCGGGCCTTAGACGTTCTGCCGCTCGCCTTTCGGGTCGAAGAACACCGAAGACACGATCTCGGCCTCGATCACGCTGCCGTCGGCCTGGGGCGAATACACCCGCTCGCCCAGGCGCTTGAGGCCGCCCTTGACCACGCCCATGGCGAACGAATAACCCAGGGAGTTGGCCGCGTAGCTGGAAGTGACGTGGCCGACCATGTCCATCGGGATCGGCTGCTTCGGATCGAACACCAGCTGGGCGCCTTCCGGCAGCCACACGTTGGGGTCGACCGGCTTCAGGCCCACCAGCTGCTTGCGGTTCTCGCGCACGGTGTCTTCGCGGTTCATGCCGCGCAGGCCGATCCACGAGAACGCCTTGTTGCGGCCCACGCACCAGCTCATGTTGAGGTCGTCCGGGGTCATCGAACCGTCGGTGTCCTGGCCGACGATGATGAAGCCCTTCTCGGCGCGCAGCACGTGCATGGTCTCGGTGCCATACGGCGTGAGGTTGTATTTCTTGCCCGCCTCGACGATCTGCTCCAGCACACCCATGGCGTAGTTGGCCTGGACGTTGATCTCGTACGACAGTTCACCGGTGAACGAGATGCGGAACACCCGCGCCGGCACGCCGCCGACCAGGCCTTCCTTCCAGCTCATGAACGGGAAGCCTTCCTTGTCCAGGTCGATGTCGCTGACCTCGGCCAGCAGCTTGCGGCTGTTGGGGCCGGACAGGGTCATGGTCGCCCAGTGGTCGGTGACCGAGGTGAAGTACACCTTCATCTCCGGCCATTCGGTCTGGTGGTACAGCTCCAGCCACTGCAGCACGCGGGCGGCGCCGCCGGTGGTGGTGGTCATGATGAAGTGGTTGTCGCCGACGCAGGCGGTCACGCCGTCGTCGAAGACCATGCCGTCTTCCTTGCACATCAGGCCGTAGCGGGCCTTGCCGACGTCGAGCTTGGTCCAGGCGTTGGTGTAGATGCGGTTGAGGAATTCACGCGCGTCCGGGCCCTGGATGTCGATCTTGCCCAGGGTCGAGGCGTCCAGCAGGCCGACGCTGTCACGCACGGCCTTGCATTCGCGGGCCACGGCGGTGTGGATGTCTTCGCCGGGCTTGGGGAAGTACCACGGGCGTTTCCACTGGCCAACGTCCTCGAACTCGGCGCCGTTCTTGATGTGCCAGGCATGCAGCGCGGTGAAGCGCACCGGCTCGAACAGGTGGCCACAGTGCCGGCCCGCCACCGCGCCGAAGGTCACCGGCGTGTAGTTGGGGCGGAACATGGTGGTGCCCATTTCCGGGATGCCTATCCCGAGCGAGCGGGCGGCGATGGCCAGGCCGTTGATGTTGCCCAGCTTGCCCTGGTCGGTGCCGAAGCCCAGGGCGGTATAACGCTTGACGTGCTCGACCGACTCGAAGCCTTCGCGGGTGGCCAGCTCGATGGCGGCGGCGGTGACGTCGTTCTGCTGGTCGACGAACTGCTTGGGCGCCCGGGCGGTGCCCTTGTCGTGGGGCACCTGGAACAGCGCCACGGTGGCCTCTTCCTTGCGCGCCAAGGTTTTCGGCAGGGTGCCGGCGCTGGCCTTGAAGCCGGCCTCGGTGGCTGCGCGCACGCCGCCTTCGAAACCGTCGGCGATCACATCGCCCAAGGCGTAGACACCGTTCACACCACCGACGCACACCCGCTTCTGCGGCGCGTCACCTGGCACGAAGCCGAGGATGTCTTCACGCCACACCGGGCGACCGCCCAAGTGCGAGGCCAGGTGCACCACCGGGCTGTAGCCGCCGGAAGTCGCGATCAGGTCGCACTCGAGGGTTTCGCCAGGGCTGGTGACCTTGTGCGCCTGCACATCGATGGCGGCCACGCGGGCACCGGTGACGTGCTTGCTGCCCTTGGCCTCGATCACGGCGCTGGAGGTGAGGATACGGATGCCCTTGGCGCGGGCCTCTTCGACCAGCGAGCCACGCGGATTGTGGCGGGCGTCGGCGATGGCGACCACCTGCAGACCGGCATCGTGCCAGTCCAGCGCGCAACGGTAGGCGTGGTCATTGTTGGTCGACAGCACCAGCTTGCGGCCCGGCGCCACGCCATAGCGGCGTACGTAGGTGGACACGGCACCCGCCAGCATGTTGCCCGGCAGGTCGTTGTTGCCGTACACCAGCGGACGCTCGTGGGCACCCGCGGCCAGCACGACGCGATTGGCGCGAACACGGTGCACACGCTGGCGCACCTGGCCAATTGGCGCTCGGTCGCCGAGGTGGTCGGTGAGGCGCTCGTGGATGGTGAGGAAGTTGTGGTCGTGGTAACCGTTGACCGTGCTGCGCGGCAGCAGGGTGACTTCCGGCAGGCTTTCCAGCTCGGCTACCACGGCGTTGACCCAGTCGGCGGCCGGTTTGCCATCGAGGGTTTCACGGCTGTCGAGCAGGCTGCCGCCGAACTCTTCCTGCTCGTCGGCCAGGATCACCCGGGCACCGCTGCGTGCGGCAGCCAGTGCGGCAGCCAGGCCGGCAGGGCCGGCGCCGACGATCAGCACGTCGCAGTGCTGGTTCATGTAGTCGTAGCTGTCCGGATCGTTCTGCAGCGGCGCGCGACCCAGGCCCGCCGCCTTGCGGATGTACTTCTCGTAGGTCATCCAGAACGACTTGGGATACATGAAGGTCTTGTAGTAGAACCCAGGCGGCATCATGTTGCCGCCGACCTTGCCGATGATGCCCATCATGTCGTTGTTGACGTTCGGCCAGCCGTTGGTGCTGTTGGCCACCAGGCCTGCATACAGGGCCTGCTGGGTGGCGCGCACGTTGGGGATCTGGGTGGCTTCGCTGGAGCCGATCTGCAGGATCGCGTTCGGCTCTTCGGTGCCGGCGGCGATGATCCCGCGGGGGCGCGAGTACTTGAAGCTGCGCCCGACGATGTCTACACCGTTGGCCAGCAGCGCGGCGGCTAGAGTGTCACCGGCATAGCCCTGGTAGGTCTTGCCGTTGAAGCTGAAGTTCAGCACCTTGCTGCGGTCGATACGGCCGCCGCTGGCGAGGCGATAGGTCTGGCTCATACTTTTTCCCCTTGGCCCTTGGCGGTCGCTGGCGCGGTACTTTGCTTCGAAGTTGCGGTGACCTGCGGCTTCTCGCCGATCTTGTAGGTTTCCAGGATCTCGTAGGTCACGGTGTCACGGGTGACGTTGAAGTACTGGCGGCAGCCGGCGACGTGATCCCACAGTTCGTGGTGGATGCCACGCGGGTTGTCGCGGAAGAACATGTAGGTGCCCCACTCCTCGTCGGAGCAGGCGTTCGGGTCCAGCGGGCGGGCGATGTGCGCCTGGCCCGACGCGTGGAATTCTTCCTCGGAGCGCAGCTCGCCGCAGTGGGGACAGAAGATTTGCAACATGACGGTTGTCTCCGGGTCAGTGGGCGACGGCAGCGGCGCCGTGTTCGTCGATCAGCGCACCATTGTAGAAACGGTCGATGGAGAAAGGCGCGGCCAGCGGGTGCATCTCGCCCTTGGCCAGGCTCGCGGCGAAGACGTTGCCCGAGCCCGGGGTGGCCTTGAAGCCGCCGGTACCCCAGCCACAGTTGAAGAACATGTTCTTCACCGGGGTCTTGGAGATGATCGGGCAGGCGTCCGGCGTGGTGTCGACGATGCCGCCCCACTGGCGGTTCATGCGCACGCGGGAGAGGATCGGGAACATCTCGACGATCGCCTGCAGGGTGTGCTCGATGATCGGGTACGAACCGCGCTGGCCGTAGCCGACCCAGCCGTCGATACCGGCACCGATCACCAGGTCGCCCTTGTCGGACTGGCTGATGTAACCGTGCACGGCGTTGGACATGATCACGCTGTCGATGATCGGCTTGATCGGCTCGGATACCAGCGCCTGCAACGGGTGCGACTCCAGCGGCAGGCGGAAGCCGGCCAGCTTGGCCATGTGCCCGGAGTTGCCCGCGGTGACCACGCCGACGCGCTTGGCGCCGATGAAGCCCTTGTTGGTTTCGACACCGATCACGGCGCCGTTCTCTTTGCGGAAGCCGATCACCTCGGTCTGCTGGATCAGGTCCACGCCCAGGGCATCGGCGGCACGGGCGAAGCCCCAGGCCACGGCGTCGTGACGGGCCACGCCGCCACGCCGTTGCACGGTGGCGCCAAGGATGGGGTAGCGAGTGTTCTTCGAGCAGTCCAGATACGGGATCTCGGCCGCGACCTGCTCGGTGCGGATCAGCTCGCCGTCCACGCCATTGAGGCGGTTGGCGTTGACCCGGCGCTCGGAGTCACGGATGTCCTGCAGGGTGTGGCACAGGTTGTACACGCCGCGCTGGGAGAACATCACGTTGTAGTTGATGTCTTGCGAGAGCCCTTCCCACAGCTTCATGGCGTGTTCGTACAGGTGCGCCGACTCGTCCCACAGGTAGTTGGAACGCACGATGGTGGTGTTGCGGGCGGTGTTGCCGCCGCCCAGGTAGCCCTTCTCGACCACCGCCACGTTGGTGATGCCGTGCTCTTTGGCTAGATAGTAGGCGGTGGCCAGGCCATGGCCGCCACCGCCGACGATGACCACGTCATAGACCTTTTTCGGGGTTGGCGTGCGCCACATGCGCTGCCAGTTCTCGTGGTGGCTGAGGGAGTGCTTGAAGAGGCCGAAGCCTGAATAACGTTGCATGGTGTTCTGCTCCACTCAGCGGTAGACCGGGAAGTCGGCGCACAGGGCGGCGACGTTCTTGGCCACATCGGCCTCGACATCGGCGTCGCCCAGGTTGTCCAGCACATCGCAGATCCAGCCGGCCAGCGCCACGCACTGGGCGACCTTGAAGCCACGGGTGGTGACGGCCGGGGTGCCGATGCGCAGGCCCGAGGTGACGAACGGCGACTGCGGGTCGTTGGGCACGGCGTTCTTGTTGACGGTGATGTGGGCGCGGCCCAGAGCGGCGTCGGCGTCCTTGCCGGTCAGGCCCTGGCGAATCAGGCTGACCAGGAACAGGTGGTTGTCGGTGCCGCCGGAGACCACGTCGTAGCCGCGGTCGATGAACACCTGGGCCATGGCCTGGGCGTTTTCGATCACCTGCTTCTGGTAGGCCTTGAAGCCTGGTTCCAGCGCTTCCTTGAAGCACACCGCCTTGGCGGCGATCACGTGCATCAGCGGGCCGCCCTGGGCGCCGGGGAACACCGCGGCGTTGAGCTTCTTCTCGATCTCTTCGTTGCTCTTGGCCAGGATCAGGCCGCCACGCGGACCGCGCAGGGTCTTGTGGGTGGTGGTGGTGACCACGTCGGCGAACGGGATCGGATTCGGGTACAGGCCGGCGGCGACCAGGCCAGCAACATGGGCCATGTCGACGAACAGCAGCGCGCCGACTTTATCGGCGATCTGGCGGAAGCGTGGGAAATCGAGGGTCTTCGAGTAGGCCGAGAAGCCGGCGACGATCATTTTCGGTTTGTGCTCGACGGCCAGGCGCTCGACTTCGTCGTAGTCGATCAGGCCGGTGGTGGTGTCGATACCATATTGAACGGCGTTGTACAGCTTGCCCGAGGACGACACCTTGGCGCCGTGGGTCAGGTGGCCGCCGTGGGCCAGGCTCATGCCCAGGATGGTGTCGCCGGCCTGCAGCAGGGCGAGATACACGGCGCTGTTGGCCGAGGAGCCGGAGTGTGGCTGGACGTTGGCGTAGTCGGCGCCGAACAGCTGCTTGGCGCGCTCGATGGCCAGGGCTTCCACCTTGTCGACGTGCTCGCAACCACCGTAGTAGCGCTTGCCCGGATAGCCCTCGGCGTACTTGTTGGTCAGGCCGCTGCCCTGGGCCTGCATCACGCGCTTGCTGGTGTAGTTCTCCGAGGCGATCAGCTCGATGTGATCTTCCTGGCGCTGCTCCTCGGCATTCATCGCCGCCAGCAGTGCGTCGTCGTAACCCTGGATCTGGTCTTGCTTGCTGAACATCGTGTATCTCCCGGCAGCGATCGTTTCTTGTCTGGTGAGGGTTTTCCCACCCTTTGCAGCGATGGTATGACCGGGCACGGCGGTACAGATGCCTGCGCGCGCCTTGCAATGGCGCGTTTACGACATTCACCTGCAGACTTCGCGAATCCTCTGCAGGAGCGGCTTCAGCCGCGAAAGGGCTGCACCGCAGCCCCCAACGATTCGCGCCTTGCCATGGATCCAGGGGCCGCTTCGCGCCCCTTTCGCGGCTGAAGCCGCTCCTGCATAGGCAACCGCTGAATCGATGGTTTAGAGTGCGTTCCTGCGTCGTACAAAAGGACAGGCGTCATGACCGATAACAACCAACAATTCGCCAGCGACAACTACTCCGGCATCTGCCCCGAAGCCTGGGCGGCCATGGAAAAGGCCAACCACGGCCACCAACGCGCCTACGGCGACGACCAGTGGACCGAACGCGCCTCGGAATACTTCCGCAAGCTGTTCGAGACCGACTGCGAGGTGTTCTTCGCCTTCAACGGCACCGCCGCCAACTCCCTGGCCCTGGCCTCGCTGTGCCAGAGCTACCACAGCGTGATCTGCTCCGAGACCGCCCACGTCGAGACCGACGAATGCGGCGCGCCGGAGTTCTTCTCCAACGGCTCCAAGCTGCTGACCGCCGCCAGCGTCAACGGCAAGCTGACGCCTGATTCGATCCGCGAAGTGGCGCTCAAGCGCCAAGACATCCACTACCCCAAGCCCCGCGTGGTGACCATCACCCAGGCCACCGAAGTGGGCACCGTGTATCGCCCTGAAGAGCTCAAGGCGATCAGCGCAACATGCAAGGAGCTGGGCCTGAACCTGCACATGGATGGCGCGCGCTTCACCAACGCCTGCTCGTTCCTCGGCTGCTCGCCGGCCGAGCTGACCTGGAAGGCCGGCGTCGATGTGCTGTGCTTCGGTGGCACCAAGAACGGCATGGCGGTGGGCGAGGCGATCCTGTTCTTCAACCGCCAGCTGGCCGAGGACTTCGACTACCGCTGCAAGCAGGCCGGGCAACTGGCGTCGAAGATGCGCTTCCTGTCGGCGCCGTGGGTGGGCCTGCTGGAAGATGGCGCCTGGCTGCGCCATGGCAAGCACGCCAACCACTGCGCGCAGTTGCTGGCAACGTTGGTGAGTGACTTGCAGGGGGTGGAACTGATGTTCCCGGTGGAAGCCAACGGGGTGTTCCTGCAGATGCCGGAGCATGCACTGGAGGCCCTGCGCAACAAGGGCTGGCGCTTCTATACCTTCATTGGTAGCGGTGGCGCGCGGTTCATGTGTTCGTGGGATACGCAGGAGTCGCGGGTGCGCGAACTGGCGGCGGACATCCGCGCCATCTTCGGCGCCTGACAGGCCTCATTCGCGGCTAAACCCGCTCCCACAGGGCTCGACGAAACGCCTGTGGGAGCGGGTTTACCCGCGAAGAGGCCAGCACCCTATGCCTAAAGCCTGAACCCACCCATCTGCCGCGCCAGGTCATCGGCCAACCCACGCAACGCCTGGCACTCCTCGCGACACCCCTGCACTTCACTGGCCGTCTGCCGCGCCAGGTCGGAAATCCCCTGCACGTTGCGGTTGATCTCCTCGGTCACCGCCGACTGTTCCTCGGTCGCCGTGGCCACCTGGTGGTTCATGTCGCTGATGCGCTCGACCTGGTCGGTGATCGCCCCCAGCGACGTGCCCGTACGCTGGCTTGCTTCGACACCGCTACCGGTTGCCTGCTGTCCCGCCTGCATCGACGCCACGGCGGTGCCCGCGCCTTGCTTGAGACGGTGGATCATCTGCTGCACCTCGTCGGTGGACACCTGGGTGCGCCGCGCCAGGGTGCGCACCTCATCGGCGACGACAGCGAAGCCACGCCCCATTTCGCCAGCCCGCGCAGCCTCGATGGCGGCATTGAGCGCCAGCAGGTTGGTCTGTTCGGAAATGCTGCGGATCACCGCCAACACCTCATCGATCGAGGCGACTTCGTCGGCCAGTTGCGCGACGGCCTCGGCGGCACGGCCGATCTCGCCGGACATGCCCTCGATACCGTGGATCGAACGACGCACCACCTCCCGCGCCTGCAACGCCTCGTCGCGTGCAGACTGCGAAGCGTGCGCGGCAGCGCCAGCGTTCTGCGCGATGTCCTGCACGGTCAGGCCCATCTCATGCACCGCAGTGGCGACCATCTCGGTCATTTCCTGCTGCCGCCCGGAGCGGTCGGCGGTGTTGTCCACCACCTGGGTCACCTGCTCGACCGACAGGTGCAGGCGCTCGGTGGTGCGCAGCACTTCGCCGATCAGCCCGCGCTGGCTGTCGAGGAAGCGATTGAAGCCCCGGGCCAGGTCGCCCAGTTCGTCCTGGCGCGAGTCGTCCAGGCGATGGCTGAGGTCGCCTCCACCGCTGCCAATCTGCACCAACGCCGCGGTGACCTGACGGATCGGCCGCACCAACCCGCGGGCCAGCAGCACCACCAGCAACAGCGACACCAGCGCGACCGCGCCGCCAATCAGGCTGGTCAGCCAGACGGCATGGCGCATCTGTGCATAGATCTCGGCTTCCGGGACCTCGGCGACCAGGGTCCAGTTCAGGTCGCGCAGGGGCAGGCCCAGTGCCAGATAACGCTCCCCGTCGCGGTCGAAGCGGGTGTTGCGCAGTCCAGCGGCGCCGCTCATCACAGCCTTGGCCGCCTCCGCGTCCAACTGCTCGGCCAACTGACGCTTGCCGCTGAACTGCTGGTCGGGATGGACCTGGATCAAGCCGTCGTTGCGCACCAGGAACACCTTGCCGTGCTCGCCGAAGCTGAAGTCATGGATCAGCTTCGACAGTTCGGTCATGCGCAGGCCCATGCCGGCCACGCCGACCAGTTGGCCAGCCTTCTCCACTCGATAATCGATGAACAGCGCCAACTCGCCCGTGGAGCCATCGATGTCGATGTTGATCAGGCGCTCGGCGCCACTGTCGATGTAACCGTAGAACCACTTGTCCTTGGGGTTGGCGCGGCTGAGGGTGCGGTCCAGCCCCTTCTCGTTGTAGTAGTGGCCGGTGCTGGTGGAGGCGAACAAGGTGGTGAAGGCCTTGTTGCGCTGCTTGGCGGCCTCCAGGTATTCGATGAAGCGCGGCAGCTCGGCGGGATCTTCCCCGGCAGCCAGCCAGTCACGCAGCAGGGTGTTGCCGGCAATGTCCGCCGCCGCCACCAGCGGCTGGCCGAGCATGCGCTCGATGTCATTGCGAATCGCCTCGACGCTGGCCGGCAGCGCCGTGTCGACCAGGTAGCGCTCGGTGAGGCGGTTGACCGCCACCGTATAGATCGCCACCACTACCAGAATGCTCGCCAGCAGGGCGCCGCCCATGCTCGCGATCAGTTGCCACTGGATACTCCGCCGCCAGATACGCATGCCAATCTTCCCCGCCAATTATTGTTTTTGGGAAAGTGTATACACTCAAGTATCCGATCAATCCACCGATATTGAACAATACAAATACCCCCTGTAGGAGCCGGCTCCTACAGGGGTTGCGCATTCTTTTGTTATTGGTCGCCGATGGTTCGGCTGATGGCATCGACGGTGGCGTCGATCTGCGCCTGGGTGCGCTCGAGGGTGCGGTCGTGCTCGCGCTGCAACTCGATCTGCTTGGAGCACAGGTTCAGGGCCGCCAGCACCAGCAGCTTGTCGCCGATCAGGGTCGGGAACTGGCGCTTGGTCTCGGCCAGCGCGACATTGAGCATGCGCACGGCCTGGTTCAGGGTGTCTTCCTGGCCCTCGGGGGCCTTCAGCGAATAGTCGTTGCCGAGGATCGACACGACATTGATCGGCTGTTCTGGCCGTCTCATGCGTTCACGACACCCGCGCTGGCGCGCTCGACCAGGGCCTGGATGCGGGCGGCGGTGGCGCCGTGCTTCTCTTCCTGTTCCATCAGCGACAACTGCAGGCTGTCGTTCTCTTCCTTGGCCTGGGCCAGTTCCTGGCTGAGGCTGGCGTTCTGCTCGGCCAGTTGCGCGTTCTTGTGCATCAGGTCGCTGACCAGTTGCTCGAGTTGATTCAGGGAAGTTTCCAACATGCGTCTATCTCGGGTTGTTGCAAAGGGCGCACACGATAAGGAAAAACCTGCGCCCCCGCCATTAAATATCGGATTCAAAAGGTTTTTGCCTGGGGAGGTTGACCGGATATCGCCCCCCTTGTTCCAACCTGCGGCAACCGCTGGTCAGGAAGTTCGTTAGCGACTTCACACTTTCACCATCGGCCACTCAAGACTGGCCGGTCACGACCGATAGGCAGGTAGGTCTTTTTCCGTCGCATGGATCGCGGCCCCCTCACTGCCTTGGATACCGCCTCCATGTCCCTACGCAACATGAACATCGCCCCGCGTGCGCTGCTCGGGTTTTCGGTCATCGGCCTGCTGATGCTCGGCCTGGGTGTGTTCTCCCTGATCCAGATGGGCAACATCCGCCAGGCCGGCGTGACCATCGAAGAAGTCAGCGTGCCCAGCATCAAGACCCTCGATGAGCTGACCGCGCTGAACCTGCGCCTGCGCACCCTCTCCTACCGCCTGCTGCTCAACCGCGAGCCCGCCACCCAGCAGGAGACGCTGCGCCTGCTGGACGAACGCAACGCCCAGATCGACAAGGCCCGCCGTGCCTACGAGCCGCTGATCAGCGCCGCCGACGAACAGTCCGCCTACGACCAGTACAGCCAGTTGCTGAACCAGTACCGCCAGCTCGAGGCGCGTATGCGCACCCTGGGCCAGGCCGGCGACCTCGACGCCCTGCGCGACCTGCTCAACCGTGAGCTGCTGGACAACTCCGAGCAGATCAACAAGGTCATGGACACCCTGGTACGTATCAACACCGACCAGACCAGCGCCACCAATGAAGCCGCCGCCAGCCAGTACAGCGGCGCCTTCGGCCTGGTGATCAGCCTGCTGGTGGCCGCCACCGTGCTGACCCTGCTGTTCGCCTTCCTGCTCACCCGCAGCATCGTCAAGCCCATCGACGAAGCGCTGAAATCCGCCGAGCAGATCGCCGAGGGAGACCTCACCCACCACATCGACGCCGAAGGCACCGACGAGGCCGCGCGCCTGTTGAAAGCCATGGCCAAGATGCAGGACAAGCTGCGCGACACCCTGCAGTTGATCGCCGGTTCCGCCACCCAACTGGCCTCGGCCGCCGAGGAGCTCAACAGCGTCACCGACGAGAGCGCCCGTGGCCTGCAGCAGCAGAACAACGAGATCGAGCAGGCCGCCACCGCCGTCACCGAAATGACCAGCGCGGTCGAGGAAGTGGCGCGCAACGCGGTGAGCACCTCGGAGGCCTCCAGCGAAGCCAGCCGTTCGGCCGGCGATGGTCGTGACCTGGTGATGGAGACCGTGGGCGCCATCGAGCGCATGAGCGGCGACGTGCAGGCCACCGCCAAGCTGATCACCCACCTGGCCGAGCAATCGCGCGATATCGGCAAGGTGCTCGACGTGATCCGTGGCCTGGCCGACCAGACCAACCTGCTGGCGCTCAACGCTGCCATCGAAGCCGCCCGCGCCGGTGAAGCCGGCCGTGGCTTCGCCGTGGTCGCCGACGAGGTACGCGCCCTGGCGCATCGCACCCAGCAGTCCACCAGCGAGATCGAGCGGATGATCGGCAGCATCCAGGGTGGTACCGAGCAGGCCGTGGACTCGATGCGCACCAGCACCGAGCGCGCCGAGTCGACCCTGAACATCGCCCGTGGCGCGGGCCTTGCGCTGGATACCATTGCCGGGGCGGTGGCGCAGATCAACGAGCGCAACCTGGTGATCGCCAGCGCCGCCGAGGAGCAGGCCCAGGTCGCCCGCGAGGTGGACCGCAACCTGGTGAACATCAACGACCTGTCGGTGCAGAGCGCCACCGGGGCGAACCAGACCAGCGCGGCGAGCGCCGAGCTGTCGCGCCTGGCGGTGGACCTGAGCGGGCTGGTGGCCCGGTTCCGTACCTGAAAAAGCCGGGGCCGCTTTGCGGCCCTTTCGCGGCACAAGGCCGCACCTACAGGAAAACGCGTAACCCTGTAGGAGCGGCCTTGTGCCGCGATGGGCTGCGCAGCAGCCCCATGCACTCTCGGATCAGTACTCGATCCGCACATCCCCCTTCGGTACGCTGCAGCACGACAGGATGTAGCCCTCGGCCTCATCCTCTTCAGTGATCCCGCCGTTGTGCTCCATCTCCACTTCGCCACCCAGCTTGAGCACCTTGCAGGTGCCGCAGATCCCCATCCCGCAGGCCTTGGGAATCATCAGCCCGACCTTGGCCGCCGCCGCGTGCACGGTCTCGCCCGGGGCCACGCGGATGCTCTTGTCGCTGCCGACGAACTCCACCAGGTTGAGGTCGGCCACATCCACTTCCGGTGCATCGGCGGCCTGCTCGGCGTGCTCGACCGCATCGGCCTTGGCCTCTGGCGGCGTCGCGCCGAACGATTCCTCGTGGTAATTCTTCATGTCGAAACCGACGGCTTCGAGCATGCGCTTGACCGCGCTCATATAGGGCGTCGGGCCGCAGCAGAAGATGGTGCGTTCGAGGTAGTCCGGGGCGATCAGCTCCATCAACCGCTGGTTCAGGTAGCCGCGATAGCCCGCCCACGGCTCGCCCAGCCCGTGCTTCTCGCAAATGATGTGCAGGCTGAAGTTGGGGATGCGCGAGGCCATCTGCTCCAGCTCGCGGTGGTAGATGATGTCCTTCGGTGAACGGGCACTGTGCACGAACACCATGTCGACATTGGCGTTGGTGTCGTAGAACCAGCGCGCCATGGACATCACCGGGGTGATGCCGACACCGCCGGAGAGGTAGAGCACCTTGCCCGCCGGGTAGTCGATGGCGTTGAACAGCCCCACCGGCCCGTGCACCGGCAGCTCTGCGCCTTCGTGCATGGTGTCGTGGAGGAAGTTCGACACCAGCCCGCCCGGCACGCGCTTGACGGTGATGGAGAAGCTGTAGGGCACCGACGGCGAACTGGAGATGGTGTACGAGCGCATCACCGGCTTGCCTTCGATCTCCAGTTCAAGAGTGACGAACTGCCCGGGCTTGAAGAAGAACATGATCGGCTGGTCGGCCATGAAGCAGAAGGTGCGCACGTCCCAGGTCTCCTGGATGACCTTGACGCAGCGCACGATGTGGCGGCCATTGGCCCAGGTCTGGGTGGTGACCGGATTGAGGAAGGTATCGGACATGTTCATCTCCAGCAGCCGACTGTCGGCCTTTCTTATGGCTCCGATAATGCGCAAGCCTGGGGCTGTGTACATTCCCATCCGCGACATCGGCGTGCTTATCGCGACCAGCCCCGCGCTACAAGGGTTGGCGCGTCGGAATTCGATTCGGCCATGTCGCCCGTGGACATGGCCGTTTCCCGGCTCGAACGCACACTCCGGCAAAAGAACAGGTTGTTTATCCACAGCAGCCTTGCGGCATAAAAACAACGAAACGATTAGCCACCTTTCGCCGGCCGACCACGGCCCTGAGGACCACACGATGGACGTCACCGCAACCCTGAGCCTGGGCGATCCACTGGAACCTGCACGCAAGGCCACCGCCGAGATGCTGCAGACCCGCGAGCGCACCTACTCGCTGCCGCAACCGTTCTACAGCGACGAACGCCTGTTCCAGATCGACATGCAGGAGATCTTCCACAAGGAGTGGCTGATCGCCGGCCTGGTATGCGAGATCCCGGCCAAGGGCAACTACATCACCCTGCAGATCGGCAAGAACCCGATCATCGTGGTGCGTGGCGCGGAAGGTAAGGTGCATGCCTTCCACAACGTCTGCCGCCACCGCGGCTCGCGCCTGTGCGTCAGTGAAAAGGGCAAGGTGGCCAAACTGGTGTGCCCGTACCACCAGTGGACCTACGAGCTCGACGGCCGCCTGCTGTTCGCCGGCACCGAGATGGGCGCCGACTTCGACATGAACCAGTACGGCCTCAAGCCTGTGAACGTGAAGGTGGCCGGTGGCTACATCTTCATCAGCCTGGCCGAGAACCCGCCGGCCATCGACGAGTTCCTGGCAACGCTCGACCACTACATGGAACCGTACGACATGGAGAACACCAAGGTGGCGGTGCAGACCACCTTGATGGAAAAGGCCAACTGGAAGCTGGTGCTGGAGAACAACCGCGAGTGCTACCACTGCAACGGCTCGCACCCCGAGCTGCTGAAGACGCTGCTGGAGTGGGACGACACCAACGACCCCCGCGCCAGCCAGGAGTTCAAGGACCACGTGGCCGCCTCCGCCGCCGCCTGGGAAGCCGAGAAGATCCCGTACCTGCACAAGAGCCACGGCCTGCGTAACCGCATCGTGCGCATGCCGCTGCTCAAGGGCACGGTGTCGATGACCATGGACGGCAAGCAGGCCTGCCAGAAGCTGATGGGCCGCATCAAGAACCCGGACCTGGGCTCGATGCGCATCCTGCACCTGCCGCATTCGTGGAACCACTGCATGGGCGACCACATGATCGTGTTCACCGTGTGGCCGATCAGCGCGCAGGAGACCATGGTCACCACCAAGTGGCTGGTGCACAAGGATGCGGTGGAGGGGGTCGACTACAACCCCGAGGACATGCGCAAGGTCTGGGACGCGACCAACGACCAGGACCGCCGCCTGGCCGAAGAGAACCAGCGCGGGATCAACTCCACGGCTTACCAGCCAGGGCCCTATTCGAAGACCTATGAATTCGGCGTGGTGAACTTCATCGACTGGTACAGCCAGCGTTTGTTGAACAATCTTGGCGCCGAGCCTGCGTCCTACCTCAAGGAGATCAAGGCGCAATAATCTGTAAACACTCCCCATCCCGTAGGAGCCAGCCTGCTGGCTCCTACACGGGTTGCGCTGCCTACGTTACATCCAGCCTCAATGTCGCGCCGCCCCCAGATAGTCCGATATCCAGACGCTCCCCTGCGCAGAGGAGATCACGGATGACAATCGCCCGCCCATGCCCACCGCTTGAGAACTACCCGCTATAGCGTTCGCAACGCAGCTTGCGCAACTATCCACACGGGGACGCGGTGTGGCTCTGATCAAAAAACGTTCAAAATCTTGCAGCCCACGTCCCTCAAGGCGCGCAGATACCCACCAACACTTTATCCACAGCGCGACCAACAGCAACTGTGGAAACTCTTCGGAAAACTGCAAGCACTAAACTGATCAAATTTCGATCAATTTTGTGTAAGCCAATGAATTCAATGGTTCCAGAGTTATCCAAACAACTTGTCCACACCTTCGCCAACAGACTTTGTGAGCAAAACGGTCCCTGTGTGAAAATCTACTGTGGATAACGCCACAACCCCCTGAAAATACTGATTTCCAGGCAGAACGAAGGCCTACTGATCACTTTTTGACCAAAACTGTCAAAGCCAATGAAATCAATGCCTGTAGCGCACACCAAACATATTATCCACAGACCAGCCAACAGCCATTGTGGGCAATATTCACTCTCCACCCCAGCGCAGAAACGAAAAAGCCACGAACGGGTCGTGGCTTTAACTGATCAAAAATCGACCAACACCTTGTAAGCCCTATGAACAAAGGCCTGCAGCAATACGCAAACACTTTATCCACAGACCCCCCAACAGATTTTGGGTACAACAGGTCAGCGCAGCACCCCCTCCTCCACCAGCAGTTTGAGGATGGCCTCAGCCCCTTCCTGTGGAGAAACATCCTTGAGCACCTTGCCGCCTCCACCACTGGCCTTGGCCGTGGCAGCCTTCATGCGGTCGGCGCCACTCTTGGCCTTGATCACCTTGAGCCGTTTCGGCCGTGGACGAGCGGGTTGCAGGGCATCTTCGCCCAGCACCGGGTCCTCCACCACCGTCACGTTGCGCGCCGCCAACACACCTCGACGCGCCGGGCCAAAAGCACTCTGGCGTGGTTTGGGCGCGGCGTTATCCACAGTCGCCAGCAACGGCAGGCGCACTTTCAAGCGACGCCGCTGACCCCGGGGCAAGGCCTGCAGCACCTGCGCGGTGCCGTTCTCGATGGATTCCACCTCGGCCAGCCCGACCACCAACGGCCAACCCAGCTTCTCGGCCAGCAGGAACGGCAGCATGCCCGAACCTTCACCCGTCTCGGCCTGGCTGCCTGCCAGCACCAGCTGGGCGCCGGCATCACGCAGGTAGTCGCCCAGCACGCCGAGCACATCGGCGCCGGCAGGCTGCTCCAGGACATCCAGATGCGCCAGGCCCATGCCCAGGTATGCACGCAGGGCCTCTTCACGCGGATCGCCGGCATGTACTACCAGCAAGTTATCCCCAGCCAGCTGCAAACCCAGTTCCACGGCGCGCGCGTCCTGCTCAGCGCGGCGGGCGCGGCCGGAGCTGGGGTGGGCGCCGATCGAGACCAGGCTGATGACTTTCGTACTCATGCTCGCTGCCCCTATGCCGCGTCGCGCTGGCCGCCGCTGCGGTAGTTATCCACAGCGTCGATCAATGCCTGAAGAATTGCCGAGCTGTCGCCGATCACCGACAGGTCGGCCCGCTTGATCATGTCGCAACCCGGGTCCATGTTGATCGCCACCACCTTGTCGCAGGCGCCGATGCCCTGCAGGTGCTGGATGGCGCCGGAGATACCCACAGCCACGTACACCCGCGCCGTGACCCAGGTTCCGGTGGCTCCGACCTGGCGATTGCGCGGCATGAAGCCGTCATCCACCGCTACCCGCGAGGCGCCTTCGGTGGCGCCGAGCGCCGCCGTGGCCTTGTGGTACAGGTCCCAGTCCTTGACGCCGTTGCCACCCGAGACAATGAACTCGGCCTCGGCCATGGCGATGGCGGCCGGGTCCACGGCCACCGAACCAAGGTCCTCGATGCGCGACAGGCTGCGCGCCACACCTGTGGACAACTCCACGGGCAGCGCTTCGTGGCGGGTTTCGCTAACCGGTTCGGCGCATTCGGTGGCGCCCAGGATCAACCGTGGCAGATCGCGTTGAATATCTTGCTGACCGGCCCCGGCACGGCCGATGCACTGGCCATCCTTGACCTGCCACACCCGCGTCGCCGGGCGCTCGCCCAGGGCCGCGGCGAAACGCCGGCCCAGTTCGCCGCCACCGCTGCGGCTGTCGGGTAGCAGCCAGTGGCGTGGGGAGAACTGGTTATCCACAGCGCGCAGGCCCTGCACCAGCTGCTCCGGTGCATACCCCTCGAACGCCTCGCCCTCGATGACCAGCAAACGGTCGACGCCGGCTGTGGAAAAGTTGTTTTCCTTATGTTCGCCAAAGACGATGGCCAGCACCGCGCCGTGGCTGCCGGCCAAACTGTGGGCCAGGCCGAGCAGGTCGCGGTCGTGGCTGCCCAGGCGGCCGCCGACCATGTCCGGCACCACGGCGATGTAGAAGGCAGGCTCCGCCACCTGGTGCAGCGGCAACTGCACCTCGGCGGCAGCCGTGCGCCGCCCTCCCACGCCGGTGCCCTGCTGGGCGCCGCTGCGGTCGATGCGCTTGAGACCGTTGGGGCCGATGAAACCGGCGGCGATCGCGTGCGGGTTCTTGCGGATGACGCCATTGGGGCCCATCCAGCTGGTCTGTTGCGTCTGCATCGCCGCATGCAAAGGGTGCAGGCGGTTACGGGCGATCCACTCGGCGCGTGGGTCGCGGCGGATGATGTCGCTCATCAATGCACCTCCGCAGGTTCACGTTTTGCGGCCTGCGCCTTGGCGGTTGCAGGCGCGTCTTCTTCGATCAGCACGTCGGCCACCAGCTCGGCGATATCCTTGATCTGTGGGCGCGGTTCGACCACGCCCTCGAGCATCGCCGTGCACTGTGGACACCCCACCGCCACCAGCTCTGCCTGGGTCTCGCGGATATCGTCCATGCGCATGTCGGGAATGCGCTGCTTGCCGGGAATATCGGTGATCGGCGCACCGCCGCCGCCACCGCAGCAACGGGAGCGGAAGCCCGAACGTTGCATTTCGCGCACTTCGATGCCCAATGCCCTGAGCACGTCGCGCGGGGCTTCGTACTCGCCGTTGTAGCGGCCCAGGTAGCAAGGGTCGTGATAGGTGACACTGCCGCCCTTGTGCTGCCCGAGGTTGAGTTTGCTCGCGGCGATCAGTTCGGCGATGTAGGTGCTGTGGTGCTGCACCTGGTACTCGCCGCCCAACGCGCCGTACTCGTTCTTCAGCACATGGAAACTGTGCGGGTCGCAGGTGACGATGCGCTGGAACCGGTACTTGGCCAGGGTCTGGATATTGCGTTTGGCCAGTTGCTGGAAGGTCGCCTCGTCGCCCAGGCGCCGGGCCACGTCGCCACTGTCGCGCTCTTCCAGGCCGAGCACGGCGAAGTCCACGCCCGAGGCCTTGAGCACTTTGACGAACGCACGCAGGGTGCGCTGGTTGCGCATGTCGAAGGCGCCGTCGCCGACCCAGAACAGCACGTCGGTGCGCTTCACGTCGGACAACAGTTTCAGGTTGAGGTCGGCAGCCCAGTTCATCCGACCGCCAGGGGCGAAGCCGCCAGGGTTGTCAGTGGCGATCAGGTTGTCCAGCACCTCGGCGCCCTTGTTCGGGGTGGCGCCCTTCTCCAGGGTCAGGTGGCGGCGCATGTCGACGATCGCGTCGACGTGCTCGATCATCATCGGGCACTCCTCCACGCAAGCGCGGCAGGTGGTGCACGACCACAGCGTCTCGGCGTCGACCAGGCCGTTGACGATCGGCTGGTGCGGGTGGCCGCCATGCTCACCGACCGGCTTGCCCGGATAAGGGCTGCCAGCGAACTGCGCATCGGTGCCACCGGCCAGGCCGATGACCATGTCCTGGATGAGCTTCTTCGGGTTCAACGGCTGGCCGGCGGCGAACGCCGGGCACATGGCCTCGCACTTGCCGCACTGCACGCAGGCGTCGAAACCGAGCAGTTGGTTCCAGGTGAAATCGACCGGTTTTTCCACACCCAACGGCGCATTCGGGTCTTCCAGGTCCAGCGGCTTGAGGCCGGTGGACCGACCGCCGCCGAAGCGCTCGGCGCGGCGGTGCCAGGCCAGGTGCAGGGCGCCGGCGAAGGCGTGCTTCATCGGGCCGCCCCAGGTCATGCCGAAGAACAGCTCGGACACGCCCCAGAACACGCCAATCCCCAGCACAACGACGAGCACCCAGCCACCCGTACCCTCCGGCAGGATGCCGGCCACCGGCAACGTGGCGATGAAGAAGCTCGCCGCGAACATCAGCAGGCTCTTGGGCAAGCGCATCCAAGGGCCCTTTGACAGGCGCGACGGCGGGTTCAGGCGGCGTTTGAAGACGAAGATCGCACCGGTGAACATGATCACCGTGGCCACCAGCAAGGCGTAGCCGAGAATCTTGCTGTGCAGGCCGAAACCATGCACCAGAATCGCCAGCACGGCCGACAACACGAAGCCGCCTGCGGTGGCCACGTGGGTCTTGGACATGTACTTGTCGCGCTCGACCACATGGTGCAGGTCCACCAGGTAGCGCCGCGGCATGGCCAGCAGGCCTTTGATCAGGTCGACCTTGCTCGGCCGCCCGCGCCGCCACATGCGCACCCGGCGCAGGGCACCGAGCACCGCCAGGGCCAGCGCGGTGAACAGCAGGATGGGTAGAAGGGTGTTCAACATGGGAGGCTCCCACAACAGCTGGATTCTTGCGCCGCTCCCAAGAGCGGCGCGGAGCCCTGTAGGAGCGGATTCATCCGCGATGGCGTCGGCAGCGACAACACATCCGCCTGAGCCGGCCTCATCGCGGATGAATCCGCTCCTACAGGGGGGCCAATCCCGCCTCTAGAGGCGGTGCGATCAGAAGTCCTTGCACAACCGCAAGGCGTCGTAGATCGCCGCATGCACGTTGCGCTGGGCCACGCAGTCGCCGATGCGGTACAGCAGGTAGCCCTCGCCCGGCTGGCCGAGGATCGGCTGCGGCTTGATGGCGAACAGCGCCTCCACGTCGATCTGGCCCTTGTTGCGCGAACCGTCCTTGAGGGCGTAGTACAGCTGCTCGTCAGGACGCACGCCGTTCTCCACCACCACCTGGTCGACCACGCGCTCTTCCTTCGCGCCGGTGTATTCGTTCTCCAGCACCGCCACCAGCTTGTCGCCTTCGCGGTAGACCTTTTCCAGCATCATGTCGCCGGTCATGATCACTTCTTTCGGGTACATGCTGCGGTAGTAGGTGGGGAAGGTCGTGCCGCCCATGGCCACGCCCGGTTTGATGTCATCGGTGACGATCTCGACCTGGCTGCCCTTGTCGGCGATGAAGTCAGCTACCGACATGCCGGTGAATTCACAGATGGTGTCGTACACCAGCACGTTCTTGCCCGGCGCGACCTTGCCGTCGAGCACGTCCCAGCTGCTGACCACCAGCCCTTCGGCGGCGCCCCAGTGCTCGTTCTGCTCGAGGAACGAATGCCCACCCACGGCCAGCACGATGATGTCCGGACGCAGGTCCTGGATGGTCGCCACATCAGCGGCGGTGCCCAGGCGCAGGTCGATCTTCAGGCGGGCGAACTCCAGCTGGTACCAACGGGTGATGCCGGCGATCTGGTCGCGCTGGGGTGCCTTGGCGGCAATGGTGATCTGCCCGCCAATCTGTTCCTTCTTCTCGAACACGGTCACGTCGTGGCCACGCTCGGCGGCCACCCGCGCCGCTTCCATGCCGGCAGGGCCGGCACCGACGATCACCACCTTGCGTTTCGGCCCGGTGGATTTCTCGATGATGTGCGGCACGCCCATGTATTCACGGGAGGTCGCGGCGTTCTGGATGCACAGCACGTCCAGGCCCTGGTACTGACGGTCGATGCAGTAGTTGGCGCCCACGCACTGCTTGATCTGGTCCACCTGGCCCATCTTGATCTTGGCGATCAGGTGCGGGTCGGCGATGTGGGCGCGGGTCATGCCCACCATGTCCACGTAGCCGCCCTCGAGAATACGCGTGGCCTGGTTCGGGTCCTTGATGTTCTGCGCGTGCAGCACCGGGACCTTGACCACTTCCTTGATGCCCGCCGCCAGGTGCAGGAACGGCTCCGGCGGGTAGCTCATGTTGGGGATGACGTTGGCCAGGGTGTTGTGGGTGTCGCAGCCCGAGCCGACCACGCCGATGAAATCGAGCATGCCGGTGGCGTCGTAGTAGGCGGCGATCTGTTTCATGTCCTCGTGGCTGAGGCCATCGGGGTGGAATTCGTCGCCGCAGATGCGCATGCCCACGCAGAAGTCGTCGCCGACTTCCTTGCGCACCGCCTTGAGCACTTCCAGGCCGAACTTCATGCGGCCTTCGAAGGTGCCGCCCCACTCGTCGGTACGCTTGTTGACCCGCGGGCTCCAGAACTGGTCGATCATGTGCTGGTGCACGGCCGACAGTTCGACGCCGTCCAGGCCGCCCTCCTTCGCCCGGCGCGCCGCTTGCGCGTAGTTGCCGATCACCCGCCAGATCTCTTCCGGCTCGATGGTCTTGCAGGTGGCGCGGTGCACCGGTTCGCGAATACCCGACGGCGACATCAGCGTCGGCCAGTTGAAGCCGTCCCAGCGCGAGCGACGGCCCATGTGGGTAATCTGGATCATGATCTTGGCGCCATGCTTGTGCATGGCGTCGGCGAGGTTCTGGAAGTGCGGGATGATGCGGTCGGTGGACAGGTTGACCGACGACCACCACTCCTGCGGGCTGTCGATGGCCACCACCGACGAGCCGCCGCAGATCGCCAGGCCGATGCCGCCCTTGGCCTTCTCTTCGTAGTACTTCACGTAGCGGTCGGTGGTCATGCCGCCGTCAGTGGCGTAGACCTCGGCGTGCGCGGTGCTCAGCACGCGGTTGCGGATGGTCAGTTTGCCGATCTGGATCGGCTGGAACATTGCTTCGAATGCCATGACGCTGTCTCCGGCTTACAACGGCTTCGTAACGAACAGGCCATCTTCGTGGCCTTCTTCCGACCCGCCGTAGACCTGTTCGGCCACGGTGCGGATCGAGCTGCCGCGGGCAGCGAGAATCTGGTCCATGGCCCCGGCGAACCAGCCGGTGAACATGTAGTCGACCTTGCGGCCGCACTTGCCATAGACGTACACGAATGCGGAGTGCTTGAGCTTGACGCTGCAGGTGCCCTTGTCGAGGTCGATGTCCTGGATCTGGAACAGGCCCCAGCCACGCTGCGACAGGCGTTTCATGTAGTGCTCGAACACCGCCACGCCTTCCAGGCCATGGCACTCGGCTTCTTTCTCGCACCAGTGCCAGGCGGACTTGTAGCCGGCCTTGTAGAGAATTTCGGCGTACTTGTCGGCGCCCAGCACTTCCTCGATGCCCATGTGGTTGTTGACGAAGAAATGCCGCGGCACGTACAGCATCGGCAGGGCGTCGCTGGTCCAGACACCGGTCTCGCTGTCGACTTCGATTGGCAATTGCGGGGCGATCTTGGCCATGGAAACTCAACTCCATACAAATTTTTATTGGTGTGCCCCGGCGTTGCTGGCAGGGGCTTTCAGGCTCGGAGTGCGGCTTTACTCGCCCCACACATCCTTGAGGACATTGACCCAGTTTTCGCCCATGATCTTGCGCACCACGCGCTCGGAATGGCCGCGCTTGAGCAGGGTCTCGGTGAGGTTGGGGAACTCGCCGACAGTGCGGATGCCCAGCGGGTTGATGATCTTGCCGAAGTTGGTCAGGCGCCGGGCGTAGCCCTTGTCGTGGGTGAGGTATTCGAAGAAGTCCTGGCCATGGCCCTGGGTGAAGTCGGTGCCGATGCCGATGGCGTCTTCACCGACGATGTTCATGGTGTACTCGATGGCTTCGGCGTAGTCGTCGATGGTCGAGTCGATGCCCTTGGCCAGGAATGGCGCGAACATGGTTACACCCACGAAGCCGCCGTGGTCGGCGATGAACTTCAGCTCTGCGTCGGACTTGTTGCGCGGGTGTTCCTTAAGCCCGGAAGGCAGGCAGTGGGAGTAGCAGACCGGCTTCTTCGACTCGAGGATGACTTCTTCGGAAGTCTTGGAGCCCACGTGCGAGAGGTCGCACATGATGCCCACGCGGTTCATCTCGGCGACGATCTCGCGGCCGAAGCCCGACAGGCCGCCGTCACGCTCGTAGCAACCGGTGCCCACCAGGTTCTGGGTGTTGTAGCACATCTGCACGATGCCCACGCCGAGCTGCTTGAACACGTCGACGTAGGCGATCTGGTCCTCGAACGCATGGGCGTTCTGGAAGCCGAAGAGGATGCCGGTCTTGCCCAGCTCCTTGGCCTTGCGGATGTCGGCGGTGGTGCGCACCGGCATCACCAGGTCGCTGTTCTCGCGGATCAGTTTCTGGCTGGACGCGATGTTGTCGACGGTGGCCTTGAAGCCCTCCCACACCGACACCGTGCAGTTGGCCGCGGTCAGCCCGCCCTTGCGCATGTCCTCGAACAGCTCGCGGTTCCATTTGGCAATGATCAGGCCGTCGATGACGATGCTGTCGGCGTGAAGTTCGGCTGGGCTCATCAGGCTGTCCCCTTTTATCGAGTGTGACCGCGCCGAATCCTGTGCCGGCGCTTTGGGGCCAGCATATGCCTGCGGCTGGATGCGCCCCGATGCAAAAACGACAGGGGGTTTGCCGAAAGCGTCAATGGCCGCCCCGGCGCGCTCTGGCACGGTGCTCGGTGATGAGAGCCAGTCTCGACAACCGGGGTTTGTAAGGCTTTGATGAACTTTTTGTCAGGGAGCTATCGCCGCTGCCGCCGGCTGAGCGAGAATCCTGCGATTCGTCAGCCTGATCGGGAGAAAACGGATGAAATCAATGGCATGGCTGGTTCTGCTGGCTGTCGCGTGCGGCGCTCAGGCCGCCGAGGAAGAAAGCACACCCTGCGACAACGTCGAGAGCGACCAGCAAGGCTATGCGTGCGCCGCCTACAACAAGCAGACCGCCGAGCGGGAGCTGAAGTCGGCCTACGACGACCTGATCCAGCGCATCCGCGACCAGTACGCGGACGAGAGCGACAAGGCGGCCGCCCTGAGTTCGAAGATGGAAGCCGCGGAAAAACTCTGGGCCCAGTTGCGCGACGCCGACTGCAAGGTCGAGACCTATGCCGAGAAGCCCGGCAGCAAGGCCTTCGAGGCGGCGTGGAACACCTGTGTGGCGCAGCGTAGCGATGAACGCTCGGAGTATCTGCAGTCGATCGGCCAGCAGTAAGGCGTCACGCCAACATCCCGTAGGAGCCAGCCTTGCTGGCGAACCAAACGCTGCGGTGGATGGCACCGGCCATGCCGGTGTTCGCCGGCAAGGCCGGCTCCTGCAGGGGGAAGCGATCAGGCCGCTGACGGTTTCAGCTCAACCACATGGGTCTTGTTGAAGTGCCCATCCATGCTCACCTCATCGACCAATAGCTGCTGCGCTGGCCAATCGAAAGTCAAACGCAGGTAGGTGCCCGCGTTCAATGCCCCTGTCTTGAAGTTAGGCACACTGCCGAAGCCTTGATGGTACTTGCCGACGTTCCAGTGGGTATGGCCAGAGAACACCGCCACCACGCCATGCTTCTCCAGCAGTTGGGGAAATGCGTCGTAACGAATGTCCATGTCCTGCCACTCCGAGTCCTTGTGCATGTTGACGATCACCGTCTCGCCCTGGGCCTGAGCCTCCTCCAACTGCCGCGCCAGCCAGTCCAGCGAGCGGTTGATGGCAAAATGGCGCTTGGGCTTGAATGACCAGCCTCCCCCCGTACTCCACTGCCGCTCATAGGTCGGTTCGTTGTTCAACTGAATGATGCGCACACGGCCCACTGTGACCGAATAGGACAGCGACCCCTCATGCGTGTCGTTCTCATACCGGTAATCGAAGGCGTTGACCGGCCCGAGGGCCTTGACCCAGGCAATGTGGTCGCAAACGGCATCACGGGCGCAGCCATTGTTGCCGCAGTCGTTCACATTGTTGTCATAGTCATGGTTGCCCAACCCGGGCAGCATCAACGGCCCGCCCACGCCAGCCGCCATCTTGCGGAACATCTTCTGCACGGCGCGGCGCTCGTCGCCATGGCCAAACTCGGTGATATCGCCATTGATCACCACCGGCACGTGGTAGGGCTCGTCACGCTCGCGGGCGATCGCCTCGTAGACCGGAGCGGTCTTGTGCCAGCCAGCCGAGTCGACCTCCTCCTGATACTCGTCGAAACGCTGGCTCATGTAGCGGAACCCTTGCGAATCCGAAGCGATGATCATCTTCTGTCGGCCTTGCGGGTACTCGGCCAAGTGGTTCCAGCCGGAACGGTGGTAATCCCCGTAGGTGTCGGTGGTGGTGTCTTCGCAGCCAGCCACGGCAGCGTTGGCCGAACCAGCCGGCATCACCAGCGACGATGCCAGCACCAGTGCGGGCAACAACGCGCTTGAGTTAGGTAGTGTAAGAAACATCCAGGCAATCCTCGTGCAATGAGTGGACTGCCTACGCTAGACATAAACATTGCCAACAATAATCAGGAAGCAAGTCCTACTGAGACGCTGCGTTCGCCTGACGATCCTGGCGCGGACAGCGCTCGAAGCGCGCCCGGTAGCAGCGGGTGAAATACGAAGCCGACTCGAAGCCGCAGGCCACGCCCACCTCCAGCACGCTCATGTCGGTCTGGCGCAACAGTTGCCGGGCCTTGTCCAGGCGCAACCTCAGATAGAAGCCGCTGGGCGTGTCGTCCAGGTGCAGGCGGAACAAGCGCTCCAACTGGCGCCGGGTGACCTGCACCGCGTCGGCCAGCACCTGGGTGTTCAACGGCAGCTCGGTGTTGCGCTCCATCGCGCCGATCACCTTGACCAGCTTCTTGTTGCGCAGCCCGTAGCGCGTGGCGATCTGCATGCGCTGGTGGTCCTGGCGCGGACGAATGCGCCCGAGCACGAACTGCTCCGACACCTGCACCGCCAGCTCGCTGCCATGGGCCTGGGCGATAAGGTCGAGCATCAGGTCGATGGACGCGGTACCGCCCGCGCAAGTGATGCGCCGACGGTCGATCTCGAACAGCTCCTGGGTGGCCTGCAAGCGTGGATAGCGCTCCTTGAACGCCTCCAGCGCCTCCCAGTGCAAGGTGGCGCGGTGGCCGTCGAGCAGGCCGGCTTCGGCGAGCACCATGGCGCCGGTGTCGATACCACCGAGCACCACGCCTTCATAATCGAAGCGACGCAAATGCTGCTGCAGTACCGGCCCATGACAGGCCAGCGGCTCGAAGCCGGCGACCACCAGCAGCAGCCGGGGATGCTCACCCTCGCCCAGCACGCCATCGGCATTCACCGACATGCCATTGCTCGCTTGCACCGCGCCGCCGTCCAGGCTGAGCACGCGCCAGCGATACAGCGGGCCACGAAAGCGATTGGCCACCCGCAGCGGCTCGATGGCGCAGATGAAACCCATGGCCGAGAAGCCCGGCAGCAGCAGGAAATCGATAGTCTCGGGCATTGCTCGCTCCACAGTGAAAGTGGTCGCCTCCGTGCAAGTCTTGGTCGCCAGGGTGCGATTTTCCACCCCGCTGCCAGCGTAGCTTGTTCACACGGCCCGCAGAGGCCGGCACCCATAAAAAACGCACTGCCGATGGAGAGCCACCATGCAACGCTTTATCCGCCGCAGCCTGTTGTCCCTCGCACTCAGCACCACCCTCGCCACACCACTGTTTGCCGCCGAACCCACCGCCTGCAAGGACGTGCGCCTGGGCGTGGTCAACTGGACCGACGTGATCGCCACCAGCGCCATGGCCCAGGTGCTGCTCGACGGCCTGGGCTACCAGACCAAGCAGACCAGCGCCTCGCAGCAGATCATCTTCGCCGGCATCCGCGACAAGCGCCTGGACCTGTTCCTGGGTTACTGGAACCCGATCATGACCCAGACCATCACCCCGTTCATCCAGGCCAACCAGGTCAAGGTGCTCGACAAGCCCAGCCTGGAAGACGCCCGCGCCACCCTCGCCGTCCCCAGATACCTCGCCGACAAGGGCCTGAAGACCTTCGCCGACATCCACAAGTTCGAGAAGGAGCTCGGCGGCAAGCTCTACGGCATCGAGCCGGGCTCGGGTGCCAACACCCAGATCAAGGCGATGATCGCCAAGAACCAGTTCGACCTGGGCAAGTTCCAGCTGGTCGAGTCGAGCGAGGCCGGCATGCTCGCCGCCGTCGACCGCGCGGTGCGACGCAAGGAGGCGGTGGTGTTCTTTGGCTGGGCGCCGCACCCGATGAACGTGAACATCGACATGGTCTACCTCGGCGACAGCCAGGACGCTCTCGGCCCGGACGAGGGCCGCGCCACGGTGTGGACGGTGACCGCGCCGGACTATGCCGAACGCTGCCCCAATGCCAGTCGCCTGCTGGCCAACCTGAGCTTCAGCGCCGAGGACGAGAGCCGGATGATGCAGCCGCTGCTCGACCACAAGGACGCCCTGGAGTCCGCCCGCCAGTGGCTCAAGGACCACCCCGAGGACAAGGCCCGCTGGCTTGAAGGGGTAACGACCTTCGACGGCAAACCCGCCGCGGACAACCTCAAGCTCACCGCCAACTGACAGATCGCATCGCGGAAGAATCCGCTCCTACACCGCCCAGGAGGCAACACGCCTGCTGTAGGAGCGGATTCATCCGCGAAAAGCCCACAAACGATTCCACAAGGAACCACCATGAACCACGACGTCATCATCACCTGCGCCCTCACCGGCGCCGGCGACACGGTCGCCAAGAGCCACCTGGTCCCGGTCACCCCGAAACAGATCGCCGAATCCGCCGTCGAGGCCGCCAAGGCCGGCGCCACTGTGGTCCACTGTCACGTCCGCGACCCGCAGACCGGCCGCTTCAGCCGCGACGTGAACCTCTACCGCGAAGTGATGGAGCGCATCCGCGAAGCCGACGTGGACATCATCGTCAACCTCACCGCCGGCATGGGTGGCGACCTGGAGATCGGCGCGGGCGAGTCGCCGATGGCGTTCGGCCCTGGCACCGACCTGATCGGCCCGCTGGAGCGTCTGGCCCACGTCGAGGCATTGCTGCCGGAAATCTGCACCCTCGACTGCGGCACGCTCAACTTCGGCGACGGCAACGCCATCTACGTCTCCACCCCCGCCCAGCTGCGTGCCGGCGCCAAACGCATCACCGAGCTTGGCGTGAAGGCCGAGCTGGAAATCTTCGACACCGGCCACCTGTGGTTCGCCAAGCAGATGATCAAGGAAGGCCTGCTGGACGACCCGCTGTTCCAGCTGTGCCTGGGCATCCCCTGGGGCGCGCCGGCCGACACCACCACCATGAAGGCCATGGTCGACAACCTGCCCGCCGACGTGACCTGGGCCGGTTTCGGCATCGGCCGCATGCAGATGCCCATGGCCGCCCAGGCGGTGCTGCTGGGTGGCAACGTGCGGGTGGGGCTGGAAGACAACCTCTACCTGGACCGCGGCGTGCTGGCCAGCAACGGCCAGTTGGTCGAACGGGCGGCGCAAATCATCACCCGCATGGGCGCCCGCGTGCTCACCCCGGCCGAAGGCCGGGAAAAGATGAACCTCAAGCGCCGCTGAAACACGCCTGTACAGCGTCCTGTGAGAGCGGGTTTACCCGCGAATCAGACGGCGCTGTGGGTGGCGGGTAAACCCGCTCCCACAGGGCCTGCGCCCAAGTCATGAATTTTTCCAGTGAGAGCCTGACATGCCTTTCATCACCGACATCAAGACCTTCGCCGCCCTGGGTAGCGGCGTGATCGGCAGCGGCTGGGTCGCTCGCGCCCTGGCCCACGGCCTGGACGTGATCGCCTGGGACCCGGCGCCCGGCGCCGAAGCAGCCCTGCGCAAACGCATCGCCAACGCCTGGCCAGCCTTGCAGAAACAGGGCCTGGCTCCCGGCGCCTCGCAGGGCCGCCTGACCTTCGTCGCCACCATCGAGGAGTGCGTGCGCGACGCCGACTTCATCCAGGAAAGCGCCCCCGAACGCCTGGACCTCAAGCTCGACCTGCACGCGAAGATCAGCGCCGCCGCCAAGCCAGACGCAATCATCGCTTCCAGCACCTCGGGCCTGCTGCCCAGCGAGTTCTACGAGTCCGCCACGCACCCCGAACGCTGCGTGGTCGGCCACCCGTTCAACCCGGTATACCTGCTGCCACTGGTGGAAATCGTCGGCGGCCGCAACACCAGCCCCGACGCCATCGAAGCGGCGAAGACCCTCTACACCGCGCTGGGCATGCGCCCGCTGCACGTGCGCAAGGAAGTCCCCGGTTTCATCGCCGACCGCCTGCTCGAAGCGCTGTGGCGCGAAGCCTTGCACCTGGTCAACGACGGGGTGGCCAGCACCGGCGAGATCGACGACGCGATCCGCTTCGGCGCGGGCTTGCGCTGGTCGTTCATGGGCACCTTCCTCACCTACACGCTCGCGGGTGGCGACGCCGGCATGCGCCACTTCATGGCCCAGTTCGGCCCGGCGCTGAAGCTGCCCTGGACCTACCTGCCGGCGCCGGAGCTGACCGACAAACTGATCGACGATGTGGTGCAGGGCACCTCGGAACAACTGGGTGAACGTAGCATCGCCGCCCTGGAACGCTATCGTGATGACACCCTGCTGGCAGTACTGGAAGCGGTACGCAACAGCAAGGCCAGCCATGGCATGGCTTTCGGCGACTGAGGAGAACCCGATGCCCGCTCTGATCACCTACCGAACCCCCGTCCAGGAGGACTGGGTGGACTACAACGGGCATCTGCGCGATGCCTACTACCTGCTGATCTTCAGCTACGCCACCGATGCGCTGATGGAGCGTATCGGCCTGGATGCCGACGCCCGTGGGCAGACAGGGCACTCGCTGTTCACCCTGGAGGCGCACATCAACTACCTGCACGAGGTGAAGCTCGGTAGCGAGGTGTGGGTGCAGACGCAGATCATCGGTTTCGACCGCAAGCGCCTGCACCTGTACCACAGCCTGCACCGGGCGGGGTTCGACGAGGCGCTGGCGGCCAGTGAGCAGATGCTGTTGCATGTGGACCTGGCGGGGCCGAGGTCGGCGCCGTTTGGGGAGCGTAGTAGCGGACTGCTGCATGCCATAGCCGATGAGCAGCGCAACCTGCCGAAGCCCGAGTTCGCCGGGCGTGTCATGGCCCTGCCGGCATAACACCGAACAGTTGCGCCCTCTTCGCGGGTGAACCCGCTCCCACAGGTACACCACTGCCCTCAACAGCGGTGGCGTACCTGTGGGAGCGGGCTTGCCCGCGAAGAGGCCAGTACAGGCAAAAAACAACCCCGGAAAGCCGTGAGCATCCGGGGCCAAGAGCGAGCAACATCCACTGTGCATGAAGTGAGGGTGACCAAGCCCTCTGTGCCGTGAATGACTTCAGTGTGCGGCCTTCCTTCCCCGGCGATTTAGCCGTAAACGACCTGTTCTTAGCCAAAGCGGCCATCGCGACAATCTATCCTTGCCGCGCTGGTGTGGCGGACACAGAATCGATCGCAAACAACAGCGGCAAAGGACAACAGTCATGATGCATGCGGACTTGATCGACCAGGACGACCTGCTGGGCCAGTTGCGCTCACGGGGTTTCGACATTCCGGCCGGCGCCAGCGCCGAGCAGGCCTGCGAGGTAGTGATACGCGGGCTGACCGAGCCCAATGCCCGCGCCCTGAAGGGCATGGTGGAGCAGATGTACACCGGCAGCGCGACCATTCTCCCAGCCGTGCGCCAGGCCATCGACAAGCAGTTGCTGCCGGCGTTGGCGCAGTACAGCAAGCGCGCCTGACGTCCAATTTTCATTGGCCGCTTCGCGGGTAAACCCGCTCCCACAGGTGCTGCATCGCTCTTGAAGAGGGTGCAGTACCTGCGGGAGCGGGTTCACCCGCGAAAAAAGCGACGCGGCGTCAGAGCCTGACGCTGGCAAAGGTCGACTCGTTGCGCGCCTGGCTCAGTGCCGCCATCGGCCCGCTGTGCGGCGACAGGGCCATGGCCTGCGGGATCGGCATCATCGCCACCTGCTGCGTGGTGTTCGAACCCACGCGCTCGTCACGCGGCGGAATGCCGAAGTACTCGCGGTAGCACTTGGAGAAGTGCGGCGTGGAAACGAAGCCGCACACCGACGCCACCTCGATGATCGACATCGGCGTCTGCTTGAGCAGCTGCCGCGCGCGGATCAGGCGCAACTTGAGGTAGTAGCGCGACGGCGAGCAGTGCAGGTACTTCTGGAACAGGCGCTCGAGCTGGCGCCGCGACACCGCCACGTAAACCGCCAGTTCGTCCAGGTCGATCGGCTCTTCCAGGTTCGCTTCCATCAACGCAACGATTTCCTGCAGCTTCGGCTGGTTGGTGCCCAGCATGTGCTTGAGCGGCACGCGCTGGTGATCCTGCTCGTTGCGGATACGCTCGTAGACGAACATCTCGGAGATTGCCGCCGACAACTCGCGACCATGATCGCGGCTGATCAGGTGCAGCATCATGTCCAGCGGCGCGGTGCCGCCGGAACTGGTGAAACGGTTGCGGTCGAGGGTGAACAGGCGGGTGCTCATGTTCACCCGCGGGTAGGCTTCCTGCATCGCCGCCAGGCATTCCCAGTGCACGCTGCAATCGAAACCGTCGAGCAGCCCGGCACAGGCCAGCGCCCAGCTGCCGGTGCACACCGCGCCCAGGCGACGCGATTGGCGGGCCTGGGCCTGCAGCCAGGTGACGTGTTCACGGGTGACGGTGCGCTGGATGCCCACGCCACCGCAGACGATCACGGTGTCCATGGGCGGAGCATTGTGCATGGCGGCATCGGGGGTGATCTGCAAACCATCGCTGGCCCACACCTGGCCACCGTCGACGGTCAGCGTGTGCCAGCGGTACAGCTCGCGGCCAGACAGCTGGTTGGCCATGCGCAGCGGTTCGACGGCCGACGCCAGGGAGATCAGGGTGAAGTTGTCCAGCAGGAGAAAGCCGATGGACTGGGGTGCTGTGCGGTTCTGGGTTGGGGTCCCGGAGGTGTACGACGTCATCGCGATTTCTCCTCACACAATGCAGGGTGTGCCTCAGGCGAGCACTGTTCTTGTAGTGGCCCCGTTTCGTATGCAGGGGCTTTGCCAATCCCGACGCAAATGGCATGCCGGAAATTGAACGCTCATCCAATAAAACCTAAAAGCGACGTTGGCATGCGCCTTCCAGCAGGGTCAGGAAGGAGCGTAGCCCTAAACGCAAATCGGCGCGCCAGCGCCATTGCGTGTCACGGCTGAGCAGTTCGGTAGCACTTGTGGGAAGGATGCCCAGATGCGACAGATTTGAGTGTCACCGACAATGACCCTGCTGGTAACGACAGGCGACGGCCGGTAGATGACAGCCGTTGCGCCAGAATGTGGCGCAACGGTCAGGCGTGGGCAAAAACGGCGCATCAGCACTCGATGACGCTGACCGCCAGACCTCCACGCGAGGTTTCCTTGTACTTGTCGTGCATGTCGGCGCCGGTGTCGCGCATGGTACGGATCACCTGGTCGAGGGAGATGAAATGCTCGCCGTCGCCGCGCAAGGCCATCTGCACCGCGTTGATCGCCTTCACCGCGGCGATGGCGTTGCGCTCGATGCACGGCACCTGGACCAGGCCGCCGACCGGGTCGCAGGTCAACCCCAGGTTGTGCTCCAGGGCGATCTCGGCGGCGTTCTCCAATTGTGGCGGCGTGGCACCCAGCACTTCGGCCAGGCCCGCCGCGGCCATGGCGCAGGCCGAACCGACTTCGCCCTGGCAACCGACCTCGGCGCCGGAGATCGATGCGTTCTTCTTGCACAGGATGCCCACCGCCGCCGCGCCCAGGAAGAAATCCACCACGTTGGATTCGTCCACCACATCGGAGAAACGCATGTAGTAGTGCAGCACTGCCGGAATGATCCCTGCGGCGCCGTTGGTGGGTGCAGTGACCATGCGCCCACCAGCGGCGTTCTCTTCGTTCACGGCCAGGGCGTACAGGTTGACCCATTCCATGGCGCTCATGGTCGAGCCAATCACATTGGGCTTGCCCAGTTCCTGCAGGCTGCGGTGCAGCTTGGCGGCGCGGCGGCGCACATTGAGCCCGCCGGGCAGGATCCCTTCGTGCTTGAGGCCGTTGTCCACGCACTCCTGCATGGCCTGCCAGAGCTTGATCAGGCCGCTGCGGATCTCGGCCTCGCTGCGCCAGACCTTTTCGTTCGCCATCATCAATTGCGACACACTCAGGTCGTTTTGCTTGCACAGGCGCAGCAGCTCGGCGGCACTGTCGAAATCGTAGGGCAACACCGTCTGGTCGGCATCCAGCACGCCGCTGGCGGCCTGGGCGGCATCGACCACGAAGCCGCCGCCCACCGAATAGAACGTGTCACGGTGCAGCTCGCCACCCTCGCCTTCGGCGATCAGGGTCATGGCGTTGGGGTGGTACGGCAGGTTCTCGTCCAGCAGCAGCATGTCGCGGGCCCAGACGAACTCGATGGGCAGCCGGCTATCGAGCTGCAACACGTTGGTTTCGCGCAGGTCGGCGATGCGCGGGGTGATCTGGCTGGGGTCGATCGCGTCCGGCCACTCGCCCATCAACCCCATGATCGTGGCGTTGTCGGTGCCATGGCCGACACCGGTGGCCGACAACGAGCCGTAGAGCCGCACCTCGACGCGCCGCACCTGTTCCAGCTCGCCGCGCTCACGCAGCCCCTGGACGAACAGCGCGCCAGCACGCATGGGGCCGACGGTGTGGGAGCTGGAAGGCCCGACACCGATCTTGAACAGGTCGAACACGCTGATGGCCATGGCCGATTCACCTCTTGATGGGCTTGTCTCACGGCGCCGAACACCGCCTTGCACAACTGCTAGGCTGAAGTTCGAGCCGCCTTGGAATGCTCGCATCATCGGGCTTTTGCCCACCCCCTCGCCGTCTGCAACCGACGTACTTTTGCCCAGCAGCGCCGCCGCTGAACCGGCCCTGCGTGCGCCGTTTTCCAGCGCCCGGGCGCCGTAAAAACCGAGGCGTGGGGGTGGAAAAATCCAGTTGCGACATCGTCCATACTGGATGCGACCCGTCCTGTACTGGATACGACGCCACCAGTAGGCGATTGCCGAACGCTGGAGGATTATCGAAAGCGACTCGTATTGCACGGCCTCGCATCCTGCCCTCTGCAGGCCTGGTCGACCGGAGCCCTGAGAACGCCCGGCGACCCACGCGAACCCGAAGATAAAATCACAGGAGTCCATCCATGAAAGGTAAACCCTCGCTGTTGCTGGTCGCGTTGCTGTCCGCCCCGCTGCTGGCCCAGGCCGCAGAGCCCGAACAGTGTCAGACGGTACGTTTCTCGGACGTCGGCTGGACCGACATCACCGTGACCACCGCCATGACCAGCGTCGTGCTCGAAGCCCTGGGCTACAAGACCCACACCAACATGATCTCGGTCCCGGTAACTTACAAGTCGCTGGCCGGGGGCAAGGACCTCGACGTCTTCCTCGGCAACTGGATGCCGACCATGGAAAACGACATCAAGCAGTACCGTGACGCCGGCACTGTCGAGACCGTGCGCGCCAACCTGGAGAACGCCAAATACACCCTGGCCGTGCCCCAGGCACTGTACGACAAAGGGCTGAAAGACTTCGCCGACATCGTCAAGTTCAAGGACGCGCTGGGCGGCAAGATCTACGGCATCGAACCAGGCAACGACGGCAACCGCACCATCCAGAGCATGATCGACAAGGACGCCTTCGGCCTGAAGAGCGCCGGCTTCAAGCTGGTGCAGTCCAGCGAGGCGGGCATGCTGTCGCAGGTCGACCGCTCGCAGAAACGCGGCGAGGCGGTGGTGTTCCTGGGCTGGGAACCGCACCCGATGAACAAGCGTTTCGCCATGAAGTACCTCACCGGCGGCGACGAGTTCTTTGGCCCCGATTTCGGCAAGGCCACCGTGCTCACCAACACCCGCAAGGGCTATGCGCAGGAATGCAGCAACGTCGGGCAACTGCTGAAGAATCTGTCGTTCACCCTCGACATGGAAAGCGAGCTCATGGGCAATGTCCTGGACGACAAGATGAAAGCCGATGCCGCCGCCAAGGCGTGGCTGAAGAAAAACCCGCAAGTGCTCGACACCTGGCTGGCAGGTGTGACCACCGTGGATGGCAAACCCGGCCTTGAGGCGGCCAAGGCCAAGCTGACGCAATAACGCAAGACGCAATGGCAACACCGCGGGGCGGGACCGTGCCCGCCCCGGACTGATTTCAATCTTTGCAGGTGGAAGCTCGCTATCATGCTTATCGATCAGAAAATACCCTTGGGGCAGTACATCGCCTCATTCGTCGAATGGTTGACCCAGAACGGCGCCAGCTACTTCGACGCTATCGCCCAGGGCCTGGAGTTCATGATCCATGGCGTCACCAGCGCCCTGACCTGGTTCAACCCGTTCGTGCTCATCGCCCTGTTCGCCGCCCTGGCGCACCTGATCCAGCGCAAGTGGGCCCTCACCGTCTTTGTCGCCCTGTCGTTCCTGCTCATCCTCAACCTGGGCTACTGGCAGGAAACCATGGAAACCCTGGCGCAGGTGACCTTCGCCACGGTGGTCTGCGTGGTCATCGGCGTACCGCTGGGCATCGCAGCCGCGCACAAACCGATGTTCTACACCGCCATGCGCCCGGTGCTCGACCTGATGCAGACCGTGCCCACCTTCGTCTACCTGATCCCCACGCTCACGCTATTCGGCCTGGGCGTGGTGCCGGGGCTGATCTCCACCGTGGTGTTCGCCATCGCCGCGCCCATCCGCCTGACATACCTCGGCATCTGCGACGTGCCGCAAGAGCTGCTCGACGCCGGCAAGGCCTTCGGCTGCTCGCGCCGCCAGTTGCTGACCCGCATCGAACTGCCCCACGCCATGCCGAGCATCGCCGCCGGCATTACACAATGCATCATGCTGTCGCTGTCGATGGTGGTGATCGCCGCCCTGGTGGGCGCCGACGGCCTGGGCAAACCCGTGGTCAACGCACTGAACACCGCCGATATCTCCCTGGGCTTCGAAGCGGGCCTGGCGATCGTGCTGCTGGCGATCATGCTCGACCGAATCTGCAAGCAACCGGAACTGCCGGTAAGGGGTGAGGCATGAGCATCATTCGTTTCGAAGACGTCGACGTCATCTTCTCCAGCAAGCCGCGCGAAGCGCTGTCTCTGCTCGACCAGGGCAAGACCCGCGAACAGATTCTCAAGCAGACGGGCCTGGTGGTCGGCGTCGAGAAAGCCAACCTGGACATCAACAAGGGCGAGATCTGCGTGCTGATGGGCCTGTCCGGCTCCGGCAAGTCCAGCCTGTTGCGTTGCATCAACGGCCTGAACACCGTCAGCCGCGGCAAGCTGTTCGTCGAGCATGAAGGCAAGCACATCGATATTGCCCACTGCACCCCGGCCGAGCTGAAGATGATGCGCACCAAGCGCATCGCCATGGTGTTCCAGAAGTTCGCCCTGATGCCCTGGCTGACCGTGCGCGAGAACATCAGCTTCGGCCTGGAGATGCAGGGCCGCCCGGAGAAGGAACGGCGCAAGCTGGTCGACGAGAAACTCGAGCTGGTGGGCCTGACCCAATGGCGCAACAAGAAGCCCGACGAGCTCTCGGGCGGCATGCAACAGCGCGTGGGCCTGGCCCGGGCGCTGGCGATGGACGCCGACATCCTGCTGATGGACGAGCCGTTCTCGGCCCTCGACCCACTGATCCGCCAGGGCCTGCAGGACGAACTGCTGGCCCTGCAGAGCAAGCTGAGCAAGACCATCGTGTTCGTTAGCCACGACCTGGACGAGGCCCTGAAGCTGGGCAGCCGCATCGCGATCATGAAGGACGGGCGGATCATCCAGTACAGCAAGCCGGAAGACATCGTGCTCAACCCGGCCGACGAGTACGTGCGCACCTTCGTCGCCCACACCAACCCGCTCAACGTGCTGTGCGGCCGCAGCCTGATGCGCAGCCTGGACAACTGCAGGCGGGTCAACGGCTCGGTGTGCCTGGACCCGGGTATCGATTCCTGGCTGGACCTGGGCGAAGGCAACTCGATCAAGCGCGCCCGCCAGGGCCAGAACGGGCTGGACATGCAGAACTGGGCACCGGGGCAGGACGTCGAGCTGCTGGAGCGCAGGCCCACCGTGGTGCACGCCGACATCGGCATGCGCGAGGCGCTGCGGATTCGTTACCAGACCGGCAACAAGCTGGTGTTGCAGGATAACGACAAGGTGGTGGGGATTCTCGGGGATACCGAGCTGTATCACGCGTTGCTCGGCAAGAATCACGGGTGATGCACTGGGGCCGCTTTGCGGCCCATCGCGGCTGAAGCCGCTCCTACAGGGGGCACGCGCCTTCTGTAGGAGCGGCTTCAGCCGCGATGGGCTGCAAAGCAGCCCCAATCATGGTTCAGCGTACGACAATCCCACGCGAAGCCATGTAGGCCTTCGCTTCCGGCACCGTGTACTCACCGAAGTGGAAGATGCTCGCCGCCAGTACCGCGCTGGCATGCCCTTCCAAAATCCCGTCCGCCAGGTGCTGCAGGTTGCCCACGCCACCGGAGGCAATCACCGGGATCCCCAGCGCATCGCTGATCGCCCGGGTTACCCCCAGGTCGAAACCGTTCTTCATGCCATCCTGGTCCATGCTGGTGAGCAGGATTTCACCAGCCCCCAACCCTTCCATCTTCTTCGCCCACTCCACCGCATCCAGCCCGGTGGGCTTGCGCCCGCCATGGGTGAAGATCTCCCAGCGCGGCGCTTCGCCCGGGCCGGAGACTTTCTTCGCGTCGATGGCTACCACGATGCACTGCGAACCGAAACGGTCCGCCGCCTCGCCCACGAACTCCGGGTTGAACACCGCAGCGGTGTTGATCGACACCTTGTCGGCACCGGCATTGAGCAGGTTGCGGATGTCCTGCACGGTGCGCACGCCACCGCCCACGGTCAGTGGGATGAACACCTGGCTGGCCATGCGCTCGACGGTATGCAGGGTGGTGTCACGGCCATCGACGCTGGCGGTGATGTCGAGGAAGGTGATCTCGTCCGCGCCCTGCTCGTTGTAGCGACGGGCGATCTCCACCGGGTCGCCGGCATCGCGGATGTTCTCGAACTTGACGCCCTTGACCACCCGGCCGTTGTCCACGTCCAGGCAAGGGATGATGCGCTTGGCCAGTGCCATGGTCGTTCCTCAGCCTTGGTAGTTGTCGCAGAAGGCCTGGGCCTCGGCGACATCGAGGGTGCCTTCGTAGATGGCGCGGCCGGTGATGGCGCCGATGATGCCAGGGGCTTTCGCCTCCAGCAGGGCCTTGATGTCACCCAGGTTGTGGATGCCGCCCGAGGCGATCACCGGGATCGAAGTGGCTTCGGCCAGGGCTTTGGTGAAGGGCACGTTGCAGCCCTGCATCATGCCGTCCTTGGCGATGTCGGTGTAGACGATCGCCGAGACGCCATCGGCCTCGAAACGCTTGGCCAGGTCGATGACCTGCACCGAGCTCACCTCGGCCCAGCCATCGGTGGCGACGAAGCCGTCTTTCGCATCCAGGCCGACGATGACCCGGCCCGGGAAGGCTTTGCACGCTTCGGCGACGAACGCCGGCTGCTTGACCGCCTTGGTGCCGATGATCACGTGGCTGACGCCCGCCTTGACGTAGTGCTCGATGGTTTCCAGCGAACGGATGCCGCCGCCGATCTGGATCGGCAGGTTCGGGTAGCGCTTGGCGATGGCGGTGACCACTTCACCGTTGACCGGCTGGCCTTCGAAGGCGCCGTTCAGGTCGACCAGGTGCAGGCGGCGGCAGCCACCCTCGACCCATTTGGCGGCCATGCTCACCGGGTCGTCGGAGAATACGGTGGAGTCTTCCATGCGGCCTTGGCGCAAACGTACGCAGGCACCGTCCTTGAGATCGATAGCGGGGATAATCAGCATCTTGATGACCTGTCTTGTTCGTTGAGTTCAGGGCTTCTCGAGCGCCCACAGGTCGCTTTCGATGCTCTCGAACCGCTCCTTGAGGTGCAGCTGAACATCGGCAATCGCCCTGTTGTAGTAATACGGAGCCACTTCCCTGGAAAACAGCTCGAGGACCTCGGCCACCTCGAACGACCCCAGCTCCAGCTCGAAACGGTCTTCGAGGAAGCGCTTGAGCTTGTCGAGCGCCTCGCGCTCCTGCTCAGGGGCCAGCGTGATGATCGGGGCCTTGGTCTTCGATCGGCTCATTTACCAGCGCCCATCCCAGGCGACGAAGTTCTGCAGCAGTTGCAGGCCGTGGGTGTGGCTCTTTTCCGGGTGGAACTGCACGGCGAAGCGCGAACCGTCGGCCAGCGCGGCGGCGAAGTCGACGCCATAGTGACCACGACCGACCACCTGGCCTTGCTTGCCGGCATTGATGTAGTAGCTGTGCACGAAGTAGAAGCGTGCGCGATCAGGGATGTCATGCCACAGCGGGTGGTCGATGGTCTGACTGACCTCGTTCCAGCCCATGTGCGGCACTTTCAGGTGCTCGCCCTCTTCCTTCAGGTCTTTACCGAAGAAGCGCACCTGGCCGGGGAACAAACCGATGCAGTCGACGCCATCGTTCTCTTCGCTGTGGTCGAGCAGCGCCTGCATACCCACGCAGATGCCCAGGAACGGGCGGTCCTGGCTGACTTCGCGCACCAGGCTGTCGAAGCCCAGGCGGCGGATTTCGGCCATGCAGTCGCGGATCGCGCCGACGCCCGGGAACACCACGCGGTCGGCCTCACGAATCACCGCAGCGTCGCTGGTGACCAGCACCTTGCCGGCACCCACGTGCTCCAGGGCCTTGGCCACCGAGTGCAGGTTGCCCATGCCATAGTCGATTACAGCTACCGTCTGCATTTACAGGCACCCTTTGGTGGAAGGCATCTGCCCGGCCATGCGCTCGTCCTGCTCGATGGCCATGCGCAGCGCGCGGCCAAAGGCCTTGAACACGGTCTCGATCTGGTGGTGGGTGTTGTGGCCACGCAGGTTGTCGATGTGCAGGGTCACCAGGGCGTGGTTGACGAAGCCTTGGAAGAACTCCTGGAACAGGTCGACATCGAAGCCACCTACCGATGCGCGGGTGTAGGGCACGTGCATCTGCAAGCCCGGGCGGCCGGAGAAGTCGATGACCACCCGCGACAGGGCTTCGTCCAGCGGCACATAGGCGTGGCCGTAGCGGTAGATGCCTTTCTTGTCGCCAATGGCCTGGGCGAAAGCCTGGCCGAGGGTGATACCGACGTCTTCGACGGTGTGATGGTCATCGATATGCAGGTCGCCCTTGCACTCGATGTCCAGATCGATCAGCCCATGCCGGGCGATCTGGTCGAGCATGTGTTCAAGGAAAGGCACACCGATATCGAATCGGGCCTTGCCGCTGCCATCGAGGTTGATCGAGCACTTGACCTGGGTTTCCAGGGTATTGCGCTCGACGGAAGCCTTACGTTCGACCATCACCAGCTCCGCAAAATCATTGGGCGAAAAGGGTTCCATTATAGGCCCAGAATGCGCCGGCTTGAAACGCGGATGACATATGGCGGAGCAAGCAATTACGGGGGCTGGACAGGTCTACAGGTCTATACAACCGCCCCCCGTGGGGCTGCTTTGCAGCCTTGTGCCGCGAAAGGGGCGCATAGCGCCCCCGTCGATCTCAATCAATGAAACAACACTGCCGTCTTCTGCAGGGTAATCCACACCCCCCAGGCCAGCGGAATCACCACCACGGCCCAGGCCAGCAGCACCAGCGGCAGGCTGCCCGGCGCCGCATGCCATTCCAGCGCACGCGCAGAGTCCGCGCCCTTGTCGTGGCTCAAGGCCCGCTCGGCAGCCAATTCGGCATCGGTCATGAAGTACTTGTCCGCCACCGGCCGCACCAGCATGTTGCAAATGAAGCCCAGCACCAGCAGGCCGGCCAGGATGTACAGGGTCATGTCGTAGGCTGCGGCCCGCTCGACGCCCGCCGCCAGCTGCGCCTCGCGCAGGTAGGTGATCAACACCGGCCCCAGCACGCCGGCCGCCGCCCAGGCAGTCAGCAGACGACCGTGAATGGCACCGACCATCTGCGTACCGAACAGGTCGGCCAGGTACGCCGGCACGGTGGCGAAGCCGCCGCCGTACATCGACAGGATGATGCAGAACGCGGCCACGAACAGCGCCACGTTGCCGATATGCCCCATGTTCGGCACCAGGCTGTACAGCCCCACGCCCAGAGCGAAGAAGGCGAAGTAGGTGTTCTTGCGTCCGATGTAGTCGGAGAACGAAGCCCAGAAGAAACGCCCACCGATGTTGAACAGGCTGAGCAGGCCGGTAAAGCCTGCGGCGATGGCGGCGATCTGCGCCAGTTGCGCGGCGTTCAGCTCGCTGAAGGTCAGCTCGTTGCCCAGCAGCTTGCCGGCAAACACCTCCTGCAGCAGCGGCGACGCCATACCCAGGATACCGATACCCGCCGAGACGTTCAGGCACAGCACCAGCCACACCAACGCGAACTGCGGCGTCTTCCAGGCCACGCTGACATGCACGTGACGGTCGGTGACCATGGCATTGGCTTTCTTCGCCGGCGCGGTCCAGCCTTCAGGCTTCCAGCCGGTCGGCGGCACCCGGTACGCCAGGGCGCCGGCGGTCATGAACACGAAGTAGATCGCGGCCATGGCCACGAAGCTCTGCCACACACCCACCTCGGTCGGGCTGGAGAAATGCCCCATCAGCGCGGTGGCCAGCGGCGCGCCCACCATGGCACCCCCGCCAAAGCCCATGATCGCCATGCCGGTGGCCATGCCGCGCTTGTCCGGGAACCACTTGATCAGCGTCGACACCGGCGAGATGTAACCCAACCCCAGGCCGATCCCCCCGATCACCCCCGACCCCAGCCACATCAGCCACAGCTGGTGGGTCTTCACGCCGATCGCCGAGATCAGCAGGCCGCCGCACCAGCACAGCGCCGACACCAGGCCGGCCTTGCGTGGGCCGGCGTGTTCCAGCCAACCGCCGAGCACCGCGGCCGAGCAACCGAGGAACACGAAGAACAGGGTGTAGATCCAGCTGAGCATGGAGATCGGCCAGTCGCACTCGGCGCTGAACAGGCGGGCGACGAAGCCCATGTCCGCGGCGCAGGCCACCGGTGCACTGACACCCAGGGCCTGGGACAGCGGCAGCCAGAACACCGAGAAACCATAGGCCATGCCGATGCACAGGTGGATGGCCAGGGCCGCCGGCGGTACCAGCCAGCGGTTGAAGCCCGGGCGGGCGATGATGCGCTCCTTCGACAGGAAGCCCGGCGTGCTCGCCGCCGCTCCCGCCGTGATACTGCTGTTCATGGATTGTTCCTTTTTTGTAGGTGGGCGGTGCACGCGCAGGGCTCTGTACGGTTGCACGCAAGGCAACCCGGCCGCTTCGGGCGACAACCCCGCGACAATGGGTCGCGGGGGCTCCACGGGCGGCGCAAGATTACCAGCAGCCAGTGACATGAAAGCAATCTGATATCGTGTTTTTTTCGCCAGCTGAAACGGTATTTCTCAGGGCGTATCGTCTGGTTCGCCGGCAAGCCGGCTCCTGCGAGCTTTGGCAGGAGCCGGCTTGCCGGCGAACAGGCCAGCGCACGCACTGTCGAAACGTCGAATGCGCAGAGCCAGGCGACACGGCGCTATACTCGCCGCTGAATTTCACTTTCGGACTACAAGGATTCGCCCATGAAAGCGTTCGGCAAAATCCTGGGGCTGGGGCTGCTCGGGTTGTTGCTGATCATCGTGGCGCTGGGCTTCGCCCTGACCCACCTCTTCGATCCCAACGACTACAAAGACGAGATCCGCCAGCTGGCCCGCGACAAGGCCCATGTGGAGCTCACGCTCAACGGCGACATCGGCTGGAGCCTGTTCCCCTGGCTGGGCCTTGAGCTGCACGAGGCGAGCATCGCCACGCTGAACAACCCCAAGGTGCCGTTCGCCGACCTGCAGATGCTCGGCCTGTCGGTACGCGTACTGCCCTTGTTGCGCCGCGAAGTGCAGATGAGCGATGTACGCGTCGAGGGGTTGAACCTGACCCTGACCCGTGACGCCAATGGCCACGGCAACTGGGAAGACATCGGCAAACCACTGCCTGACGCGACGCCCGCCAATGCACCTGCCGCCACCCCGGGCGAGGCATCGGCCAACCCACCTGCCAAGCCCGAAGCCAGCGAGCGCATGGTCAAGCTCGATATCGACAGCCTGACCGTCAACAACGCCCGGGTGCTGTACACCGACGAGAAGGCCGGCCAGAGCTACGGTGCCGAAAGCATCCAGCTGAGCACCGGCGCCGTGCACGAAGGCATCAACATTCCGCTCAAGGCCAGCGCCTTCCTCAGTGCCAGTCAACCGAACATCAAGGCACGCACCGAACTGACCGGCGAACTGCGCTTCGACCGCAAGCTCAAGCGCTACAACCTCGAAGACATGCGCCTGTCCGGCGAAACCTCGGGCGAGCCGCTGGCCGGCAAGACCCTGACCTTCGTCGCCCAGGGCCAGGTGCTGGTGGACCTGGCCGCCAACGTCGCCTCATGGAGCGGCCTGAAAGTCTCGGCCAACCAACTGCGCGCCCTCGGCGAGCTGAACGTGCGTGACCTGGACAAGGCGCCGCAGGTCAGCGGCGGGCTGTCCATCGCCCAATTCGACCTGCGTACCTTCCTCGACGGCATCGGCCACCCACTGCCGGCCACCGCCGACCCGGCCGCGTTCAAGAAGCTGGAGCTGGTGACCCGCCTCGACGGCACCCGCGACAGCCTGGCGCTGGAAGACCTGGCGGTGAAACTGGACGACAGCACCTTCACCGGCCGCGTGGCCGTGGAAGACTTCGCCAAGCAAGCCCTGCGCGTACGCCTGAAGGCCGACAAGTTCGACGCCGACCGCTACTTGCCAGCCAAGAGCGACGAGGCCAAGGGCGCCACCGCGGCGCGCCAGGCCGAAGTGAAACAGCAGGAAGCCAGCGCCGTCGCCGGTGCAGGCACCACCCCGCTGCCCAACGCCCCGACGCAGCAGGCCTGGAGCAACGACAAGCTGCTGCCGGTGGACCGCTTGCGCGCCCTCGACCTGCAGGCCGACCTGTCCTTCGGCGCCCTGGTGCTGGACAAGCTGCCCATCAGCGACGCCCAGCTCACGGCCACCGGCCAAGGCGGCCTGGTCACCCTGCAGACCCTGCGCGGCGGCCTGTACGATGGCAGCTTCGAAGCCAAGGGCACGGTCGACGTGCGCCCCGCCGTGCCGCAGATCGGTGTGAACACCAAGATCAATCGCGTACCGGTGGAGCACTTCATCAAGCGCGAAGGCCCCGACCAGGCGCCGCCCGTCAAAGGCCTGCTGACCCTGAACAGCGACCTGACCGCCACCGGCAACAGCCAGAAGGCGCTGGTCGAAACCCTCAACGGCAACGCCAGCTTCACCATCAACGACGGCGTGCTGGTCAACGCCAACCTGGAACAGCAGCTGTGCCAGGCCATCGCCACCCTCAACCGCAAGCAGCTCAGCGGCGAGGCCCGGGGCAAGGACACGCCGTTCCAGGAACTGCGCGGCAGCCTGGTGATCCGCAACGGCGTGGCCAGCAACCCAGACCTCAAGGCGCGCATCCCGGGCCTGACCGTCAACGGCAATGGCGACCTCGACCTGCGCGTGCTGGGCATGGACTACAACGTCGGCATCGTCGTCGAAGGCGACCAGCGCGCCATGCCCGACCCGGCCTGCCAGGTCAACGAGCGCTTTGCCGGTATCGAAGTGCCGCTGCGCTGCCGTGGCCCGCTGGAACTGGGCGCCAAGGCCTGCCGCCTGGACCAGGACGGCCTGGGCAAGGTTGCCGCGAAGCTGGCCGGCAACCGCCTGAAGGACAAGATCGATGAAAAACTCGAAGAAAAACTCGGAGACAAAGTGAGCCCGGAACTCAAAGATGCGCTCAAGGGGCTGTTCAAGCGATGACACCCCAGCAGTTCTCCAGCGCCGTGCTGGAGTGGTATGACCAGCACGGCCGCCACGACCTGCCCTGGCAACAGGGCATCACCCCGTACCGGGTGTGGGTCTCTGAAATCATGCTGCAGCAGACGCAAGTCAGCACCGTGCTCAACTACTTCGACCGCTTCATGCAGGCCCTGCCCACCGTGCAGGCCCTGGCCGAGGCGCCGGAGGACGAGGTGCTGCACCTGTGGACGGGCCTGGGCTACTACACCCGCGCCCGCAACCTGCAAAAGGCCGCGAAGATCGTCGTCGCGCAACATGGCGGCGAGTTCCCGCGCAGCGTCGAGCAGCTCACCGAGCTGCCCGGCATCGGCCGCTCCACCGCAGGCGCCATCGCCAGCATCAGCATGGGCATCCGCGCGCCGATCCTCGACGGCAACGTCAAGCGCGTGCTGGCCCGCTTTACCGCGCAGGCCGGCTACCCCGGTGAGCCCAAGGTGGCCAATCAGCTATGGGCCACCGCCGAGCGCGTGACCCCGATGACCCGGGTCAACCACTTCACCCAGGCGATGATGGACATGGGCGCCACGCTGTGCACCCGCAGCAAGCCCAGCTGCCTGATCTGCCCATTGCAGCGCGGCTGCGAAGCGCACCTGCACGGCGAAGAGACCCGCTACCCCGAGCCCAAGCCGCGCAAGGCCCTACCCCAACGCAAGACCCTGATGCCGCTGCTGACCAACCCCGAAGGCGCGATCCTGCTCTACCGCCGGCCCTCCACGGGCCTGTGGGGCGGTTTGTGGAGCCTGCCGGAGCTGGACAACCTCGCGCAGCTCGACGACCTCGCCTACCAGCACGGCCTGCGCCTGGCCGGCAGCCAGGCACTCGCAGGCTTGACCCACACCTTCAGCCATTTCCAGCTGGCCATCGAGCCCTGGCTGGTGCGTGTCGACCCCGTCGGGCCGCACGTGGCCGAGCCCGACTGGCTCTGGTATAACCTCGCCACCCCGCCGCGCCTAGGCCTCGCCGCCCCGGTCAAGAAGCTGCTGCAACGCGCGGCCGACGAACTGATTGCAGGAGAAAAACCATGACCCGCACCGTGAAGTGCCGCAAGTACAACGAAGAACTCCCCGGCCTGGACCGCCCACCGTACCCGGGCGCCAAGGGCCAGGACATCTTCGAGCACATCTCGCAGAAAGCCTGGAAGGAGTGGCAGGACCACCAGACCATGCTGATCAACGAGAAGCGCCTGAACATGATGAATGCCGAGGACCGCAAATTCATCCAGGCCGAGATGGACAAGTTCTTCGCCGGCGAGGACTACGCCCAGGCCGAAGGCTACGTTCCGCCCTCGAATTGACCCCGGAAAACGTAAGCGACGGAATTAATTTAAATTTTTTCAAAAAAGTCGTTGACGATCGGTTCGGAAATCTATTTAATGCACCTCGTCGCCCAGATAGCTCAGTCGGTAGAGCAGAGGATTGAAAATCCTCGTGTCGGCGGTTCGACTCCGTCTCTGGGCACCACCTTCAAGCTTCTGGTGGTTGCAAAGTTACCCGAAGCGACACAAGAAACCCGCCTAGTGCGGGTTTTTTGTTGCCTGTGTTTTTTCGTTCCGACCTGTTGATTGATATCAAGAAGCCACCCATCGCTACCCCCTAGCATGCCGAGTGGAAAATCGAATCGATCGAAAGGACCGCCATGAGCGACGAATCCCCCTTGCTGCTCCCCTCGCCCGCTGAAGCCGTAGCCCCCATCGCTCAGCCAGCCATCCGTGCCCGCCGCCCCCGCTCCCGCAAACCTGCCAGCAAACCGGAAACCATCACCCAGGTCAGCCAGCAGCCTGCGGCCCTGGAAGTGGCCAACGCCCGCAAAGGCAGCAGCGAGGACAGTACCTCGGCGCGCCTGCCGGCCAGCTACCCGTACCGCACGCGCATGCGCCGCCAGGACTACGAAAAGGCCAAGCACGACCTGCAGATCGAGCTGCTGAAAGTGCAGAACTGGGTGAAGGAAACCGGCCAGCGCATCGTGGTGCTGTTCGAAGGCCGCGACGCCGCTGGCAAGGGCGGCACCATCAAGCGCTTCATGGAACACCTGAACCCGCGCGGCGCGCGCATCGTCGCCCTGGAGAAGCCCTCCGAGCAGGAGAAGGGCCAGTGGTACTTCCAGCGCTATGTCCAGCACCTGCCCACGGCCGGTGAAATGGTGTTCTTCGACCGCTCCTGGTACAACCGCGCCGGGGTCGAGAAGGTCATGGACTTCTGCTCGCCCCTGCAGTACCTGGAGTTCATGCGCCAGGCGCCGGACCTCGAGCGCATGCTGTGCAACAGCGGTATCCTGCTGTTCAAGTTCTGGTTCTCGGTGAACCGCGAGGAGCAGTTGCGCCGCTTCATTTCCCGCCGCGACGACCCGCTCAAGCACTGGAAGCTCTCGCCCATCGACATCAAGTCGCTGGACAAGTGGGAGGACTACACCGCCGCCAAGGAGGCGATGTTCTTCCATACCGACACCGCCGACGCGCCATGGACGGTGATCAAGTCGGATGACAAGAAGCGGGCGCGGATCAACTGCATCCGTTACTTCCTGCATTCGCTGGATTACCCGGGCAAGGACCTGCGCGTGGCACATGCGCCGGACCCGCTACTGGTAGGCCGGGCCTCACGGGGGTTCGAGGAAGACGAACCGGCACCAGGCCCCCTGTAGGAGCCAGCCTTGCTGGCGAACAGTCCACCAGCAAATACATGGGCCCTGTTCGCCAGCAAGGATCACCGAAACCCTTGGGTTTCCCGGGCAACTACGCTTCAATACGCGCCTTTACCAGACACCCCAAGGATCCACCCATGGCCACCAACACCAAACAACAGAAACGCGCCAAGCGCGCCGCCGCCAAGGCCAAGCAGAACCGCATGGTGCGCAGCGGCCAGGCGGTCAAGGCCAGCGCCGGCGACAGCGCCAGCGTCGAGCAGGTGTTCAACAAGGCCATGGAATCGGGCAGCTACAACAGCCTGTTCGAAAAGATGAAGGAAGCCCAGGAAAACGGCCTGGTGCCGATGATCTCGGTGTTCCTGGTCGATCCGCTGCTGGCACTGGTGCTCAAAGGCCACAAGGAAGAGCATTCCACCGACTACATCGTCATGGTCTTCACCGCCTACCGCAAATGGCTCGACGGCACCGACGAGGACGCGACCATGGCCTGGCTGGAGAGCGATGAGTTCCAGGACGCCTATGTCACCGCTTCCGAGGTGGTCGCCAAGCAGCAGCAACAGCAGAAGCAGTTCGGCTGACCTTTCGGGCCCTGTTCGCCGGCAAGCCGGCTCCTACTCGCCCCTTGCCGGCAAAAGGGGCCGCCCAGGCAAACGAAAAGGCCGCGCCCTTCACAGGTCGCGGCCTTTTCATTTCACATCAGCGAATCAGCTATCCAGCGCAACCCGCGCGGCGGTGCCACGCTTGCGGTGCACCAGCAGGCCGGTCGCAACCACACCGATGCTCAGGATCGCAGTGGCGATGATCTCGGCACGGTGATCCTCACGCAGCGCCATCACCACCAGCACGGCAATGATGAAGGCGATGGTCGCCCAGGTCAGGCCCGGGAACATCCACATCTTGAACGAGATCTTCTCGCCCTTGGCTTCACGCTGGGCACGCATGCGCAGTTGCGACACGGCGATCACCAGGTACACCAGCAGGGCGATGGCGCCGGAGCTGGCCAGCAGGAACTCGAACACCTCGGCCGGGGCCACGAAGTTGGCGAACACGGTCAGGAAGGCCGCGGCGGTAGACAGCAGCACGGCCCAGTGCGGGGTACCCGCCTTGGTGGTGCGCTGGGCGACTGCCGGGGCGTCGCCACGCTTGCTCAGGGAGAACAGCATGCGCGAGGAGGTGTACAGCGCCGAGTTCAGGCAGCTGGTCACGGCGATCAGCACGACGATGTCGACGATCAGCTTGGCGTTCGGTACGCCGATCAGGCTGAGGACGGTCTGGTAGGAACCTTTCTCGGCCAGGGTCGGATCGTTCCACGGCACCATGGCCACGACCAGGAAGATCGACACCAGGTAGAACAGGCAGATACGCCAGATTACCGAGTTGGTGGCCTTGCTGATCTGTTTGCCCGGGTCTTTCGATTCGGCGGCGGCGATGGTGACGATCTCGGTACCCATGAACGAGAACATGGTGGTCAGCATGGCGGCCAGCACGGCGCCCAGGCCGTTGGGCATGAAGCCTTGGGTGTCGAACAGGTGGCTGATACCGCTCACCTGGCTGCTTGGCACCATGCCGAACATGGCGGCGCAACCGACGATGATGAAGCCGATGATCGCCAGTACTTTGAGCAGGGCGAACCAGAACTCGAACTCACCATAGTTCTTCACGCTGAACAGGTTGGTGACGGTCAGCGCCAGGGTGATGATCAGGGAGAAGGCCCAAAGGTCCACGGCCGGGAACCAGGCATGGAGGATGGCCGCAGCGGCGTTGGCTTCCAGCGGGATCACCAGGACCCAGAACCACCAGTACAGCCAACCGATGGTGAAACCGGCCCAACGCCCGATGGCGCGGTCGGCATAAGTGGAGAAGGAGCCGGTGTCCGGCGAGGCGACCGCCATTTCACCGAGCATGCGCATCACCAGCACGACCAACGTACCCGCGGCGGCATAGGCCAGCAGCACGGCAGGGCCGGCGGCAGCGATGGCGTGGCCGGAACCGACGAACAGGCCGGCGCCGATGACGCCAGCGATGGACAGCATGGTCACATGCCGTTGCTTGAGCCCCTGAGCGAGGTCATTGGAATTGTTACCGCTCATAAAACTACCTTTGTAAGGAGGTGGACTACACGAATGACTGCCGGCGCGCCGAGGGTGTAAGTGGGCGCTGCCGCATTCAGTGGTTTCCAGATGGCAATAAGCGGGCCAGGTGAAAACCACTTTCGTCTGAAATCTGTCAGCCGCCAATAACGACGCGGCTTGCAGGGCATTCTGCCAAGCTTTGACCGAAAGGCCACCAAAACCCCATGCCAAGTCCGGATTACTGAAATACCCACTTACAAACGCACCAAAGGTGCTCCCCGGTAACACCTGCGCACGATTGATGGGCACACGAAAGCGCAACCACCAGGCGCAACCTCCTCCCGAGACAATCATGAACAAAGCGCCACCCGGGCAAAAACGGCTTCCCAGACAGGGCCAAAGCTGGCACCATCGCGCCTTTTTTCATCAAGGCTCCGGCGCTGGGCAAAACGCCGTTGCGGACATCCTCGCGACAGTCCACTGCAACGATGCGACAAACTGTCCCACCAGCGACCTGAGCCCCCCGCGACCCGGTTGGCCGCCGTTATGCCGCTATGCTAGCGTGGCGCTCGCCAGGAAGGCCGCCAACAGCTGGGAACGCACCCGAACACATGAGGACCGCACATGGCCCAGGCCACGCCCGCGCTGGAAATCCGCAACCTGCACAAACGCTACGGCGAGCAGGAAATTCTCAAGGGCATTTCGCTGACCGCGCGCGACGGTGACGTGATCTCCATCCTGGGGTCGTCCGGCTCCGGCAAGTCCACCCTGCTACGCTGCATCAACCTGCTCGAGAACCCGCATCAAGGCGAGATCCTCGTCGCCGGCGAGGCACTCAAGCTCAAGGCCCAGAAAAACGGTGACCTGGTCGCCGCCGACAACCGCCAGATCAACCGCCTGCGCAGCGAGATCGGCTTCGTCTTCCAGAACTTCAACCTGTGGCCGCACATGTCGATCCTCGACAACATCATCGAGGCGCCACGCCGCGTGCTTGGCCAGAGCAAGTCTGAAGCCATCGAGCACGCCGAGGCGCTGCTGAACAAGGTCGGCATCTTCGACAAGCGCCACAGCTACCCCGCCCAGCTTTCCGGTGGCCAGCAGCAGCGCGCCGCCATCGCCCGCACCCTGGCCATGAAGCCCAAGGTCATCCTGTTCGACGAACCCACCTCGGCGCTCGATCCGGAAATGGTCCAGGAAGTGCTTAACGTCATCCGCGCATTGGCCGACGAAGGCCGTACCATGCTGCTGGTGACGCACGAGATGAACTTTGCCCGCCAGGTGTCCAGTGAAGTGGTGTTCCTGCACCAGGGCCTGGTCGAAGAGCAGGGATCGCCGCAGCAGGTCTTCGAGAACCCGACCTCGGCGCGTTGCAAGCAATTCATGTCCAGCCACCGCTAACGGAGCAATACATGCAGACTTACAAGAAGTTCTTCCTGGCAGCTGCTGCCACGCTGGTGATGTCGGCCAACACAATGGCCGCGGAAAAACTGCGCATGGGTATCGAAGCTGCCTACCCACCGTTCAACAACAAGGATGCCAGCGGCCAGGTCGTCGGCTTCGACAAGGACATCGGCGACGCCCTGTGCGCCAAGATGAAGGTCGAGTGCGAAGTGGTCACCTCCGACTGGGACGGCATCATCCCGGCCCTGAACGCCAAGAAGTTCGACTTCATCGTCTCGTCGCTGTCGATCACCGATGAGCGCAAGCAGGCGGTGGACTTCACCGACCCGTACTACTCGAACAAGCAACAGTTCATCGCACCGAAGAAGGTCGACTTCAAGACCGACCGCGCCTCGCTCAAGGGCAAGACCATCGGCACCCAGCGCGCCACCCAGGCCGCGACCTGGCTGGATGACAACGGCGGCATGGACGGCGAGTTCAAGGTCAACCTGTATGATGGCCAGGAAAACGCCTACCTGGACCTGACCTCCGGCCGTGTCGACGCCATCCTGGCCGACAAGTACGCCAACTACGACTGGCTCAAGTCGAAGGCTGGCCAGGACTACGAGTTCAAGGGTGAGCCGGTCAACGAAAGCGACAAGGTCGGTATTGCCGTGCGCAAGGGTGACAACGAGCTGCGCAACAAGCTCAATGCCGCACTGAAGGAAATCGTCGCCGACGGCACCTACAAGAAGATCAACGACAAGTACTTCCCGTTCAGCATCTATTGATTCGCCCCGACAGGCATCGCCGCCATGGCGATGCCTGTCCCTTGAACAAACTTACCCATGAATATCGACCTGCACGGCTTCGGTCCGGCCATGATGGCCGGCACCCTGATGACGGTAAAACTGGCGCTCTGCGCCCTGCTGCTGGGGCTGGTCCTGGGCCTGCTCGGCGCCCTGGCCAAGACTTCTTCGGTCAAGCCGCTGCAATGGCTTGGCGGCACCTATTCGACACTGGTGCGCGGTGTACCCGAACTGCTCTGGGTGCTGCTCATCTATTTCGGCACCGTCGGGCTGATGAACAGCCTCGGCGCGCTGTTCAACATGCCGGGCCTGGAACTCAGCGCCTTCGCCGCCGGCGTGATCGCCCTCGGCCTGTGCTTCGGCGCCTACGCCACGGAAGTGTTCCGCGGCGCGATCCTGGCCATCCCCAAGGGCCACCGTGAAGCGGGCCTGGCCCTCGGCTTGTCGAAAGGCCGCATCCTCTCGCGGATCATCCTGCCGCAGATGTGGCGCATCGCCCTGCCGGGCCTGGGCAACCTGTTCATGATCCTGATGAAAGACACCGCGCTGGTCTCGGTGATCGGCCTGGAAGAGATCATGCGCCACGCGCAGATCGGCGTGACCGTGACCAAGGAGCCGTTCACCTTCTACGCGGTCGCCGCGTGCATCTACCTGGGCCTGACCGTCATCGCCATGACGGGCATGCACTTCCTGGAAAAGCGCGCCGCTCGCGGCTTCATGAGGGCCGAATAAATGAACTGGGAAGTCATCATCAAGTGGCTGCCACGCCTGGCCCAGGGTGCGACGCTGACCCTGGAGCTGGTGGCCATCGCGGTCATCGCCGGGCTGATCCTGGCCATTCCGCTGGGCATCGCCCGCTCGTCGCGCCACTGGTACGTGCGCGCCCTGCCCTACGGCTACATCTTCTTCTTCCGCGGCACCCCGCTGCTGGTGCAGCTGTTCCTGGTCTACTACGGGCTGGCCCAGTTCGACCTGGTGCGCGACAGCTCACTGTGGCCGTACCTGCGCGATCCGTTCTGGTGCACGGTGCTGACCATGACCCTGCACACCGCCGCCTACATCGCCGAAATCCTGCGCGGCGCGCTGCAGGCGATCCCCAGGGGCGAGATCGAAGCCGCCCGGGCGCTGGGCATGTCCCGCGGCAAGGCGCTGTTCTACATCATGCTGCCGCGCGCCGCGCGCATCGGCCTGCCAGCCTACAGCAACGAAGTGATCCTGATGCTCAAGGCCAGCGCCCTGGCCAGTACCGTGACGCTGCTGGAACTGACCGGCATGGCGCGGACCATCATTGCCCGGACCTACCTGCCGGTGGAGATCTTCTTTGCCGCCGGGGTGTTCTACCTGCTGATCTCGTTCTTCCTGGTGCAGGGCTTCAAGCTGCTGGAGCGCTGGCTGCGCGTGGACGCCAGCCAGGGGCGTTGAGCCTGTGACGATCGCGCACCATCGCCAGGTGTTGCGCGGTCCCTGTAGGAGCGGCCTTGTGCCGCGATGGGGCGCGAAGCGGCCCCTATCGACAGCGCCCCGGTGCTTGAATGAACACGACGCCCTATCTGCAAAACGACCAACTCCAAGAGCGCTTCCAGGCCCTCGACCACTTCCTCGTTGAGCATCAGCACCTGTGGCGCCCCCGCCCCTTCACTCACGTGCGAATAGGCTGGGAAACCGAGCACCCCGAACTGTCCCACTGGCTGCGCCAACGCACCCTGGAACAAGCCGAAGCCGCCCAGCAACACCCCGAGCACCTCTGCGCCCCGGCACCCTTTGCGCAGCTGGCCGAGCGGGCACAGCACCTGTCCGAGGTGGGCGAACTGCCCGACGCCGGCCTGCACCCCGCCGGCCACCGCCTCGACGTCAACGTCCCCGGCCGCAAGTGGCAACAGATCGAAGCCTTCGCCAGCCGCCTGACGTTCGCGCAGCCCGCGCACCACTGGCTCGACTGGTGCTCCGGCAAAGGCCACCTGGGCCGCCGCTTGCTGCAGCCCGGCCAACAACTGACCTGCCTGGAGTACGACGTCGACCTGGTCGACGCCGGCCAGGCCCTGAGCGACCATCACCACCTGCCCGCCACTCATGTGCACCAGGACGTCATGGCTGCCGACAGTATCCAGCACCTTGATGGCGGCAAAAGCGCAGTCGCCCTGCACGCCTGCGGCGACCTGCACGTGCGCCTGTTGCGAGCGGCCAGCCAACAGGGGTGCCAGCAGATCGCAGTGGCCCCCTGCTGCTACAACCGCATCCAGGGCAAGCATTACCATGCAATGTCAGCAGCCGCGCAGGCCTCGACCCTGGCTCTGACTCAGGAAGACCTGGGCCTGCCGCTAAGCGAGGCGGTGACGTCCAGCCTCAGGACACGCCGCCAGCGCGACACCTCCATGGCCCGCCGCCTGGGCTTCGACTTGCTGCAACGCCAGCAACGCGGCGTGGACGACTACCTGCCGACCCCCTCGCTACCCGTCAGCTGGCTGGCAAAGCCCTTCGAGCAGTACTGCCGCGACCTGGCCGACCTCAAGCAGGTGGCGCTGAGTGGAGATCCCGATTGGACCAGCCTGGAGGCGATGGGCTGGCAGCGCCTGGCCCAGGTGCGCAACCTCGAGCTGGTGCGCAACCTGTTCCGACGACCGTTGGAGATGTGGCTGGTGCTCGATCGCGCACTGTTCCTGCGCGAGCAAGGCTACGCAGTACGCGTCGGCGTGTTCTGCGACTACCCCCTCACGCCACGCAATCTGTTGTTGCTGGCCGAGCGCGACGGATCGCCGCAGGAGGCTTGACAACCTGTGGATAAGTCTGTGAACAAGCTTGTGATGAAAATCGGCTGGTCTTGGAGAAAAGCGCTATTTGCGCCGCGTTGCTTATTCCACTGAAACCGTGAAAGCCAGAAAAAACAGGCCTTTGCGCAAAGACAGGTGGTAGCGTCGGCCGGCATGCCTTTTGTGCAAGGCGCAAATGCTCCTTGTGCATAAGCATTCCAGCCAAACGCTCTAACCACCCTCGAACGAGGGGATTTCAGGCCAGTTTCAGCAGGCTCATGCCCACCAGCAGCAGCACCAGCCCCAGCCAGCCGCGACCGGCCAGGCGCTGGCCGAACAAGGCCCAACCCATGGCCACGGTGGCGAGGATGCCGAAGCCACCCCAGATGGCATAGGCCAGCGACAATTCGATGTCCTGCACCGCCTGGGCCAGCGCGGTGAAGGCCGCCAGCACGCAGAGGATCGAGGCCACGCCCAGGCCCTTGCGGCGGAAGCCGTCGGAGTACTTGAGCAACAGGTTGGCCAGCACTTCCAGCGCGATGGCCAGGCCCAGCCAGGCGAACGGGATCAACATGGCAGCGCCTCCCCTTCACGATCGACAGCCTTTGACCGGGTACCCGCCTTTACCAGCAGGATACCGGCGATCATCACCGCCAGGCCCAGGGCCTTGGTCCAACCCAGGCTTTCACCCAGCCACAGCACGCTGATCAGGGTGATCAACACGATGCCGAACCCCTCCCACAGCGCGTAAGCGACGCCCACCGGCACCCGCTTGACCGCCAGGGCCAAGAAGAAATACGACAGACAGATCATGACGTACATGACCACATGCCCCATCACGGGGAAATGAGTGGCGGCGAGTTTCATCGACGCCGTGCCGATCACCTCGAAGGTGATGGCGACGATCAGATAGATCCAGGAACGCATGGTGCCCTCCCATGGGCGACAGCAGCCGGGCGCGCAGTCATCGGCGCCGGAAAAAGACGTTTAAGGCTGAAGAGGGAGGGAGGAACTAGAGGTCGCCGGTCCAGTGACGTTCACGGGAAACCAGGCGGGAGGTGGAGAGGAGCTTGAAAGCTTTACTGTTCAACATAATGAACACAAGATTAGCTGAGCTGATCGAATAAGTCAAAACGATAGACTCAGACTAATTATTTGTCGCGAGCAATCGTCCACAAACAGTGAAAACCCCTTAAAGCCTGCTGAAAGCTTCGTAAATTATATTATCCAGCCCAAACCCCGCCCCTGTAGGAGCCAGCCTTGCAGGCAAAAAGGCCGCCGCAAACCCCACAAGGCGCCACCTCCCCTGCGGCAAAGTGTCACCATCAGCACAATCATCCAATTAATTATTGTATTACGATAATTATTCAAGAATAATCCGCCCCGTTCATCACTGTACGGAGGCACCCCATGAACAGTAGATCCGTGGCCTATGCGCGTTCGCGCCTACGCACCATTGGCGCATTCGCCGCCTTTCTCGCCTGGACGACCGCTGCGGTAGAACTGCTCGGCACCCCCATGCTATGGCTGTTCGACTTCCCCGAAGTGCAGTCCGCCTACCTGCAGGCCCACGGCGACCAGATGCCCCTGCTGCTGGCGCCCGACTTCCAGCCCTCGCCCCTGGCCATCGGCCTGGTCCTGACACTGGACATGATCCCCACCAGCATCTCGGCCGTGGCCTTGGGCATGACCGGCCTGTTCTTCCACCGGCTGTCCAAGGGCCAGACGTGGACCAACGCCAACATCAAGCTGCTGTGGTGGGTCGGCCTGCTGTGCATTGGCATGCCACTGCTGTGGCCGGTGATCGACACCTTCCAGGGCCTGGCCCTGGCCATCGACCTGCCTGCCGGGGAAAGGAGCTTCAGCGTCTCGATCGGTGTATCATCGCTGGCTGTCTACGAGATCATGAAAGGCATCCTGCTGTGTGCCTTCTCGCTGCTCATGCGTGACGCCAAGACCATCAGCGATGAACACAACTGTTATGTCTAACCGCTCCCTATGCCGATAATCATCCGCCTCGACGTCGTCATGGCCCGGAACAAGATGCGTTCCAAGGACCTGGCGGAAATCATCGGTATCACGGAAGCGAACCTGTCGCTGCTGAAGAACGGCAAGATCAAGGGTTTCAAGATCGAGACCCTGGAGAAGCTGTGTCGCGCACTGAACTGCCAACCGGGCGACCTGCTGGAGTTCAGCGACGAATGATCAAGGACTGCACCCCGAATGGCATTTTCCCGCAAGGGCCTCGCGGCCCTGCTACTGGCCTGCCTGCCGCTGGCCGGCTGTGGCCCGAGCTACAGCTATAGATACTCGCCACCGCCCAGCGCGCATGGCATGAACTGCATCAACAGCTGCTCCGCGCAGCGCAACCACTGCCAGCAGATGGCGCGGTTGCAGGAAAACAGCGAACGCGCGCTGTACCAGGCCGAGATGAGGGCCTACCAGTACTGCCAGAACGGCAAGAGCAAGAAGGAAGCGCGTCACAGTTGCTACCACCCGAGCTACCCCTTCTCGACGGGGAGCAGCTACAGTTGCGGCAACGACTACGATTCCTGCTACATGGCCTGCGGCGGCACCATCCAGCGCATTTTGAACAAAGACTGATCCCGGAACGGACTCGAACACGTGAAACACGCCAAGCCCTTCGCCCTGCTGACCCTCGCCCTGGCCATGACCGGCTGCGCCGGCAACACCGCCAGCAGCCAACCCGCCCCGCTCGACTGGAACATGCCCGGCATGCAGCTCGGCGGCGACCGCGGCCTGCCGCTGCACAACGTCGACGGCAGCTGCCGCAAGCGCGGCTGTGACAACGGCAAGCTGTTCTTCAACCCAGGCAAGCCTGAGCCGAGCATCAACAGCATCCACCGTGGCTGGTAGGAAAATTCTCCTTTCGCCTCGGTGACTTAGGGGTTTTAGCGATGAATGCAACGAAGTGGTTTACAGCCGCGATTCCATCGCTATAATGACGCCCCTGTGCCGGTATAGCTCAGATGGTAGAGCAACTGACTTGTAATCAGTAGGTCCCGGGTTCGATTCCTGGTGCCGGCACCATTCAAGGTTCCATAGAAAGCTTTCAAAATCTCTGGACCCCCCGAAAAACCCGCCTTCTGGCGGGTTTTTTCGTTTTGGCGTTCCGTCGGATTCCGAGGGTGGCCAGCGCTAATAAGGGTAGTTTTAAGGATAGAGGTCCGTTTCGATATCGGAGACTACCCTTATGGCACGCACCACTGCCCCGCTTACAGACACCACCTGTCGCACGGCAAAGCCCAGAGAGCGCGAGTACAAGCTCTTCGACGGCGACGGTCTTTACCTGCTTGTGCAACCCAACGGCCGCAAGGGCTGGCGGCTCAGGTACGTGAAACCCGATGGCCGCGAAGGCCTGACCGCCCTCGGCAGCTATCCGGTGGTTGGGTTGGGCGACGCACGCCGCAAGCGCTTCGAGATCAAGCAGCAGCTCGCCAGCGGCATAGATCCCATCCAGTACAAGCAACAAACCAAGACCCAGGCCGTGATCAACGGCCGCACCTTCGAAAGCGTTGCGCTCGAGTGGCACGCGAGCATGGTGCCGAAGTGGGCGCCCGGCCACGCCAAGACAGTGCTCAGCCGTTTGAAGACTCACGTATTCCCTTTGATCGGTGCCAGAGCAATCGTTGAGTTGGACACCCACGACCTCATGCAGCCACTGGAAGCCGTGACGAAGCGCGGCACCATCGACGTGGCGCTCAGGATCAAGAACTACCTGCAAAGCATCATGCGCGAAGCCAAACGGCTGCGGCTGATCACAGCGAACCCAGCTCACGATCTCGATGGCTCGATCAAGACACCACGGGTAACTCACCGACCCGCACTACCCCTATCGCGGCTCCCAGAGCTATTGGCATGCATCGAGGACTACAGAGGTCGCCCGCTCACGCGCCTCACGGTGATGCTGTCGTTGCATGTATTCGTACGCTCCAGCGAACTGCGCTTCGCCCGCTGGAACGAGTTCGACCTCAAGCGCGGAATCTGGGAGATCCCCGACACCCGCCCGGCGCTGGACGGAGTGCCCTTCTCCACAAGGGGTACGAAGATGGCCGGTGACATCCACGTTGTACCCTTATCGCCACAGGCTGTGGCCTTGCTTGAGCAGATCCACACGATCACCGGCAAGTTC